>NZ_SSXE01000222.1 GCF_021699195.1 Nonomuraea sp. MG754425 | reverse complement strand
CTCCCGAGGCACCGCTCCCCGCGCCGGAACTCCCCAGGCCGGCACTCCCGGTGCCGGCATTCCCCAGGCCCGCACCCCCGGCACCGGAACTCCCGTTGCCCGCACCCCCGTTGCCCACACTCCCGGTTCCGGAACTCCCCGGCTCGGCGCTCGCCGTGGTCGCGCTCCCCGCGAGAGGGCTCCTGGTGGCGGCACCCCCTGCGGCCGTCCCCGCATCCGCCGGCGCGCCTCCTGCGGCGAGGTCCACCTCGCCCGCCATGCCTCCGGCCGGGTCACCGTCCGCATCGTCGGCGACGTCCCTGGTGAGGGACTTGATCGGTGTGCCGTTGACGTGCGTGAGCACCCTGCCCCCGCTGTCCTGGCCGTCCGGGCTGTCCGGCACGGTGGCCTGCAACGCTCCAATGCCCGCCTCGGCCGTCCACCCGCCGGGACGCACGATCTCGCCCACGGCATGGGCGAAGCGGGCGGCGTCCATGCCGTCCACCTCACCCTCCAGCCAGCCGGGCCGCAGGTGCAGCACCCCCGGACGTTCGGCGGCGGCGAACCGTTCCAGCAGGACGGCGACCGTCTCCTGCGGGTCGTGCAGGGCGGCGTCCCCCCGGGCCGCGAAGGCGTCGGCGAGCAGGTGCAGGGAGATGAGCCGTGGCGGCTCGTACGTGGTGAGCACTCCCTGCTCCCCGTCCACCCGTACGGCGTCGCCCGCCTCGTGCCGGGCCCGCAGACCCTCCATGAACGCCGCCCGGGCCTCGGGTGTGAGCGGCAGTTCCCAGCTCCGCTCACGCCCGGCCCCGAACCCGTCGGACCCACTCACCGGATCCGCGCCGGAGGTGCCGTTCCGGCTGAGCCACCAGGCCACCGCGCCCACCACGGCGGCGGCCAGCACTGCGACTGCGATTAACACGATGTCGGTTCGCTTTCCCCTCGGACCTGAACAGGGCTAGCAGCGTAGTGACCGCTCCCGACAAATGGGGAAATTTCCCTAAATATGATCAGCCTCACCGGCAACAACCTCGCACACCCGTCCCGCAGCCGCACGCCCGAAACCCCGTCAAAGGTGAGATTTCTTCCCCTGTTCCCCAAAATGGTTTTCCTGAGGAATTCTCCTTTCCATCCCCATCAAAACCCCCTCTCGATGCGTGCGGACAGACATGTACACTCCATTCCGGAAGCCCACAGTCGCTCTCAGTGACACGGGCATGACATCTGGTGCCTGAGGGCTGGTCCGCACGACCGACGGGGCGATCCCGGCCCGGAAAGAGCGCGGAGCCGAGATGGATCCACTACACCTGACCACCAGCCGCCACGACGGGACGCTCACCGTGAGCGTGTCCGGCGAGCTCGACATCGCCACCACCGAACAGTTCCGCACCCAACTGCTCGCCCTGCTGCGCGAGGCCGACCGCTCCCGCCTGCCCCACCCTGAGCTGGTCATCGAGGTGAGCCGGCTGTCCTTCATCGACGCGGCCGGGCTCGGCATCCTCGTCTCCGTACGGAACCAGGCCGCCACCCAGCACACCCGGCTGCACATCAAGGGCGTGCCGCCCGCCATGCGCCGCCTGCTCCGGATCACCGGCCTCGACCAGCACCTCGCCTGACCGCCGCAGCCGCGCGCCGGTAGGTTGTCACGCGTGCCTACGATTCAGGTCCCCGATCAGATACCTCTCAAGCTGGAGGACGGGTTCGAACGGCTCCGGCGGGAGCTGAAGCTGCCGGACGGCTTCCCCCGCACCGTGCTCGACGAGGCCGCGTGGGTGGCCCAGGTGCCGAGGCTGGACGCCGCGGACCGGTCCGACCTGCCGTTCGTGACCATCGACCCGCCCGGCTCGATGGACCTTGACCAGGCCGTGCACCTGGAGCGGCTGCGCTCCGGCTACCGCGTCTGGTACGCGATCGCCGACGTGGGCGCGTTCGTCCGCCCCGGCGGCGTGATCGACACCGAGGCCCGGGTGCGGGGCGAGACCGTCTACCTGCCCGTAGGCCGGGTCCCGCTGCACCCGCCGGTGCTGTCGGAGGACGCGGCCAGCCTGCTGCCCGGCGCGCTGCGTCCCGCCGTGGTGTGGCGGATCGACCTCGACTCCGACGGCCGCACGGTGGGCGCCGACGTCGAGCGCGCCCTGGTGCGCAGCCGCGAGCGTTACGACTACGACTACGTGCAGGCCGTCCACGACACCGGCACCGCCGACGGCGTGCTCGAACTGCTGGCCGAGATCGGCGAGCTCCGGCTGGCGCTGGAGCGCGAGCGCGGCGGCGTCACCCTGCCCACCCCCGACCAGGAGGTGGTGCGCGAGGGCGGCGGCTACCGCCTGGAGTTCCGCCTGCCGCTGCGGGCCGAGGCGTGGAACGCGCAGCTCTCCCTGCTGACCGGCATGGCGGCGGCCACCATGATGCTCGACGCCGAGATCGGCGTGCTGCGCGTGCTGCCCCGGCCGCGTCCCGGCGACCTGGCCACGGTGCGCAGGGTGGCCGCGGCCCTCGACGTCCCGTGGCCGGAGGGCGCGGGGTACGGCGACGTGGTGCACGGCCTGGACCCGAAGACGGGGCGGCACGCGGCGTTCATGCACGAGTCGAAGGTGCTGCTGCGCGGCGCCGGCTACGTGGCCTTCGACGGCGCGCCGCCCCGGCTGGCCGAGCACGCGGCGGTCGGGGCCCCGTACGCGCACGTCACGGCCCCGCTGCGGCGGCTGGTCGACCGTTACGCGACGGAGGTGTGCCTGGCGGTCGCGGCCGGCGAGCCGGTCCCGTCCGGGGTGCGGGCGGCGCTCGCGGCGCTGCCGGAGCTGATGTCGGCCTCCGGCCGGCGCGCCGGCGGCGTCGAGCGGGCGTGCGTGGACCTGGTGGAGGCGTTCCTGCTGCGCGACCGGGTCGGGCAGGCGTTCCAGGCGGTGGTGATCGACGTGGACGAGCGGCGCGGCGGCGGGCAGGTGCAGCTCGTGGAGCCGGCGGTGATCGCCCGCTGCGACGGGGCGCTGCCGCTGGGCGAGCAGGTCACGGTGCGGCTGTCCCGGGCCGACCCGGCCACCCGCGAGGTCCGTTTCACCCTCGCCACGTGACGACGCCCCCCGGCGCTCAGAACGCCGCCGGCGGCGCGGACGTCCTGGCCCGCATGCCCTCGCAGACGATCTCCGCCATCCGCACCGCGCCGCCCCTGGCCAGCGCCCGGCGTTCGGCGGCCAGGCAGCCGCGCAGCAGGTCGTGGACGTCCTGCGCGGCCAGGTCGGCGCGTACCGCCCCGACCCGCTGGGCCCTGGCCAGCAGCCGGGCCAGGGCGGCGGCGAGGTCGCCCGCCAGGGTGGAGCCCGGCGGCAGCGACATGCCGGAGCCCGCGTCCAGCATGTCGCACAGCGCCTGGTTGGGGGCGGCCTGCTCGACCACCCGGGCGAACCAGCCGAAGAACGCCCGGCCCGCGTCCTCGGCGGTGGAAAGCGCGCGGGCGTCGGCCACGAATCCCTCGATCCGGCCCAGCAGCACCGCCTCGACCAGCGCCTCCTTGGTCGGGAAGTGCCGGTAGACGGTGCCGACGCCGACCCCGGCGCGCCGGGCGATCTCGTCGAAGGAGATCGTCAGCCCGTCGCTGGCCAGGGCCTCCTGCGCGACCTGCAGCACCCGCTCGCGGTTGCGGCGGGCGTCGGCGCGCAGCGGCCTGGCGGCACTGTGGTCGTCACCCATGGCCCCTGCCTTCGACCTGCCTTCGAGACAAACGGAGAAAGCTCTCCGATTCTATCGACCGCATTACCGGACATACCACCCCGAACTCTGATGATCGACACGACGGCGCCCGCCCCACTCGCGTGGGACGGGCGCCGCGCGTACCGACCGGCTAGGGCGAGGGCGCGCCCTCGCGCCCGGCCGGCGTCCCCCGGACGGCCGAGCGGACCGAGCGGGCGGGCACCCCGACCCGCTTGAGCCGGATGCGCTCCTGCCTCGGCACCGGCTCCAGCGCCACCACGCGCACCCGGTCCGGCAGGTGCCGCAGGTCGTGCGTGATGAGCAGCGTCGTACGCCCGGCCATGAGCCGCCGCAGCGGCCCCATCACCTGGGCGGCCGTGTCGTCGTCGAGCCCGCTCGTGGGCTCGTCGAGCACCAGCACCGGCGTGTCGCGCAGGACGGCCCTGGCGATCGCGATCCGCTGCCGCTGCCCGCCCGACAGCAGGCGGCCCCGCTGCCCGACCGGCGTGTCGTACCCCTGGGGCAGCAGCCTGACGAAGTCGTGCACCCCCGCCACCTCCGCCGCCCTGAGCACCTCGTCGAGCGAGGCGTCGGGACGTCCGTAGGCGATGTTGTCGCGTACGGAGCCGGAGAACAGCAGCGTCTCCTGGTGCAGGATCGTCACGTTCTCGCGCAGCGACTCCCGCGTCAGGTCACGCAGATCGGCGCCGTCGAGCAGGATGCGCCCCTCGTCCGTGTCGTAGAAGCGCAGCAGCAGCTTGGCCACGGTGGACTTGCCGGCGCCGCTGGGCCCGGCCAGGACGACCACGTCACCGGGCCCGGCCGTGAACGACACGTCCCGCAGCACCGGACGGCCCCGTCCCGGATAGCCGAAGCCGACCCGGTCGAACGCGATCCGGCCCTCGCCCCTGCCCACGGCCACGGCGTCGCCCGCGTCGGTCACGGTGGGCTTGGCCTTCAGGATCTCGATGACCCGGTCCGAGCCCGCCGCCGCCTCCGACACGTTCAGCGCCAGCTCCCCCAGCCCCTGGACGGCCGGGTAGAGCAGGGCCAGGTAGGCCGCGAAGGCCAGCAGCCCGCCGAGCGTCAGCCGGCCCGCCGCGATCTCCCACGCGCCGAACCCGAGGATGACGATCAGGCAGACCGTCTCGATGACCTGGACCACCGGGCCGTACAGGCCCGCCAGCCACGCCTGGGCCATGTTGGCGCGCAACCAGCCCCGGCCCTCCCCGTGCAGCCGCCGGGACTCGGCGCCCTGCCGGTTGTAGGCCTGCACGAGCGGCTGGTTGGCCAGCCCCTCCTCCAGGACGCTGTTCATCGCCCCGTTGCTGGCGCGTTCCAGCGCCGCCGCCGTCCTGAAGCGGGCCGCGAAGACCTTCGAGACCACCAGGAACAGCGGGACCAGCGCCATCGTCAGCAGCGCGAGGTCCCAGCGGATGAAGAAGGCCGCCCCCGCGAAGAAGACCACGCTGGCGACCGTGGTGATGGCCTTGACGAGTCCGGACCCGACCAGTTCCTCGATGGCCTCGACGTCGTCCGTCAGGCGGGCCATGAGGTCGCCCAGCCGCCGCTTCTCGGAGAAGTCGGGGGCGAGCGTCTGCAGGTGCGCGTACACGCGGTCGCGCAGGGCCAGCAGGAACCGTTCGGCGCCCAGCGCGGTGAGGTACGCCCCGCCGAAGGACGCCGCCCCGGCCAGCGCCGCGAGCCCGAGCCACCAGAACGCGGGCCCCCAGAAACCCGCCAGGTTGCGGGTCGTGAGCACTTCGTCGGTGATATGTCCGAACAGGCGGATCGCGGCGACCTCGCAGAGCGCGGCCAGGATGGCGAACACCACTCCGGCCGCGAACAATCGCCGCAGTCCTTTCGTGTCCGGCCAGAACTCGCGGAAGGTGCGGCGAAACGGGATCGCCGGTGCGAGTTCACGGCCGGAGGCGCTCAATGAGAGCCGGCGGCTCAGCCGCCGGCTCTCAACGGAGCGCTCTAGCACCCCCACCACCTGCGGTGGCAGCAGCTCCACCTACGGAAACAGCGGCGCCGGCGACGGCACCCCCATCCCACCTGGAATCCGGCCTTGGACAGGTAGGTGTTCGCCATGATTCCTCCCCCGTTGGCTGAACACTGACAATTCGGACACTAGCACCCGAATTGCTCTAAATCAGCAGATATTCGCTGACTTCAATGAGTCTTGACCGGTAAAACCAGCGCGGAAAGGCGTTCGCGGCGACCGCGTAAAGGCGTCAGGCCAACGGTAAAAAGGCACGGAAAGGTCAGCGGACAACAAAAGATGCTCCTGAGAACCAGTTCTCAGGAGCATCTTCCGGACGGCTCAGGTCAGCGACGAGTACGCCACCACACCCCGGCGCATCGCGTCCACCGCCTTGCCCGCCGTCTGCTTGATCTTGCTGCCGGGCGGCGCCGCGTTCCCGAGCTGGCCCAGCAGGTCCATCAACTGCTTGACCCACCGCACGAAGTCACCCGCCGCCAGCTCGTTGCCGTTGATCCCCTCCATGAGCACCGCGTCGAGGGCGTGCCCCTTGGTCCAGCGGAACGCCGCCCACGCGAACCCCAGGTCGGGCTCCCTGATCGTGGACAGCCCGTGGTCGGACTCGATGCCCTCCAGCTCGCCCCACAGCCGGATCATCGCCGACAGCGCGTCCTGAGCCCGCCCGGCCGGGATCTTGGGACGACGGGTGTCGTCGGACGCCCGCGACTCGAACACCAGCGCCGACACGCACGCCGCCAGCTCGGCCGGCTCCAGCTCCTCCCACAGCCCCTGGCGCAGCGACTCGGCCGTCAGCAGGTCCAGCTCGGTGTAGAGCCGGCCCAGCCGCCGCCCCTCGTCGGTGACCGCCTCGCCGTCGAGGTAGCCGAGCTGCTCCAGCACTGAGCAGATCCGGTCGAACGTCCGCGAGATGACGTGCGAGCGCCCCTCGACCCGGTGCCGCAGCCCCTCGGTCTCGCGCAGCAGCTTGTGGTAGCGCTCCGCCCAGCGGGCGTGGTCCTCGCGCTCGTCGCAGCCGTGGCACGGGTGCTGCCGGATCCGCCGCCGCAGCTCGCTGATCTCGTCGTCGTCCACCGCGTGGTCACGCGCCCTGACCGGCTTGCCCAGGTCGCGGTCACCGAGCTTGGCCAGCAGCGTCGAGACGAGGTTGGCACGCTCCTTGGGCGAGCGGCCGTTGAAGTTCTTCGGGATGCGCAGCTTCTCCAGCGGCTCCACCGGCACCGGGAAGTCGGCCGGGTCGAGCTTCTTGATCTGCTTGCCGATCGTCAGCACCAGCGGGCTCGGCCCGAGACCGCGCGGGTTGCGGCCCGGGTCCAGCACGATCGCCAGCCCCGCCCGCCGCCCGCCCGGCACCCGGATGACGTCGCCGGGCTCCAGCGCCTCCAGCGACCGCACCGCCGCCGCCCGGCGCGCCGCGCCCCGCTGGCGCGACAGCTCCGCCTCGCGGTCGGACAGGCGCCGGCGCAACTCCGCGTACTCGGGGAAGTCACCCAGGTGGCAGGTCATCGCCTCCTGGTAGCCCTCCAGCGCCTCCTCGTGCTTGCGCAACTGCTTGGCCAGCCCGACGACCGCCCGATCGGCCTGGAACTGCGCGAACGACTCCTCCAGCAGCGTCCTGGCGCGTTCCCGGCCGAACTGGCCGACGAGGTTGACCGCCATGTTGTACGAGGGCTGGAAGCTCGACCGCAGCGGATACGTACGGGTGCCCGCCAGGCCCGCCACCGACAGCGGGTCCATGCCCGGCTGCCACAGCACCACCGCGTGCCCCTCGACGTCGATGCCGCGCCGCCCGGCCCGCCCGGTGAGCTGGGTGTACTCCCCCGGCGTCAGGTCGGCGTGCGCCTCACCGTTCCACTTGTCCAGCTTCTCGATCACCACGCTGCGGGCCGGCATGTTGATGCCCAGCGCCAGCGTCTCGGTGGCGAACACCGCCTTGACCAGCCCGCGCGTGAACAGCTCCTCCACGACCTCCTTGAAGGCCGGCAGCATGCCCGCGTGATGCGCGGCCAGGCCCCGCTCCAGGCAGTCGCGCCACTCCAGGTAGCCCAGCACGGCGAGGTCCTCGTCGGGCAGGTGCGCGGTGCGCTCGTCCACGAGCTGCCTGATCTCGTGGCGCTCGCGGTCGGTGGTGAGCCGGATGCCCGCGTGCAGGCACTGCTGCACGGCCCCGTCGCAGCCCGCCCGGGAGAAGATGAACGTGATCGCCGGCAGCAGGCCCTCGGAGTCGAGCTTCTCGATCACCTGCACCCGGTCCGGCGGGCGCGAGCGCTGCGGCCGGCCGTACCCGCGCCGGCCCCGGCCCGCCGTCAGCCGCTCGGCGTCGCGGGTCACCCGCATCAGCGTCGGGTTGATGCGCGGCGTCAGGTCGTCGGTCATGAACATGTCGTAGACGCGGTTGCCGACCATCATGTGCTGCCACAGCGGCACCGGCCGGTGCTCGTCCACGATCACCGTCGTGTCGCCGCGCACCTCGCCCATCCACTCGCCGAACTCCTCGGCGTTGCTCACCGTCGCCGACAGCGCCACCAGCCTGACCGACTCGGGCAGGTGGATGATGACCTCTTCCCACACCGCGCCACGGAACCGGTCGGCCAGGTAGTGCACCTCGTCCATCACGGCGAAGCCCAGCCCGGCCAGCGTCGCCGACCCGGCGTAGAGCATGTTGCGCAGCACCTCGGTGGTCATCACCACGATCGGCGCCTCGCCGTTGACGCTGTTGTCGCCCGTCAGCAGCCCGACCTTCGCCGTGCCGTACCGTTTGACCAGGTCGTTGTACTTCTGGTTGGACAACGCCTTGATCGGCGTGGTGTAGAAGCACTTGCGGCCCTGCTCCAGGGCGAGGTGCACGGCGAACTCGCCGACGACCGTCTTGCCCGACCCCGTGGGCGCCGCCACCAGCACCCCGTCGCCGGCCTCCAGGGCACGGCAGGCGTCGAGCTGGAAGTCGTCCAGCTCGAAGTCGTACAGACCTCGGAACGATCTGAGAGCGGCCCCGTCGTCCCCGTGCTTCTGACGGAAGGCCGCGTAGCGTTCCGCTGGAGTTGTCATACCTGTCAGCCTACCGAAATCGCCATTCCGGTCCGTCCCGCCCATTCCGGCCACGGATCCGGATCCTGTACCGTCCGACCGTCAAACGATCACGCGTAACGCCCCGGGCAGCACCTCGCAGTGGACCGGGGCCGGCCCCACCCGCTCGCCGTCGGCGTAGGCCACCATGCCCTCGGCCGCCACCCGCACGCTGCGCACCCGCCGCACCGACACCGCCGGATGCCGCACGTGCGTGCCGCGGAACACGCCGGGGAACACCCGCAGGAACTCCGCCCTGGACACGCCGCCGACCACCACCACGTCCAGCAGCCCGTCGTCGGGCCTGGCGTCCGGGCACACCCGCATGCCCGCCCCGTACGACCGCGTGTTGCCCACCGCCACCAGCATGGCCTCCGTCTCGACGACCTCCTCCTCGTCCAGCGTCAGCCGGAACGGGACGGGCCGGAACGAGCCCAGCTCGCGGGCCGTGGCCACCAGGTAGCGGGCCTTGCCCGGCGGCCAGGTGAGCCGGTTGGCCCGCTCGTTGACCCGGGAGTCGAAGCCGCAGCACGCCACCCCGGCGAACACCTCCTCGGCCGCACCCGTACGGATGCGGGCCGCGTCCAGCAGGCGCGTCTTCATGCGCAGCACGGTCCGGGCGGCGGCGACGGGGTCGGCGCGGGGCAGGCCGAGGGCGGCGGCGAAGTCGTTGCCGGTGCCCGCGGGGATGATGCCGAGCGGCACGTCGGTGCCGGCGACCGCCTGCGCCGCCAGGTGCACCAGGCCGTCGCCGCCGAAGGCCACCAGGGCGTCGGGTCGTTCGGACACGGCCGTGCAGGCGCGTTCGAGCGCGTCGGCCGCGTCGTCGCCGACGATCACCGACAGCTCGGCCCCTCCGGCGCGCAGCCGGCGCGCCACGGGCTCGAGCAGGCGCAGACCCCGCCCGCCGCGCGCGGCGGGGTTGACGAGCAGGACGAGTTCCGGAGAGGAGGACACGCCCGGAATTTATCGCTTGCCGGGCGGAACCGGAATGCCTTTACCGCTTGTCCGTGCCGGGCGGCTCCTCATCGGCGGGCGTGGGGTCGCCGACAGGCGTGGGATCGCCGACGGGCGCGGAGTTCTCGGCCAGCGGCGAGGCCTCGTCGTCGGACAGGTGGGAGAAGTCCTCGGTGCTCGGCCGGCGCTTCTCACGCAGGTACATGACCAGCTCGGCCAGGAAGTACAGCAGGATCATCGGCGCGGCCAGCGCCATCATCGTGAGCGGGTCGCCGCCGGGGGTGACCACGGCGCCGAAGACGAACATCACGAAGATGACCGTGCGGCGGTGCTTCTTCACGGCCGCGTGCGACAGCACCCCGATGATGTTGAGGAACACCAGGAGCAACGGCAGCTCGAAGGAGACGCCGAAGATCAGCAACATGATCAGGACGTAGTCGAGGTACTCGTCGATGCCGATCGTGGCGACGGTGCCGTCGAGGGAGAAGCTCAGCAGGATGCCGAGGCTGGTGTCCATGATGAAGTAGGCCAGCGCGGCGCCGCCGGCGAACAGCGGGACGGCCAGCGCGAGGAACGCCATCGAGTAGCGCTTCTCGGTGCGGTAGAGCGCGGGGGTCACGAACGCCCAGATCTGGTACAGCCAGACGGGCGAGGCGAGCACGAGCCCGACCAGCAACGAGACCTTCAAGGTGGTGAAGAAGGACTGGAAGATGCCCGTGTAGACGAGGCTGCACTCCCCGTTGAGCTGCTGTGAGGCAGCGGTCTCGCAGTAGGGGGCCTTGAGCACGGCCCAGACCGGGTCGAAGACCAGCCATCCGATGACGATGCCGACGATCACGGCGGCGATCGCGATGAGCAACCGGTTGCGCAACTCGCGCAGGTGCTCCATGAGGGGCATGCGGCCCTCGGGATCACGCGTGGGCCGGCTGGACCGTTTGAGCAGCGTCATCTAGCAATCCAGGTGACGAGGAGGGACAGGGGGCTCAGGCGTGCTTGTCGGCGGCCTGCGCGGCGGCGCCGGCGCGCAGCCTGGCGGCCTGCTCCTCGAGCTGGCGTGCCTGCTCCTCGGCCGAGAGCGCCGGAGCGGGGGCGGGTGCGGGGGCCGGGGAGGCCTGGAGCTGCTGCGGCTGCGCGGCGGCGGGCTGCGGCTGCGCCTGCGGCTGGACGGGGGCCTGCTGGGCCTGGACGGTGTGCTGCGTGTCGTCGTCGTCCTCGCGCAGCTTGGCGGTCTCCGACTTGAAGATGCGCAACGACCGGCCGACGCCGCGGGCCATCTCGGGCAGCTTCTTGGCGCCGAACAGCAGCACGAGCACCAGCGCGATGATGAGAAGTTCGGGGACTCCGAGGTTCGGCATGAATCGCCCTTTCTAGCAAATGCCTGTTTCAGCCACGATCGTACGCTGCCCGCGGCGTGGTCTCATCCCCCCGGGCCGTCAATCTGGCCCGCCCCGGCTCGAGCTGGGCCTTCGCCGCGACGATTTCCGCATTCAGACTACGTGCCGCGGCGACGACCCGGGCACCGGCGACGGCGAGCACGATCAGCCCGGCCACGCCCAGCCCCGCCGACAGGTAGATCCACGTCATGACTGGTGAGCGTACAGGGCCAGGGCGCGCCCGGCCTCACGGCGTACGGTCTCGGCCATGTCCGGCGGCGAGACGACCCGGCCGGTGTCGCCCAGGCGCAGGGCCAGCTTGAGTATCCAGTCCTCGTCGCGGGCCCGCAGCGCCACCCGCAGCCGGCCCTCGCCCAGCTCGGTGACCTGCTCGCACGGGTAGTACTCGGCCACCCAGCGCCCGGCCGCGCTCAGCTCCAGCTCCACCAGCTCGTCGGTCGGCGAGGGACGGAAGACGCCGGCGGTGACGTCGCGGGGCTCGGCCCCGGCGGGCGGGTCGGCGGGCACGTCGAGCACCTCCACGCCGAGCACCCGGTCGAGGCGGAACAGCCGCATCGCCTCCGCCCGGTAGCACCAGCCCTCCAGGTAGGCGCGGCCGTCCACGACGACGATCCGCATCGGGTCCACCTCGCGCGGCGTCACCTCGTCGCGGCCCTGCACGTAGTAGCGCAGCGACAGCCGCCGGCCCCTGGTGAGGCCCTCGCGCACGCGCGGCAGCGCGTCGGGGGCGGCGTCGACGTCCACGGAGACCTGGCTGCTGACGGTGGCCGCGCCGTCACCGGCGGCCCGCTCCAGCTTGGCCGTGACCCGCGGCAGCGCGTCTCCCCGCACCTCGGCCAGCTCGGGGCTGGCGGCCAGCATGCGCAGCGCCACCAGCAGGGCGCTGGCCTCGTCGATGCCGAGCCGCAGCGGCCTGGCGATGGTCTCGGCGTTGTCGATGAGGATCTCGCCGCCGTCCCAGGAGACGTCGATGAGGTCTCCCGGGGTGTGGCCGGGCAGCCCGCACATCCAGACGAGCTGCAGGTCGTCGATGAGCTGCTTCTCGCTCAGCCCGAACACCGCCGCCACCTCGCCGACCTGCGCCCCCGGATGGGACATCAGGTACGGCACCAGCGCCAGCAGCCTGGGCAGCCTGTCGGCGGACCCGCTCATCGGCTCCCCTCCCCCGCCGCCGTGATCGCGGCTGTCATGCCATCGCCCCCTTCAGCCGCCGGATGACGGCCTCCCGCGCGTCCGGCGGCCCTACCACCTCGACGTCGGCGCCGAGGCTGGCCATCCACCCGGCCAGCCGGTCGGGGTCGGTGAAGGCCAGCTCGGCCTCGTCCCACCCGCCGTCGCCAGGACGTACGGCCCTGGCGAGCTGCCGCAGCCCCTCGCACGCCCCCTGGCGCACGCGGACGACGGCCACCCGCTCGTCGCTCGGCTCGTCGGGGAAGCCCACCATGGCCCGCAGATCGACGCCCGGGGGCACCTCGACGACGCCCGCCCTGCCCACCGTCGCGACCTGGCCGGCGATGCGGCTGAGCCGGAAGGCGCGCGGGGCGTCCCTGTCGCGATCGTACCCGGCCAGGTACCAGCGCCCGCTCCGGCTGACCACGCCCCACGGCTCCACGGTGCGGCTGCGCACGCTCTCGCTGCCGGCGCCGCGGTAGTCGAAGCGGACCACGCGGCGGTCGCGCACGGCGTTCCACAGGGCGGGGAAGGCCGGGTCGCGGGTGTCCACCCGCAGCTCCAGCGCCCCGGTGCCGATGGGCTGGTCGGTGGCCACGCCGCCGGCGCGCAGCTTCAGCAGCGCCCCCGAGGCCGCCTCGGCCAGGCTGGCGCGCTGCCACACCTGGGCGGCCAGGCCGAGCACGGCGGCCTCGTCGGGTTCCAGGGTGATCTCGGGCAGCTCGTACGTCTCCCGCTCGATCCGGTAGCCCGGCTCGTCCTCCCACGGGTCGCGGACGACGTCGATGGGGATCCCGATCTCGCGCAGCTCGTTCTTGTCCCGCTCGAACATGCGCTGGAACGCCTCGTCGCCGTCCCGGTCGTAGCCGGGGACGGCCTGGCGGATCTGCTCGGCCGACAGCGGGCGCCGGGTGGCGAGCAGGCAGATCACCAGATTGAGCAACCGTTCTGTCTTCCGGCGCGACATCTGCCTCACTCCTCCTTCATCGACGCTACCCTGCCCCCGTGATCAGATGGCGCAGAGGCGAGGTTGTACGGATCCGACGCGAGTGGCCGGGAGCGATGGAGCTGGACGTCACCGTACCCGAGGGGGAGTGCCGGGCGCTGGCGTATCCAGCGCTGGTGGGCCGTCCCGAACCCGGCGATGACGTGCTGCTCAACACGACCGCGCTCGCGATGGGTCTCGGTACGGGAGGTTACGCCATGGTGGTGGCCGTCCCGAACCGTTTGCCGGAAGATCCGCAGGGTCCTGGGCACCTGGTGAAGGCCAGGTACACGCCGCTGCAGGCCACGGTGCAGGGGGCCGACGAGCAGGATTCCCCGTATCACGAGCGGTTGCGGGAGGCCGACTCGATCGACGGGATGCCGGTGGTCGTGGCCGATCTGCACTCGGCGCTGGCCCCCATCCTGTGCGGCCTGTACGCGAGCCGGGCGGGCGCGCGGGTGGCGTACGTGATGCAGGACGGCGGGGCGCTGCCGGTCTGGTTCTCGATGGCGGCGGCCCGGCTGCGCGAGGTGGGCTGGCTGGCCGGGGTGGTGACGGTGGGCCAGTCGTTCGGCGGCGACGTCGAGGCGGTCACCGTGCACACCGGGCTGCTGGCGGCCCGGCACGTGCTGGAGGCGGAGGTGGCGATCGTCACGCAGGGGCCGGGCAACCTGGGCACGGGCACCCGCTGGGGCTTCTCGGGGGTGGCGGCCGGCGAGGCGGTCAACGCGGCGGGGGTGCTGCGCGGGCGGCCGGTGGCGGCGCTGCGGGTCAGCGAGGGAGACCTGCGTGAGCGCCACTACGGCGTCTCGCACCACTCGCTGACCGCCTACGGCCGGGTCGCGCTGTCCCCGGCCGAGGTGCCGGTGCCGGAGCTGCCGGGCGAGCTGGGCGAGCGGGTCAGGGACCAGGCCGAGCTGCTGGCCGTCCGGCACCGCCTGGTCCCGGTCCCGGTGGACGGCCTGCGCGAGGCGCTCGAGACGTCACCGGTCCGGCTGTCGACGATGGGCCGGAGCCTGGACGAGGACCTGGCCTACTTCCTGGCCTCGGCCGCGGCGGGCAGGCTGGCGGCCTCGCTGCTGTCGTAGGAGTCCTTGAACGTGAACGCCGCGGGGCTCGGGCCCTCGCTCTTGAGGCGTTCCAGCCGCCGCATGCCCTCGTCCAGCGTGGGGATGTCCCCGGCGGGCACCCACCACATCACCATCGACGGCTCCGCCATGCGCAGGAACCACTCCCTGCGCCGCCGCAGCACGGCCAGGTGCTCGCTGCGGTAGGCGTAGTTCCACAACGTCTCCAGCGACTCCCACACCGAGAAGTTGATCAGCAGGTGGCCGCCGTAGTCGTGCGCGACGGTGGCGGTGGGGTCGCTCTCGCTCTCCTTGAGCCGCCACACGAACCCGGGGGCCGCGTCGGCGACGGCGTTGATCGGTTCGAGCAGCGCGACGAACTCCGCCAGTTCGGCGCTCTCGACGGGGGCGCGCAGGTGGGCGAGGTTGAGCTGGGCCAGATGCATGGGGGCCAGGGGTGTGGGG
>NZ_SSXE01000221.1 GCF_021699195.1 Nonomuraea sp. MG754425 | reverse complement strand
GGCCGGGGCTGAGGCCGAGTCCGGGGCGGTCGAACCGGATCACGCGGTGCGCGCCCGCGAGCCGCCCGGCCACCTCGTCCCAGTGGAACCAGGCGCCCCCGGGGCCGGCCGTGATCAGCACCGCCGGTCCCGTGCCCTGCACGACGACATGGGGCCGGCCGCACCCGGCGGCCGGACCCGCCGCCTGCCCGGGGGCGCCGCCCGCCGTCGCGGCGTCCGCGGCGTGTTCCGGCCCGCCCCAGGCGGGCACGTCGTCCGTACGCACCCGGGCGCCGCCCACGCCGCCCATGCGGCCGGGCGCGATCCGCGGGCCCGCCTCCTCGTACGGGTCCTCGCCGACGAGCAGCCGCAGGGCGACGTACACCAGCCAGACGGCGATCATCGTGAGCTGGGCCCGGTGCGCGAGCCCCACGCCGTGGCCGACGACCTGCGCGGCGGCGGTCACCAGGGTCGCGGCCAGCGTCAGCGCGGTGAAGAACAGCGAGACCCGCGAGCGCCAGCACACGCTCAGCAGCGCCATGGCGGCCAGCACGGCCACGGTGCCCAGCACCCCCGCCAGCGTGTGCGCCAGGTGCGCGAACGACGTCCCGCGCTGCCCGCACAGGGGGTTGCTCAGCGTGGCGCAGTCGAGCGGGAAAACCCCGGCCAGGAAGGTGAACAGCGCGTACCCGGCCAGCGCCAGCCAGCCCGGCCACTCCCTGGCCACCCTCGGCACCAGCGCGACCCCGGCCAGGCAGGCCAGCCCCGACAGCGCGTCGCTGATCCGGAACAGGCGTGTCCACGGCTGGTCGCGGGCCGCCAGTTCGCTGACGAACCCCTCGGTCCTGTCGACGGCGGGCGTGGTGAACTGGCCCGTCACCCAGGCGCTGCCGAGCACCGCCGCCACGATGAACGCGGATGCGGCGAGCACGAACAACCTTCGCTCCACGTGACGATTAGATCACTCCATGCCACCGCACCTCATAAGCGACCCCGTCAGAGCCCGGGAGCACCCCAGACGGGGAACCACCTGCTGAGATCCTTCTCCAGCGGCAGGTCGCCCTCCAGCGCCCCTCTGGCCTGCAGTTCGAGCTGATTGTCCCGCTTCTGCCCCGGCAGCGGGGCGAACGGGTAGAAGGTGCCGCGCTTGTACAGGTAGACGACGGCCAGCCGCCTGCCACGCGGGTCGGCGAACGACACCAGCGAGCACAGCAGCGAGGGCCCGAACCCGGCGCCCTCCAGCGTGGAGTTGACCGCGTGCAACTCGGTGACCAGGTCGCCGAGCGCGTCCGGCGGGCGGCGCACCAGCAGCCAGGTGTAGCCGTAGCCGTCGTCGGACTCCTCGACGCGCTCACCCAGCAGCGCCTTGGCGTCGCTCTCCGCCGTGGCGAACGCGCCGCCCTCCGCGGGCCGGAACGCCACCGAGCCGAGGCCGGTGGGCGCGAGCCCGGTCGCCGCCTGCAGCGTCACGGCCGCGGACGGCAGCGAGAACAGCGCGTCGAGGTTGGGCTCGACCGGCTTCGACCGTCCGAGCAGCGCGTCGAGCCACCCCATGTGTGCCTGTCAGCCCCTTCCGAGTTGCCGCGAGATGTCGGCGAGTTGTTCGAGCCGGCGCTCCAGCGACGGGTGCGTGGAGAACAGGTTCGCCAGCGTCGCCCCCTTGGCCAGCGCCGGGGCGAAGTAGAAGGCGTTGAACGGCTCCGCCTCCCGCAGGTCGCGGGTCGGGATCCTGGCCATCTCGCCGCTCACCTTGGTCAGGGCGCTGGCCAGCGACGACGGGCGCTGCGTGAGCAGGGCGCCCGCGCGGTCGGCCGCCAGCTCCCGGTAGCGCGACAGGGCGCGGGTGAGCAGGAAGCTGATCGCGTACACGATGACGGAGACCAGCAGGATGATCGCGCCGACGGGCACACCGCCCTGGCCGCCGTTGCGGCGGCCGCCGAGACCGGAGTAGAGCGCGAACCTCGTCATGAGCCCCGCCACGATCCCGAGGAACGAGGCGATCGTCATGACGGCCACGTCGCGATGGGCGACGTGGGAGAGCTCGTGGGCGATCACGCCCTCCAGCTCGTGCGGCTCCAGGCGGCGCAGGATGCCGGTCGTCACGCAGACGACCGCCCTCTTCTGGTTGCGGCCGGTGGCGAACGCGTTGGGGACGTCGGAATCCGCGATCGCCACCCGCGGCTTGGGCATGTCGGCCAGCGCGCACAGCCGGTCGATGAGCCCGTGCAGCTCAGGGGCCTCCTGCGGTGAGACCTCCCGCCCGTGCATCGCGAACAACGCGATGCGGTCGGAGAAGAAGTACTGCACCAGCAGCAGACCGCCTGCCAGCACCAGGACCGTCAGCGCCTGCACGCCCAGGGCGATCAGGACGCCGACGAACACCACGTAGAGCAACCCCAGCAGGAACATCGTCACGACCATGCGGCTGGTCAGGCCACGATCGGACGCGAACCGCGTACGCACGGGATCAGCCCGGGATGAGGCCTTGGTCGCCCAGCATCTCCCGGACCTCCTCGATCGAGGCGTCCGCGGGGGGAAGGATCAGCTCTGACGGCTCAAGGCTGTCGTCGGGAAGCGCCTTGCCCACGTGGCGCACCTTGTCGAGCAACGCGAGCAGCTTGACGCGGAAGATCGACTCGTTGTCGGAGTCGATGGCCGCCTCGAGCTCGCTGTCGAGTTCGTTGAGAACGGAGATGTCGTCGGCGGAGATCTCCACCTGACCCTCGCCCATGATCCTGACAATCATGCGCCCTCCCCAGGCTGACGGTACTGCTGGGTCGGACCGCTCTGCTGTTGCGGCTGCGCCTGCTGGGCCTGCTGCGGCTGCTGCTGGCCCTGCTCGATCGCCGTCTTCGGCGCCGGGCCCTGGCCCAGCTCGGACTTCATCCTGGCCAGCTCCAGCTCGACGTCCATGCCGCCGCCCATGCGGTCGAGCTCGGTCTGGATGTCGTCGCCACGGGTGCCGCTGAAGTCGTCGAGCGCGCCACTGGCCAGCAGCTCGTCGATCGCGCCCGCGCGGGCCTGCATCTGCGCCGTCTTGTCCTCGGCACGCTGTATGGCCAGACCGACGTCGCCCATCTCCTCGGAGATGCCGGAGAACGCCTCGTTGATGCGCGTCTGCGCCTCGGCGGCGGTGTAGGTGGCCTTGATCGTCTCCTTCTTCGTACGGAAGGAGTCGACCTTGGCCTGCAGCCGCTGGGAAGCCGTGGTCAGCTTCTCCTCCTCGGCCTGCAGGTTGTCATGCTGGACCTTGAGATCGGCCATCTGCGTCTGCAGGCCCGAGCGGCGCTGCAGCGCCTCACGGGCGAGGTCCTCGCGGCCGACGGACAACGCCTTGCGGCCCTGGTCCTCCAGTCGCTGAGACTGCTTCTCAAGCCCGGTGATCTGCAACTCCACCCTCTTGCGCGAGGTGGCGACGTCGGCCACCCCCCGCCGCACCTTCTGCAACAGCTCGAGCTGCCGCTGATAGGAGTAGTCAAGGGTCTCGCGCGGATCCTCCATCTTGTCCAAGGCCTTGTTGGCCTTCGACTTGAAGATCATCGAAAGTCTCTTCATCACGCTCATGCGCGTCGGCCGTCCCCTTCTAGGTGGTGCTGGTGATAATCCCAATGCAGCGCAACCGCCTTGGGATTACCCTACGCATAACGCACGAGGGCGTCACTAAGTTGCACTACAGGTAGGGTTGACGTCGTGTTGCGACGCCGTTCCCAAACCTCCGTGGACGACACCCCCGTCCCCGTTGACGATCCTAAGCCCCAGGGTAAAGGTCGTCCCACACCCAAGCGCCGGGATGCCGAAGGCAGCCGGCGCCAGTACGTCTCCGCGCCGAAGGACCGCAAGGCGGCCTACCGGCAGATGCGGGCCAAACAGGCCAATGAGCGCGAGAAGGCCCGTCAGGGCATGCTCGCCGGTGACGAACGGTACTTCCCCGTTCGTGACAAGGGGCCGGCGCGCAGGTTCGCGCGTGAGTGGGTCGACTCGCGCCGGCTGCCGAGCCAGTACTTCCTGCCGTTCTCCCTGGTGATCCTGCTGGCCACCTGGGTTCCCTGGCCGATGGCGATCCGCCAGCAGGTGCTCGGCTACGTCGTCACGATCGGGTGGCCGATCATGATGATCGGCGTGCTGGCGACGTCGGTCTACGTGGCCTGGAAGGTCAAGAAGCTGGTGGCCGAGAAGCTGCCCGACGAGAGCGTCAGGGGCGTCGGCTTCTACGCGGCCATGCGGGCGCTGCAGATCCGCAAGCTGCGCTTCCCGCCGCCCACGGTGCTGCCCGGCGGAAAGCCGGTGCCGCCCAAGAAGTGACTGCGCGCAGGGGTCGTGCGGGCCGCCGCCGGCGGCTCTACCCCGCGTCCCGCCAGCGCAGCACGCCCCGCTCGACCGCGGGCCGCCGGTCGCCGACCGGGGTGCCGCGCTCGAGCGCGTCGGCCACGGTCCGCATGAGCGCGTAGTACGACGCCGCGCCGGGCGCCGTCGCGGAGTCCTGGTCGTCCCAGCCGACGGCTCCCCCCGCGGAGTCGACCACGGCGTAGGCGCCGGGCCGCGCCTGGCGCAGGAACGGGATCAGGCGCTCCGCCCCGGTGCGCTCCCCGGAGCACGACGCCCGCCAGGCGTCCCTGATGTCGCGCGTGCCGAGGTTGGCCGCGCCGCCGGGCCAGAAGCCGAACCCGAACGCGTCCGGCCCGCGCGAGCCGTTGTGGCGCAGCAGGGAGGCGCGCAGGTCGTCGGGGAAGTCCACGCCCATCTGGGACTCCGCGATCGCGATCGTGCGGGCCCTGCCGGGCGCGCCGAGCGTGCGGTACGTGCGCGGCGCGTTCGCCTTCAGCCACCGCTCGACGCGCCGCCACTGCCGGTTCACAGCCCGCCTGACCTTCGGGTCGACGGGCCGCACGGTCACCGGGCGCGGCTCGGGCGAGCAGCGGGAGTCGGGGACCGCGGCCGGGGCCTGAGTCGAAGTCAGGGTCGAGGTCGGGGTCGCCGGGCTCTGCGGGATCTCCTGGCGGGCCGCCCGCGCCCGGCCGGGGCCGTCCGGCGGCTCCGGCGTGTCCTCGCTCGCGCGCCCCGGCAGCAGCGCGGCCGTCAGGACGAGCGCCACGATCACCGCGATGCCGGCCCACACCAGGCCCATCCCCGCGCCCCGGGCCGCCGGAGCCGGCGCGGGCGGGACCGGTGGCCGTCCGGGCGTGCGGGCGCGGCGGCGCAGCCGTACCGCGATCGCGGTCAGGATGGCCGTCGTGAGCGCGAACCGTACGAGCTTCAGCACGTCGCGCACCCTATCCCGAATCGGATCACCCCATGTGTCGGGATTAAGGTCAGACCCATGGAATTCCGTCACCTCGGTCGCAGCGGTCTCATGGTCAGCGAGATCAGCTACGGCAACTGGCTCACCCATGGCTCTCAGGTGGAAGAGGACGCCGCCAAGCAGTGTGTGGCGGCGGCGCTCGACGAGGGCATCACCACGTTCGACACCGCGGACGTCTACGCGGGCACGAAGGCCGAGGAGGTGCTCGGCCGGGCGCTGAAGGGGGTTCGCAGGGAGTCGCTGGAGATCTTCACGAAGGTCTACTGGCCGACCGGGCCCGGCAGGAACGACCGCGGCCTGTCCCGCAAGCACATCACCGAGTCGATCAACGCCTCGCTGCGCCGGCTGCAGACCGACTACGTCGACCTGTACCAGGCGCACCGGTTCGACTCCGAGACCCCGCTGGAGGAGACCCTCAAGACCTTCGACGACCTCGTACGCCAGGGCAAGGTGCTCTATGTCGGCGTCAGCGAGTGGAACGCCGACCAGATCTCCCGGGCGCTGAAGATCGCCGACGAGATGGGCTTCGACCGGCTCGTGTCGAACCAGCCGCAGTACTCCATGTTGTGGCGGGTCATCGAGTCCGAGGTCGTGCCGCTGTGCGAGCAGGAGGGCGTGGGCCAGATCGTCTGGTCGCCGATCGCGCAGGGCGTGCTGACCGGCAAGTACCTGCCCGGTCAGCAGCCGCCGGAGGGCTCCCGCGCGACCGACAAGTCCGGCAGCGCGATGATCTCCCGGTTCATGAACGACGAGGTGCTCAACCGCGTCCAGGAGCTGAAGCCGATCGCCGCGGACCTGGGGTTGTCCATGGCGCAGCTCGCCGTGGCCTGGGTGCTGCAGAACCCGAACGTCTCCAGCGCCATCGTCGGGGCCACCCGGCCCGAGCAGGTGCGTGACAACGTGAAGGCGGCCGGGGTCACCCTGGAGGCCGACGTGCTGAAGCGGATCGACGACGTGCTCGGCTCCACCGTGGAGCGCGACCCGGCCAAGACGCAGAGCCCGCCCAAGCGCCCCTGACGCCCGTCATAACAAAAACCCCTTGAGCCACGAATGCGCTCAAGGGGTTTTTCGTCCGTCCGGACCTCACTCCGGACGCAATGACAATCCCACATACTCGACGCGATCCTCGTCGAGCAACGCGACCTGCTCGACCCCGGACTCCAGCAGGTCACGCCAGTTCTCGCCGAGCCAGGACTCGGCGTCCGCCTGGCTCGGAAAAACCTCCCGAGGCAAAGGGCTGTCGGTCACCTCACCGCCATTCGCGTTTTCATAACGCCACCGCCATGTCATGCCATACGCTCCTTTTCCACAGGTTCGCCGGCGCGCCCTCCACAATCACTGGAACCCTACTCCCGAGCTTGGACGTCGATCGATCCCGCGCACGGATCGTGTCGCGACGGCGGCCCCCTGGGGCCCGGCCGGGCGCGTCCTCTTTGTACGCTCGGCGCGGTGAAGCTCCTTCTCACCGGCACGGCCGGCGACGCGGGCTGGCCCCGGCCCGGCTGCCGCTGCGCGTCCTGCTCCGCCCTGTCCCCCGGTCATCGCCGCCCGTTCGGCCTCGTCGTGGACGGCGCGGTGCCCTTCCCCTTCGACGGCCCGCCCGCCGGGTACCGGGTCCACGCCGGCGGGCTGGGGCTGACCGCCCCGGACGGTTGCCACCTGCTCCGCCTCCCCCAGGGGGCGCCCGTGCCCTCCGGCGGCCCCTCCAGGTACGACGTCGTGCTCATCGACCTGCTCGACCGCCCGGAGCGTCTCGGGGAGCTGCGGCGGGCGGGGCTGGTGGACGAGACGACCGCCGTGGTGGCGACCGGGCTCGATCACCGGGTGCGGTCGGAGGAGGAGCTGTCCAGGCGGCTGGCCTTGTGGGGGGCGCTGGCCGTCCCCGACGGCACGGAGCTGACCGTGCGGCCGGGACGCGGGCTCGACGCGCGCCCGGTCCCGCCCCGCCCGGCGGGGCGGGCGCTGCTGCTGGGCGGGTCGCGGTCGGGGAAGTCGGCCGAGGCTGAGCTGCGGCTGGCGGCCGAGCCGCACGTCACGTACGTGGCCACCGGTCCGGGCGGCGCGGGCGACGGCGAGTGGGCGGATCGGGTGCGGGCGCACCGGGAGCGCAGGCCCGCGCACTGGGCCACGTGCGAGACCACCGATCTGGTGACCGCGATCCGCGCGGCCACCGGCCCGCTGCTGATCGACGGGCTGGGCACCTGGGTGGCGGCGGTGTTCGACGAGCACGGGGCCTGGGAGGGCGACCGCGCGCCGGTCGTCACGCGCTGCGAGGAGCTGGTGACGGCGTGGCGTCAGGCGGCCGGGCCGATCGTGGCGGTGTCGGACGAGGTGGGGATGGGTGTGGTGCCCGCGACGGCGAGCGGCCGGGCGTTCAGGGACGTCCTGGGGCGGCTGAACGAGCGCCTGGCGGCCGAATCGGAGTACGTGGCCCTGGTGGCCGCCGGCCGCCTGTTCGAGCTCTGAGCCGCCTGCTCAGGCCGTACGGTCAGGGGCGGACCGCTCTGGCGTGCCAGCGGCCGTCGAGGCGGTCGACCTGGAGCGGACGGCCGAAGCAGTCGCTGAGGTTGGCGGAGGTGAGGACGTCGGAGACCGGCCCGGCGGCCAGCACCCTGGCGTCGCGCATGAGCATGGCGTGCGTGGTCGTGGCGGGCACCTCCTCCAGGTGGTGGGTCACCGTGACGGTGGTCAGCACGGGCCTGGTGGCGGCGAGGTCCTCGACGGCGGTGATGAGGTCCTCGCGCGCGGGCAGGTCGAGCCCCGCGAACGGCTCGTCGAGCAGCAGCACCGCGGGGTCGGCCATGAGCGCCCTGGCCACCCTGATCCTGGCCCGCTCCCCCTGCGAGCAGACGCGGAACCTGCGCTCGGCCAGGTCCTTGCAGCCGAGGTCGGCCAGCAGCCGGTGGGCGCGCTCGCGCTCGGGGTCGCCGTACCTGTCCCACAGCGGGACGCTCGTGCCGGTGTGGCCGGTGAGCACCACGGTGTGCGCGGTGGCGCCCTCCTCCTCCATCAGCTCCTCGTCGATCAGCCGCTGGCTGGAGGCGACCAGGCCGAGGTGGCGGCGCAGCTCGCGCAGATCGACCTGGCCGAGCCGGTGACCGAGCACCTTGACCGTGCCCTCGCTGGGGTGCCGGACGGCGGCCGCCAGCGACAGCAGCGTCGTCTTGCCCGCGCCGTTGGGGCCGAGGATCACCCAGTGGTCGCCGTAGTCCACCTGCCAATCGACGCCGTCCAGCAGCGATTTGCCGACAACCCGGACACCTACGCCTTCCAGTTCAACCACGTGCATCCCGCCACACTAGTGGGCCCTAGGATCCTGCGTTATGCGGCTTACGGACGGGCTCAGGTTCGCCCTGGGCACGTTGAGCGTCATCCCCGTGCGGGTCGATCGGGTGGACCGGCAGGTCGCGGGGCAGGCGATGACACTGGCCCCGGCGGTCGGCCTGCTGCTCGGGACGCTGGCCGGGCTGCCGCTGCTGCTGCCCGCGCCGCCGCTGCTGGGTGCGGCGCTGGCGCTCGGGCTGCTGGCCCTGCTCACGCGCGGCCTGCATCTCGACGGACTGGCCGATCTGGCCGACGGGCTGGGCAGCGGCAAGCCGGCCGGGCCGGCGCTCGACATCATGAAAAAATCGGACATCGGGCCGTTCGGCGTGCTGACGCTGGTGCTGACCCTGCTGGTCCAGGCCGCGGCGCTGGCCGCCACCGGGTTCTGGGCGCTGGTGACGGCGTGCGTGGCGGGGCGGCTGGCGCTGACGTGGGCCTGCCGGTCGGGCGTGCCCGCCGCCCGGCCCGGCGGCCTGGGCGCGATGGTCGCGGGCACCGTACGCCGCCCGGCCGCCTGGCTGGTCACCGTGGCCGCGCTGCTCGCCGCCGCCGGGCTCGGCACGCTGGGCACCCTGAACGGCCTGAGCCCGGCCGGGCCGCCGGGGGCCGGGCTCGGGCTCGCCGGGGTGATCGTGGCGCCGGTGGCGGCGCTGGCCGGGCTCGGCGCCGCCCTGCTGCTGCTCGGCCACGCCGGGCGCCGGCTCGGGGGCGTCACGGGGGACGTGCTCGGCGCGCTGGTCGAGACCGCCACGGCCACCGCGCTGGTGGTGTGCGCGATCCTTCACTGAGCCGGGCGCACGCGGCTCAGATGCGCGGCTCCGCGGTCTGAGCGGGCTCCGCGGGCTCCTCCGGCCCAGGCGTTTCTGCAGGCCCGGCGGGCTGCGGCGGACGTACCGGGGAGAAGCGGAGCAGGGCCGCGCCGATGATCGCGAGCAGCAGCCAGCCCACCACGCCGGTGATGCCGGCCAGGAGCTCGTTCGGCGGGTCGGCGGCGTCCCCGGCCAGCAGCGCGACGCCGGCGATGGCGTTCAGCGAGCCGTGCGCCACGACGGCGGGCCACACGCTGCCCGTACGCAGCCGCAGCCACCCCATCACCACTCCGGCCGGCACGCAGAAGGCGATGAACACCAGGGCCGCCCACGAGCCGAGCCGCGGGTAGTTGTAGCCGAGCATGGTGAGCGGCGCGTGCCAGATGCCCCAGATGAAGCCGGACAGGAGCAGGCCGGCGAGCACGCCGTCCTTGCCGACGAGCCGGGGCACGAGCCAGCCGCGCCAGCCCCATTCCTCGCCCAGCACCGGGATCGCGTTCAGCACGGGACCGGCCACGACGGCGAGCACGACCTGCACGATGGCCAGCGTGGTGAGGTCGGCGGGGGCCTGGCCGCCGCCGCTCGACTCCAGGCCCGCCCGCAGCAGGCTGAGGTGCTCGAGGTCGAGGGTGACCAGCCCCACGGCGGCGCTGATCCCCATGGCCAGGAACACCAGCAGCGGCACGCCCAGCCAGGCCGTCAGCACCAGCACGGCGGTACGCCCCCTGCGCTCGCCCAGGGTGAGGCCGGTCTCCCTGGCCCACTGGCGGAACGGCGTGCGCTTGACGGCCCACACGCCGAGCACGCCGAGGCTCGGCGTGAACATCATCAGCGCGCCGAGCGGCTGCATGAGCGGTGAGCTCAGCCCGCCGGCGAACCACAGGGGCAGGGCGGCCGCCCACGACAGCGCGAAGGCGAGGACGACGAAGATGAGAAGGGGTCTTTTCATGGCTGAACTCGCTCCGCGATGAGGGCGTTGATGAGGGATGCGCCGCGTTCGGCGTCGTCGACGCTGATCGCCAGCCTGCCGCCGGAGCGGTAGCCGAGGACCAGGCATTCGCCGCCGCGCAGCATGATGGTGGCGTTGCCCGGCAGGCCGCGGAAGCCCCAGCCGCCGACCTCGCCGGGCTGCCGCTGCTCCGACCAGGCGGACTCGACCTTCGACAGCGGGATCCGGCGCGCCGGCCAGCCCAGCGGGCCGAAGCCGATCGTGATCAGGTCGTCGCGGACCCGGACGGAGACGGCCATGCTCACCAGCCCGGCGAGAAGCAGGATGACGGCGAGGGGCAGGATCACGCGTACGGGGTCCCCGGCCGCCCCGGTGGAGGCCAGCGCGACGGTGACGACGGTGACGACCAGCGCCCCGAACATGGCCACGGTGAGCCATGGGTTGACGACGCGGCTGACCCAGACGGCCCGCTGGCCGGGGTTGAGCCTGAGTTGGGGCCGTGCCTGGCTCTCGGCCCGGGGGTCGTCGGCGGGCTCCGAGACCAGGTAGGCGGCCAGGGCCATCGTCGCGGCCGTGGCGGCCAGCGCCACGGGGATGTGCCAGGCGGGCAGCAGGGCGTCGCGCCAGGTGGCGGCGTCGAGGTTGACGCTCAGGGTCGAGGCGGCCACGGACAGCATCAGCACGCCGGTCCCGAACACGCAGGCCGAGAAGGTCATCCGCGCCGGACGCCGGACGCGCGCCTGCCGCCCGAGGAGGAAGAACAGCACCCACAACCCCGCCCAGATGACCTGGATCGTGATCACGAACCCCGTCAACGAACTCGACCCGTCGGGCACGCTCCCCGTTGTTCCCCAGTGGGTGGCCATCGGGTCGGGCAGCCGGTCGCGCAGCGCCAGGGGCGCCAGGAGCAGGGCGGCCGCCACGAGCAGCCACCACACGCCGGCGATCACACGGGATCTCACGTCAGGTCCTCC
This sequence comes from Nonomuraea sp. MG754425, assembly GCF_021699195.1. Taxonomy (GTDB): domain Bacteria; phylum Actinomycetota; class Actinomycetes; order Streptosporangiales; family Streptosporangiaceae; genus Nonomuraea. The sequence continues at coordinate 3,655 of NZ_SSXE01000221.1, read as the reverse complement.
AAGATGGTGATGAGGTCGTCACGGCTGTAGCCGTACCTTCTGGCCTCCTCGAGCAGTTCGCGCGCCCGCTGGGTGAGCAGGGCGCGCCCGTCGGCGCGGCCCGCCACGCTGACGCCCCTGCCTCTCCTGAACTCCAGGAGCCCCTCGTCGCGCAGGTCGCGCAGCGCGCGCAGCACGGTGTTGGGGTTGATGCCCATCGCGACGGCGAGGTCGCGGGCCGGCGGCAGGCGGTCGCCTGTCCGGTAGGAGCCCTCGCCGATGGCGCGGCGGATGGCGCTCGCCACCTGCTCGTGGAGGGGGCGCGCGTCATTGAGGTCGAGCGTCAGCAACATGGTGCTAATGAGACTAGCACCATTAATCGGATGGTGCTGACCAGCGATTGGTGGGATGAACCCCTGTTTGTGAGTACGCAGAAACCGTGGATAGCATCGGTTTACGTGACCACTGTGCGGCTGAACTCAGCAGATCCACTCTCCGTCGACACCGACGCGTTGATCGTCGGTTTCCTGCCGGGCCAGGACGGCCCCGTCCCCGCGGTGAGCGCCGAGTCCCTGGAGTCCGCCTTCGGCGGCAGGCTCGCGGCGTCCCTGCGTGCCGTGGCGTTCTCCGGCAAGCCCGGCGAGCTGGCCAAACTGCCGACGTTCGGCGCCGTCGCCGCCCCGCTGCTGGTCGCGGTCGGGCTGGGCGGCTCCCCCGGGCACGAGGAGCTGCGCCGCGCCGCCGGCACCGCCGTACGCTCCCTGGCCGGCACCTCCCGCGCCGCGCTCGCGCTGCCCGCCGGCACCGCCGAGCAGGCCGAGGCGGTCGCGCTCGGCGCCCTGCTCGGCGCCTACGCCTTCGCCCGCTACCGCACCGACGGCGAGCAGCAGGCCCCCGTCTCCGAGCTCACGGTGCTCTCGGAGCAGCCCGCGGACGCGGCCGAGCGCGCGGGCGTGCTGGCCGAGTCGGTCTGCCTGGTGCGCGACCTCGTCAACACGCCTCCGTCCGACCTGTGGCCGGCCCGGTTCGCCGAGATCGCCGAGCAGGTCGGCGGCAAGGCCGGGCTGAGCGTCGAGGTGCTCGACGACGAGCAGCTCAGGGCCGGTGGCTACGGCGGCATCGTCGGCGTCGGCCAGGGCTCGGCCAACCCGCCGCGCCTGGTCCGCCTCGCCTACCGCCACCCCGAGGCCACCAAGACCCTCGCCTTCGTGGGCAAGGGCATCACGTTCGACTCGGGCGGCCTGTCGCTCAAGCCGTCGGCGTCCATGGCGTGGATGAAGTCCGACATGGGCGGCGCGGGCGCCGTGCTCGGCGCGCTGGTCGGCATCGCCCGGCTCGGCCTGCCCGTCAACGCCGTCGGCTACCTCTGCCTGGCCGAGAACCTGCCGAGCGGCACCGCGCAGCGTCCCTCCGACGTGCTGCACAGCTACAGCGGCAAGACCGTCGAGGTGCTCGACACCGACGCCGAGGGCCGCCTCGTCCTCATGGACGGCATCGCCCGCGCCGCCGAGGACGACCCCGACCTGATCGTCGACGTGGCCACCCTCACCGGCGCGCAGATCGTCGCGCTCGGCTGGCGCACGGCCGGCGTCATGGCCAACGACGACGCCGTCAGGGAGCTCGTGGTCGAGGCCGCGGGCGCCGCCGGCGAGGGCGCGTGGGGCATGCCGCTGCCGGAGGAACTGCGCAGGGGCCTCGACAGCCCGGTCGCCGACATCGCCAACCTCCACCCGGAGCGCTGGGGCGGCATGCTCGCGGCGGGCATCTTCCTGAAGGAGTTCGTGCCCGACGGGGTGCGCTGGGCCCACATCGACATGGCCGGCCCCGCCTTCAACAAGGGCGAGCCGCACGGCTACACCCCGGTGGGCGGCACCGGCGCGATCACCCGCACGCTCATCGGACTCGCAGAGCGGCACGCGAGCATCTGAAACAAATGAAAAGATGACGGCATCACGAACACCCCGACAAGGAGCCTTCCCGTGGCCTATGACATCGTCGTCCTAGGGGGCGGCAGCGGCGGTTACGCCTGCGCCCTGAGGGCGGCTGAGCTGGGCAAGTCGGTCGTCCTCATCGAAAGGGACAAGATCGGCGGCACCTGCCTGCACCGGGGATGCATCCCCACGAAGGCCCTGCTGCACTCCGCCGAGGTCGCCGACGAGACCCGCGAGAGCGAGTCCTTCGGCGTCAAGGCGCGTTTCGAGGGCATCGACGTCCAGGGCGTCCACGCCTTCAAGGACAAGATCGTCACTCGGGCCTGGAAGGGCGTGCAGGGCCTGCTGAAGGCCGCGGGCGTGACGATCGTCGAGGGCGAGGGCCGGCTCGTCGGCCCCGGGCGCGTCCAGGTCGGCCCGGAGGTCTACGAGGGGCGCAACGTCGTCCTGGCCACGGGTTCGGCCCCCAAGACGCTGCCGGGCCTCGAGATCGACGGCGAGCGCGTCATCACCAGCGAGCACACGCTCCGGATGGACCGCGTGCCCTCGTCGGTGATCGTGCTGGGCGGCGGCGTCATCGGCGTCGAGCTGGCCAGCGTCTACCGCTCGTTCGGCGCCGAGGTGACGATCGTCGAGGCGCTGCCGCACCTGCTGCCGACCGAGGAGGAGTCCAGCTCCAAACTGCTGGAGCGGGCCTTCCGCCGCCGCGGCATCAAGTACGAGCTGGGCGTCTTCTTCGACGGCGCCAAGACCACCGAGACGGGCGTGGTCGTCACCCTGGCCAACGGCAAGACCCTCGACGCCGAGCTGCTGCTGGTCGCGGTCGGCCGCGGCGCGGTGTCGGCGGGCATGGGCTTCGAGGAGCAGGGCATCGTCATCGAGCGCGGCGCGGTCGTGGTCGACGAGCACTGCCGGACCTCGGTGCCCGGCGTCTACGCCATCGGCGACCTGATCCCGACCCTGCAGCTCGCACACGCGGGGTTCGCCGAGGGCATCATGGTGGCCGAGCACATCGCGGGGCTCAACCCGCCGCCCATCGACTACGCGGGCGTGCCGCGCATCACCTACTCCGACCCCGAGGTGGCCTCGGTGGGCCTCACCTCGGCGCAGGCGGCCGAGCGCGGCATCGAGACCGTCGAGCAGGTCTACGACCTGGCGGGCAACCCCAAGAGCCAGATCCTCGGCACCGCGGGCGCGGTGAAGGTGATCGCCGAGAAGGGCGGGCCCGTCGTCGGCGTCCACATGGTGGGCCGCCGCATCGGCGAACTCGTCACCGAAGGCCAGCTCATCTACAACTGGGAGGCCCTGCCCGCAGAGGTCGCCCAGCTCATCCACGCACACCCGACGCAGTCCGAGGCCATGGGTGAGGCGATGCTGGCCCTGGCCGGCAAGCCGTTGCACGTACACAACTAGTCAAGCCCTCGAGATCAGAACGCGAGAGAAGAATAACGATGCCGGTCTCCGTACAGATGCCCCAGCTCGGCGAGAGCGTTACCGAGGGCACGGTAACCCGTTGGCTGAAGAAGGAGGGCGAGCGCGTCGAGGCCGACGAGCCGCTCCTCGAGGTGTCGACCGACAAGGTCGACACCGAGATCCCGTCCCCGTCCGCCGGTGTGCTGACCAAGATCGTGGTGGCCGAGGACGAAACGGTCGAAGTCGGCGCCGAGCTCGCCATCATCGACGAGAACGGCCAGCCGGGCGCCGTCGCCCCGGCCCCGGAGGCAGCCCCCGCGCCGGCCCCGGCG
>NZ_SSXE01000023.1:65813-89773 GCF_021699195.1 Nonomuraea sp. MG754425 | reverse complement strand
GGCCTGGAGCGGGTCACGGGGCGGGTCATGGGGATGTCCACGGAACTGCGCACGGTGCCGCGCTTGGAGCCGCCCTCGGTGCGGCCGGTGCGGCCGGCGCGGCTGTGTTCGGTGCCTCCCAGGCCCCTGCCGCGCAGCCGCCTGGCCCGCCGTTCCCCGGCGCTCCGCAGTACCCCGGGACGCAGCCGCCCAGCGGCCCGCAGTTCCCCGGCGGGGCCCAACCCCCCGGCGCGCAGCCGCTCGGCGGCCCGCAGTTTCCGGGCGGGGCACAGCCGCCCGGCGCGCAGCCGCCCGGTGGTCCGCAGTTCGCGGGCGGGCAGGAGGCCGCGCACCCCGAGCAGCCCGGTGCCGCGCCCGGCGGCCCCACGCCCACGCCGTCGCCCCGCCGCAGGCGCCGCCGCACGGCGCTCGTCGCGGTGGGCGCGATCGTCGCCACGCTGCTCACCACCGCCGCCCAGAGCTACGACGGCTACCTCTTCTACGAGATGAAGACCACCCCCCGCGAGAACAACAAGGAGACCTTCGTGACCGCCGGCCAGGCGGGCAAGGTGCACAACATCGAGTACCGGGGGACGGTCACCCCCACGAAGGCCCCCGAGGGCAGCAAGCCGCGCGAGAACGCGACCTGGATGAAGATCGTGATCACGAAGAAGGTCGTGGACGCGGCCAGCGCCACCATGACCGCCGCGCCCTCGGAGATGAAGCTGCGCGACGCCGCGGGCCGTACCTGGGCGGTCGAGGCCCAGCCGGTCGGGGACCAGCCCACCGACAAGCTCGTGGTGGGCCGGGAATACCGGATCGAGGGCCTGGCGATCGTGCCGACCCCCGTGGCGGAGGAGGTTCAGCTCAGCTTCCGGCCGAGCGCCTACCGCTCGGACACGCCGACGGAGGACCTGTTCGACCGGGAGGCCATGGAGAAGGCCGAGAAGGACAACGAGGTGCTGGTGTTCAGACGTCGTTGAGCGGTTCTCCGCCGAGGCGGGCGCGGGTGGCGGCGATGTCGTACGTCGCCGCCAGGAGCGCCATGGTGAGCACGCTGACCACCATCTGCTGGACGAAGTGCAGCACCGGCCCCTGGTAGGTCCAGACCCACTCCGCCTCGGTGCCGACGAGGTGCCGGATCCCGCGGTCGGCGTACTCGCCCGCCACCATCACCCCGACGTAGCACAGGCACATCATGCCGAACAGCGGCGCGCCTGCCCGGAACACCGTCCGCAGCGAGTTGGCCAGCGGCAGCCAGCGGTCCTTGAACCCGCCGGTGACCTGGTCGAACGACCTCTGGGTGAGGTCGTGGCTGTCTTCGAGCCGATCGACGCCCCGCTCCAGCCGCGTGCCCTTGACCAGGGAGCGGGTCTCGTCGGAGTAGGCGCCGAAGACGAGCATGGCCACGGTGAGCCAGGCCAGGGGGACCGCGACGGCGTCCAGGAACAGCGGCCAGATCTCGCCGAACCAGCCGGTGACGGCGTCCCAGATCGGCAGGCTCTCCTGGGCCTCGGCCCAGACCTCCTGCGTGCCCTCGACCACGCTGCGGTGCGACACCCATTCGGAGCGGGCGTCGGCGAAGGCCACCGTGGCGTTCAGCCCGTAGAAGACGAAGGCGAACTCGGAGAAGGCGGCGGCGAAGCCGTAGAAGCCGCCCCTGCCCTTCTCGACGAGCTTCGCGAACAGCATCTTCAGCCCGAACATGGCGACCATCGCCCCGAGCGACACCCGCCAGTCGAGGTCGGTGAGCCCGCGTCCGACGTCGGAGTCCTCGCCGAACCAGGAGGCCTCCGTCTGGTCGTAGAAGTGGTGGAAGAGGTCCATCTGGAAGATGTCGCGGGCGTCCTCCACGTGGAAGCCCCACGCCAGGTAGAGCACCGCGAAGGCGGGCGCGACCCGGTCGAGGGTGCGGAAGAAGCGCTCGTCGGCCACCCCCTCCTCGGACCTGGCCCGGATCTCCCAGAGGGCGCCGCGAAGGGCGTGCAGCATGCCGGTGGTGACCGTCATCGCCGCCAGGATGACGAGCGTCAGCAGGGTCATGACGGCCACGAGCCGGACCTGGCGCCAGTCGCCGTAGGCGACCTCGACGGCCGCGTACGTCAGCACGTAGTGCGCCAGCTCGCCGACGGCGAACCAGCAGATCAACGGCAGGGCGCATTTGCCCGCCAGGCGAAGGGCGTGCAGGGGCAGCGAGTACGGCGACGGCATCTGCTGAGCCGACGTAGGCCCAGGTCGCGGGGGTGCCGTCACACCTGTCGAACCGGACATCTGTGGAATCGTAGCGGTATGCCCCATGTGTCGCAGCAGCAACTGCCAGAATCTGGGCGCTCACCGTGTGTCGATCTTCATCACCCGGCCGCCCGCGTCAAGGCGAACACCTGACGAAACAGGCAAACGACATTCCGTGAAATTCGCCCACTCCGGCATATGTAGAAATTATATATACGACAGGTGTGGCGTAATTCATAGACATGCCCAGACGTCCCCGGTAAAGTCCCCATCCACCACCTGACCGCGATTTGCTCGTAAATCGAGGGGAGATCGGCAGAGTGGCGTCCACGCACGCCGCGGCGGCCGAGAGCTGGTCGCGACGGGCTACATCCACATCAGTGACATCCACGAGATCGACCGGGGGATAAGTCGGTCATGAGACCGGGCGGCCGTGTGCGCGATATTCGGGATGACCTCCGCCTGACCGCTGCTCACGGGGTAGACGCTTGGATGAGAATAAATGCTCGCACCCCATGACGACGTGGCGGAATTACCGGACGAGGCCCGCGCGGCCCTGAACCACCCACCCGCCGCCCCCACGACAGGCATCCGCCCCGGCCGCACTCGCCCCGGCGACCGGCCCGCGCGCCCCGATCTCACGTGTCCCGATCGCACGCGTCCCAGCGGCCGGTCAGCGTTGGAGCGACGATGAGCGAGCGGGTCCTGACCCGGTACGGCGCCGGGTATCTGCGTACCACCATCTGCGGCACGGACGACGGCGGCTACCTGGTGATCAGGGAGCCGGGCCCGCTGCGCGAGACCGATCTGCGGCTGTCCCCGCTGGGCCGCCGCGCGGCGGAGGGCTCGTTCCCGCTGCCCGGCTCGTTCCAGTTGCCGGAGACCGCGGTGGCGCCGCTGCGCTTCACCGTCCCGCAGCCCGTCCCGCTCATCGACCGGATGTTGTGGCCCGCGGCCTTCTCCACCACCGCCCACCTCCTGCCGCCCGCCCTGAAGGCGGCCGGCGCGGCGCTGCGCGAGCTGACGGACCTACCCATCCCCGGCGGCATCCCCACCGGCATGCCGGAGCTGGGCCGCCTGCTGCGCTGGCTGCGCTCCGGCGGCGGGAACGCCCGCGACGGAGCCCGCGGGAACGCGCAGCGCCTGTACAAGCAGGCCCGCTGGCGGCTCGGCCCCGACATGTGGACGGAGCTGACCGAGACGTGCGGCCTGCTGTGCGCCCGCCCGGAACGGGTGATCCACGGCAACCCCACCCTGTCCGGCGTGTTCCCGCACAGCACCGCCACGGGCGGGGTGACGATCCTGACCGGCGAGACGCTGACGGCGGGTCCCGCGGACTTCGACATCTCGTGGCTCACCGGCGAACTGCTGATGCACCACCTCCTCAGCGACGGCGCGAACGACCTCGACCACGCCGGCCTGGCCAGGGCCGCCCTGGAGGGGTACGGGCTCGACTCGGCGCCCGCCCAGGCCACGCCGATCGCCCGCCTGCGGCTGCTCCACCACGTACTCAGCTACGTCGTGCACGTGAACTGGCGCGACGACCTGGTGGACCGGCTGGGATCGATCCAGGACAAGGTGCCCGCCTGGATCCGGGCGTTGTGAGCGCCGCCCGATTTCGGCGGTGCCCGCCCGCTCCGGCCGGACGGGCCAAACACCCGGCCGGCCACGGCGCGCACGCCCCTGGTCAGTGACTACGGGATTGCCCGGCGACCGAATTGCGGCCGGGCGATGCCTGAGCAGGACATCTGCGGCAACATGACGGTATGGAACCGCAGCCGGCGATCGACGCCGACCCTCGCGTGGTGGGAGACCGGCTGCGGCGGCTGCGGCAGGCGCGCGGCGTCTCGCTCTCCGAGCTCGCCAAGCGCGCCGGCATCGGCAAGGCCACGCTCTCGGGCGTGGAGACCGGCACGCGCAACCCCACGCTGGAGACCCTCTGGGCGATCACGGCCCAGCTCGGGGTGCCGATCGGGGCCATTCTCGACACCCCGCCCGAGCCGCAGATCATGCGCGGCACCGCGATCGAGGCCGAACTGCTCGAAGTGTTCGAGGACGACCGCGTCACCTACGAGCTCTACCGCCTGCGTGTCCCGCCCGGCCTCACCCAGACCTCGCCCGCCCATCACGAGGGCGTCAGCGAGCACCTCACGGTGTTCACCGGCACCCTCAGCGCCGGGCCCGTCGGCGAGCCGCTGACCGCCGGCCCCGGTGACCACATCTCGTGGATCTCCGACGTGCCCCACGGCTACCGGGCCCACGGGCCGGACGTCGTCCGTGCCACGCTCCTGATGCGCTACCCGACCGAACCCCTCTGAGCTACCGGACGGCCTCCTGACCGGGACGGCAGGTGCGGCACGGCCGGTACCCGGCGGCGCGGGCCTGGGCCAGGTCGCGGAAGCCGTGCCGGTGGGCGGGCGTGATGCGCCGCGCGTTGTGGCAGGTGGGGAAGCACACCACCCCGGTCGTGTCGCTGGCCAGGTAGAACACCCGCTCCCCCGCCAGCGCCCGGACCCGGTCCAGGTCCACCCCTTCCCCCAGCAGCAGCCGCTCCTTGGCGGGCGTGCCGAACACGTAGCCGCCCGTCATCCCGTCCGAGCGGGTGACCCGGTGGCAGGGGACGAGCAGCGGCACCGGGTTGCTCGCGAGCGCCGCCCCCACGGCCCGTACGGCCTTGGGGCGGCCGGCGCGGGCGGCGACCCAGGAGTAGGGGCGCACCTCGCCGCGCGGGATCTCGCGCACCGCGTCCAGCACCGAGCGCTGGAAGGGGCTCAGGCCGCGCAGGTCGAGCCGCAGCCCCGCCAGGCGGCCGGTGCGCAGGGCGGGCAGCAGGCCCGCGGGCGGACGGGTGGCGGGCAGCAGCGGGCGGCCGAAGCGCTTCCTGAACGCCTCCGCGAAGCCCTCTCCGTGATGCACGTACGCCACGCCCTGGTCGGTGCTGGCCACCGAGAGCTCCCCGATCGGCGCGGGCACCCGCACCCAGCGGGCGGCGATGCGTTCGAGCAGGCTCTCCGGCGCGTCCACGGCGAGTGCCGCGAGTCCGGTGAGCAGGGGATCCTGGGTCATCGAACACCTCCTAGTGCTCGTAGCCGCTTCAGCCCCCGCGACACGTGCGACTTGACCGTACCCTGGGGGATCTTCAGCACCGCGGCGATCTCGCTGATCGGCAGGTCCACGACGTGCCTGAGCACGACGGCGGCCCGCTGCTCCGGGGGCAGCCGGCCGAGCAGTTCGGCCAGTTCGTCGCCGGTCTCGCGGCGGACCGCGTCGGCCTCGACGTCCTGGCCGGGATCGACGCCGTCCACCGGCTCCTCGCGCAGGTCGGTCGGCGGCCGGCGGGATTTGGCGCGGGCGCAGTTGCGCCAGACGTTCATGAGGATCGTCATCAGCCAGGCACGCGGCTGCAACTCGGCGATGCGCTCGGGCGGGTAGCCGGACAGCGCCCGGTAGGCGCGCAGGAACGCCTCCGCCGTGTAGTCCTCGGCGTCGGCCCAGCTTCCGCTCAGCCGCAGCGCGGTCGAGAAGACCAGGCCGCGGTGCGCGTCGTACAGCGCGGCGAACCCCGTGTCGAGGTCGTCGAGCAGCGCTTCGCGCACCGGGTCGAGACAGTCGATGTCACCCACGTCCTCTACAACACCGCCACGGCCGCGATGGTTGCGGCACGCGAAAGGCCCACGCCCCGGAGAGGGGACGCGGGCCCGTACGCGAGCAGGTTCAGACGGCGACCGCGAGCTGGGCGACCTCGCCCAGCTTGGCCTCCACCCGCACGTCCCTGGTGACGCCGCCGCCCGCGATGATGCGGACGGTCCAGTCGCCGGGGGCGGCGAAGAAGCGGAAGACGCCGTCGTCGGAGACGACGACCTCGCCGGTGAACTCACCGGAGTTGTCGAGCAGCCGCGCGTACGCCGTGCCGGCGCCCGTCACGATGCCCTGGATCACGGCTTGGTTGGTCAGGTCGATCCCGGCGGGCAGCGCCACGGTCTGCTCCGGCGCTCCGCAACCCTGCGCAGTGGTGCTCATCAGCGGGCCTCCCCCAGCTCGATCGGCACGCCCACGAGCGAGCCGTACTCGGTCCACGAACCGTCGTAGTTCTTGACGTTGGACTGCTCGAGCAGCTCGTGCAGCACGAACCAGGTGTGCGCGGAGCGCTCGCCGATGCGGCAGTAGGCGATGGTGTCCTTGCCGAAGTCGACGCCGGCGTCCTGGTAGAGGCCGCGCAGGTCGTCGTCGGTCTTGAAGGTGCCGTCGTCGTTGGCCGCCTTGGACCACGGGATGTTGCGGGCGGTGGGCACGTGGCCGCCGCGCTGGGCCTGCTCCTGCGGGAGGTGGGCCGGGGCCAGCAGCTTGCCGGTGAACTCGTCGGGCGAGCGCACGTCGACCAGGTTGAGCTTGCCGATGGCGGCCACGACGTCGTCGCGGAAGGCGCGGATCGCGGTGTCCTGCTCCTGGGCGGCGTACTGGGTCTTGGCCCGCTGCGGGACGTCCTTCACCAGCTCGCGCGAGTCGAGCTCCCACTTCTTGCGCCCGCCGTCGAGCAGCTTGACGTTCTGGTGGCCGTACAGCTTGAAGTACCAGTACGCGTACGCGGCGAACCAGTTGTTGTTGCCGCCGTAGAGCACGACGGTGTCGTCGTTGGAAATGCCGCGGTCGGACAGCAGGGCTTCGAAACCGGTCTTGTCCACGAAGTCGCGGCGCACCGGGTCCTGAAGGTCGTCACGCCAGTCGACCTTCACGGCGCCACGGATGTGACCCTTGTCGTAGGCGCTGACGTCCTCGTCGACCTCGACGAGAACGACCCCGGGGGTGGCGAGGTTGGCCTCGACCCAGTCGGCGTCCACCAGGGCGGCGGAGCGGCTCATTTGGATACCTCCATGTTGGCGGCGGGCAGTAGTCGGCGAATGAGCAGGTACATCTCGCAGCCAAGGCAGAATCCGAAGGCTGCGTTGAGGAAGGCGGCGAGGAGAGCCGCGGCCGTGGCCACGAGGGCCGGCGGCGTGATCCCGGCGGCGAAGCCCGCCAGGCCCACGACCGTGAAAGCCAGCCCGACCCCCTGGGCGAAGCGGGGCGGACGGGCGTCCTCGGTCTCCTTCGGGGCACCCGGGACGAGCGCCTTGAAGAGCATCACGTACGGCGAGCGCCAGATCGTTCCGAGCGCGAAGACCACCGCCTGGGCGGCGAGCAGCCAGAAGCTCTCCGTCAGCAGGACGGAGAGGAGGACCAGGGTGGTGACGGCCGCGCCGAAGCGCAGCGCTCTAGGATCGGCACGCATCGCGGGATGCTCCTGAAGGGTCGACTGGGGCGGGTCGAAGCCCGCTGGATCGTCCTCAGGCAGCGCGACAGAGCGCTGTGGCGACGCGGCAGAAATCAACCGCGCGCCGCTTCGTGAGCAGCTCTGTCGACGGGTTCATGCCGACGACACTACTCGGCGTCTCGTCATCTGTCACATCTCGTCCGGTTGGTGAGACGACTTGTGAGACGGGTCACAGTCGCCGCTACGCCACGGCCGCGGCCAGCGCCGCCAGCACGTCGGCCTTGCGCGGCTGCCCGACGGCCCGCTTGACGACGGAGCCCGCCGCGTCGAGCACGAGCACGGTGGGCGTGCGGGTGATGCCGAGCCGGCGCACGAGGTCCAGCCGGGACTCGGCGTCGATCTCCACGTGGGCGACCCCCGGCACGAGCGCGCCGACGTCGGCCAGGACGCGCCGGGTGGCCCGGCACGGCTGGCAGAACGCGGTCGAGAACTGCACGAGCGTGGCCCGCTCCCCCAGCTCGGAGCCGAGGTCGGCGGCCGACAGCCGCTCGCCGGCTGCGTCGTTCACCCGTCCGTCGCGGCGCAGGCGGACCACCCCGATCACCGTTCCGAGCGCCAGCGTCGCCAGCGCCACCCACAAACCCGTCATCTTCGCATGTAACCGTGCGGACCGCCGGTTACTTCCCGCGGGCCGTCGGCGGCACGGTCACCGTGACGAGCGTGCGCCCGGCTCCGTCCACGATCTCGAAGCGGGCGATCTCCTTGACGGTCATCGTGGTCTCGCTGCGGAAGATCGTCCCCTTCTCGTAGTCGGCGCGGCGCAGGACCCAGCGCGGCGAGCGTTCCTCCCGCCCGTCCACGCCGACGACGACGAGCCGGTAGCCGGTGTCCACCGGCAGGCCCCTGACCTGGACGCCGAGCCCCGAGCCCGCCGCCGCCGGCCGGACGAGCACCGTGGCGGAGTGGTCGCCGGCCGCGTTCTCGCCGGGGAAGGCGATCTCGTCGCGCTCCTGGGTGCTCGACGCCGTCGGCCGCGCCTCGGCCCGGGAATCGCGGCTGTTCCCGCGTCCCGGATCCTCGGTGCCCTTGGCCATCGGGGCCTCGCTGCTCGCGATGGCAGGGGCCTCGGTGCCGAACGGCTGCGCCGACTCCGCCGAGCCCTGGTCCCGCAGCATGCGGGGCTCGCCCTCCTGCGCCGAGACCGGCGCGGCGGCCGACCCACCGCCGTCGGAGGCGGTCTGCGTCGCCGTCCACACCGTGCCGCCCACCACCAGCACCGCCGCCGCGCCGGCCACGGACAGCAGCGCCCGGCCGCGCCTGGTCCGCCTGACGCGGTCGTTCAGCAACCGGTCGAGCACCTGGCGCGGGGGGCTGGCCACCAGCTCCACGTCACGTTCCGACACCTTGCCCAGGAACGCGCCGACGCCCGCCAGCTCCAGCAGTTCCGCGCCGCACACCTCGCACGTCGCCAGGTGGGTGTCGATCTCCTCGGCCTCGTCGGGTTCGAGCGCGCCCAGGGCGTGCGCGCCCAGCGAGATCCTGACCTCCTCGCATGTCATCACGGCGCCAGCCCCCGTTCCTCGAGCGCCAGCTTCAGCGCGCGCAACGCGTAGTACGTACGGGACTTGACCGTGCCCGGCGGGATCCCCAGCGTCGCAGACGCCTCCTTCACCGACTGTCCTCGGTAGTAGACCTCCAGCAGCACCTCCCGGTGCTCCGGCCGGAGTGCGGCCAGCGCCTCGGCCACGGCCCACGACTCGACCGCGCGTTCCAGCTCGTCGTCGGCGGGCAGCACCGCGAGCGCCTCGTCGCCGGTCTCCGGCGGTCTGGCCTTCTTGGCGCGGTGCTGGTCGACGACGAGATTGCGGGCCACCGTGAACAGCCACGCCCGGATCGGCCTGCCGGACATGGCCTCGGGATGTCGCCAGGCCCGCAACAGCGTCTCCTGCACGACGTCCTCGGCCCGTCCGGAGTCACCGATCAGTCGCAGGACGTAACCGTAGAGCGGCCCGGCGTGCTCGTCGAAGAGCGTCTTCACGAGTTCCTCGTCGGCGGTACCGGCTGCACTCACATCCCCATGACGTACGGCGGGACGGAGTGGTTCGATGTCACCCACGAAGCGGCACGTCAGACGCCTCGGCCGAGAACTCCAGCCCGTCGGCCACGCTCTTGACCCCGGTCACCTTCACGTCGAAGGGCAGCTTCCCCTTGAACGGGATGGTGTACGCCACCAGCCGGGCGACCTGGTCGGGCACCCCTTCGATCTTCTCCGCCTGGACCCTGATCCCTCCGTCGACGAGTTCGACCCGCATCTCGGCGTCGAATCTCACCTTGTTGCCCCCCAGCGCGATCTCGCCCGACGCGGTGAGCCGGTCGCCGTTGCCGCCGATCTTGACGCCGTCGGGGGCGTACTTGTCGATCGTGGCCCTGGTGAGGGTGCCGCTGACGGCCACGCGGCCAGCCCGGATGTCGGCGGTGTTCTGGATGACGTCGGCCAGGGGCGCGGTCACGTCGTAGGCGGCGCCCCGCAGGTTCCTGACCGGCACGTCGCCGTAGGTGAAGGTGCCGAGGTCGAAGCGCACCTCCGGATAGTGCCCGGAGACGGCCTGGGTCAGGAAGGGGATGCTCTCGATCGTGACCGTCGGCCTGCCGGACAGGTCGGCCGCCGCCGCGATCCGGTTCGACAGGTCCCGCTCGACGCCCGCGACGGCGACCCGGTCGACGGCCACAAGGAGGACGATGAGCACGATCAGAAAAACGATCAGCTTGCGCATGGGGCTCCCTGTCTCGAGCGGGGGATCAAGAGACTACCGACTGGCACGCTCATTCCCTCGCGAGGCGTCCTTTCACCTGATCCGCCGTCCGCCGCCGGTCGTCATCCGCCGGCGAAGGGCGGCAGGACCTCCACGGTGGCGCCGTCGTGGAGGAGCACCTCGCCGTGGGGGCGTTTGCCGACGGGTGAGCCGTCCACGAGGAAGGAGCAGCGGCGCAGGATCCTGGCCAGATCTGCGCGGTTTTGTGTGATTTTCGTCATGAGTTCGCCAAGAGTGATCGCTTCGAAGGTTTCCTCGGCGACTCCGGCGGCTTCCTTGGCTGCCGCCCAATATCGCACTATTCCCGTGGCCATGCGTAGCCTCACAATCCTTTGCACACTATTGTGCGCTGCCCTTAACAAGCTTGTTCCAGGAGACGCGCTGTTCACCTTGCGGACGCGCAATGGACGCGTCTTGCTCGTGGGATATCCTCACCTACAGGACCTGGGCGACGTAGCCCCCGGGTCCTTGCGTGTTTGAGGAGGCCGTAATGAGCAACCTGCTCCTGCTGACCAACGCCCTCGAGCCGTCCGCCGAGGTGCTACCGGCGCTGGGGTTGCTGCTCCACTCGGTCCGCGTCGCCCCGGCTGAGGCTTCCGCCCTCATCGACACCCCTCCCGCCGACGCCGTCCTCGTCGACGCCCGCAAGGAGCTCGTGCAGGCCAAGAGCCTGTGCCGGTTGATCCGCACCACCGGCATCGACTGCCCGCTCCTCGTGATCGTGACCGAGGGCGGGCTGGCCGCGATGACCTCCGAGTGGGGCGTCGACGACGTGCTGCTCGACAGCGCCGGGCCGGCCGAGGTGGAGGCCCGGCTGCGGATGGCCACGGGCCGCATCTCGCAGACCTCGACCGAGGACGTCCCCGACGAGATCCGCAGCGGCGACCTGTCGATCGACGAGGCCACCTACACCGCCCGGCTGCGCGGCCGGGTGCTCGACCTCACCTTCAAGGAGTTCGAGCTGCTCAAGTACCTCGCCCAGCACCCCGGCCGGGTGTTCACCCGCGCCCAGTTGCTGCAGGAGGTCTGGGGCTACGACTACTTCGGCGGCACCCGCACGGTCGACGTGCACGTGCGGCGGCTGCGCGCCAAGCTGGGCACGGAGTACGAGTCGCTGATCGGCACGGTCCGCAACGTCGGCTACCGTTTCGTCCCCGACCGGACCGACGCGGCCAACGTCTGACCCGCCTTTTGTGCACGCCCTTTTCCAGGGGCATTCCTGTGCGGTAACGCACCGATGTGCGAGAAATTGCGGCGGGCCCACGGCCTTCACATGATCGACGCCGAATTTCCCGCAGGCGGCCCGCCGGGCCGGAAGGCGACCCGCGACAGGGATTCGACGCGGATGCCGGTGCCGGTGTGCGCGAACCGGACGATCTCCGCCGAAGGCAGCTCGATCGTCCCGAAGCCGGTGTCCCCGTGGGCGTCGCACCAGGCGACGAGATCGCGGGCGTCGGCGAGCGGGGCCGCGAAGTGGACGAGGCTGATGTACCAGCGGTCGCGTACGCGGCCGTGCTCCAGGTCCCGCACGCCCCGCGCCTCCAGCGCCCGGACATAGCGCTCGCGCATCGTGACCAGGGTGTCGTCGGACGGGTGGGCCCCCACCAGGACGCCGCCCGGGTGCGCGCTCACGCCCGCCAGCCGCACCCTGACCGGGGGCAGTTCCCGTGCCGCGTCCGCGAGGGCGGCGGCGTAGGCGCGGCGCAGCGGGTCGTCCTCGGGCAGGCCGGCGCGGTACGGCTCCAGCGACCTGAGCGTGACGTGCAGGGTCGGGCCGCCGTGCACCCAGTGGCCGGGGGCGTCGATGGTGGCGGCGAGCTCCGTCAGCCGGTGCACCACCTCGCCCTCGGGGCGCAGCACGGCCGCGGCTCCCCAGCGGGCGGCGCCTTCCTCCATGGGGCTGTCGTGGGTGGCCCGGCCGGACAGCAGGGCCGTGCGTCCCCTCGCCTGGAACTCCGCGAAATCGGACATCGGAGCAGTATGCCACGGGCGACCGGGCGGGCCGCGCGGCTCAGGGGCGCAGGCCGTCGCGGACGATCGCGAGCATGCGCGCCCGCGCCGCCGGGTCCGCGGCCTGGCGTTCCCGGTCGATGCAGCCCGTCAGCAGCGCCTTGACGTCGGCGATGTCGGCGTCCGCGCGGACGGCGCCGGCCCGCTGCGCGCCCTCCAGGAGCCCGCGCCAGGCCCCCATGACGTCGTACCGGCTCTGCTCGGCCACCGTGTGGAAGTCGAAGCCCGCTCCCGCCAGGGCGTCCACCAGCCCCTTGTTGGCGGCGGCCGCGCCGGCCATGGCGGCGAAGAAGGCGAAGAACGCCTCCGCCGGGCCCTCGCGGCCGGCCAGCTCGGACGCCTCGCGGACGAGTTGCTCCATCCGGTCGAGCAGGATCGCCTGGAACAGCGACTCCTTGGTCGGGAAGTGCCGGCTGACGGTCCCGGTGCCCACCCCGGCCCGGCGCGCGATCTCGTGGACGGGTACGGACAGCCCCTCGGCGGCGAACGTCTCGGCCGCGACCTCCAGGACGCGCGCCCTGTTGCGCTGGGCGTCGGCGCGCAACGGCCTGCTCATCCGGCTCACGCTCCAGACTTCGTAGACAACCGGGACGGCCATCCCGATTCTATTCCTGCTGACCTGGGACACGCTATGCGCACGGTCGAACTCGGCGGCGGCCTGGAGGTCTCCGCGCTCGGACTCGGCTGCATGGGGCCTACGTGCGGAACGCCTGCGAGGCCGGCCTGCGCCGCCTCGGCGTCGACCACATCGAGCTGACCGGGCCGGAGCCGGCCGCGCTCGACCCCATCGCGGCGCGGGTGCGCGGCGAGCGCATGCCCCCGCCGCCCGACCTAGGCTGAGCCCGCGCCGATGAGGTCGAGCAGCGCCGGCACCCAGTGCTCGCCGTAACGTTCCCGCAGGTCGGGACGGCGCCAGTCGGAGCCGGTCACCCGCCCGCGGCACAGCGGCGTGCCGCAACGGCAGTCGAGCACGAAACCGGGGGCCGCGGTGCTGGTGGCGTAGTCGTTGGTGACCTCCTCACCCGGACGCAGGTCACGGCGGGCCGCCAGGGTGTAGGGGCCGGTCCACCACAGGTTCGGGTCGCAACTGTGGTTGCTCCTGCCGGAGGGACGGCCGGGGGGCAGCACCAGGTGCAGGTCCGCGGTCACCGTGACGGTGTCCACGTAGGGGATGGCCGGGTCGTCGAACATGGCCCGCAACTGCTCCCAGGTCACCAGCCGGCCGCCCAGCCGGGAGACGACGGTGCCCGCCGGGATCGCGGCCGTGGCGAACAGGCCGTCGCCCGCGATGGGCGAGGGGCGCACCTCCAAGTGGGGGTGGAGCCGGCAGTCAGGCTCTGGATCCGGCGGCATCGGTCAATTCTGCCCCGGGAAGGCCGCCCGGTGCGGGCCGGTGCCGGGGTCGAACTCGTGGCGGATCCTGGCGCAGTCGTCCAGGAGCGAGCCCTGGAGCGAGCGCAGCTCCGTGTGCCGGGTGGGGTGGAACTCCGCCGCCAGCCGCCGCTGCTCGCGCTCGCCCTCGTCGAGCGCGGCGGACAGGTCCTCCAGGTCCTCGCGCCGCCCGCCGGCTTGCAACCTGCCGAAGGAGCGGAAGACGCGCGACAGCGCCGACAGCTCGGCCGCCAGCGGCTCCGGCAGGTCCGCGCCGCGCTCGCCGGGCAGGCCGCGTACGCCGGCGACGAGGTCCACGAGCCCTCTGGCGATGCTTCTGAGCTGGTGGCAGGCGTGGTCGAGACAGGTCGCGGCCTCGGCCACCTGGCGCAGGCGGCGGTCGTAGCGGCGGCGGCGCAGCGACAGCCGTACCGACTCGGCCGCCTGCTCCGCGGCCTGCTCGGTGCCCTCCAGGCGCTGCGACAGGCTGCGGGCCCGCTCCAGCCAGTCGCCCGCCAGATCGCGGTCCCAGTCGCCCCGCAGGCCCCGCGCCATGTCCGCGGCCAGGTCGGCCAGCTCGGACGACAGGCCGCGCAGCTCCCGGCCGGCCTTGTCCACGAAACGGGGCGGCAGCACCAGCAGGTTCGCCGCGATGCCGATCCCCGCGCCGAGCAGCACGTCCGCGAGGCGGGCGACGCCGTAGGTGTTGCCCAGCGCGAACACGAGCAGCGCCGTGATCGGGATCTGCACGTTCTGGGCGGGCAGGTTCAGCATGCGCGTCAGGACCAGGCCCGCCACCACCAGCACGCCCAGCGTCACCGCGTTCGCGCCGAGCAGCCAGATCAGCGCCAGCGCCGCGCCCACCCCCACGACCACCGCCAGGATCTGCTGGCCGCCGCGCACCAGCGTGCTGTACGCGGTAGCGGAGACCGTCAGCAGGACGCCGATGGGCACGAGGACCGGCAGCTCCACCTTGAGCACGTACGCGGCCAGCCACCAGGCCAGCACGCACGACCCCGTCACCTTGATCGTCTGGGCCAGCGCCTCCCGCTCCATGCGCAGCCAGCGCCCCACCCCGATGCTGCGCGCGAGCGCGAGCGCCGCCGCCCCGCCCGACACGACGCGTTCGAGCGGGGAGCGGGCCGTATCGCGCCCGCGCCCCGTTTCGGCCTCCATGACCTGCCCCTCTGCCCAGCATCGCCGCTGATAGAGCCGCCGCTGGGCGGGTAGCGGCAGGGTCGCGGCACGACCGCGGCACACGAGGGAGGGGCGCGCATGCCCGGCGATCTGATCGTTCCTGACGCCGCCATCGGCATGGTGGTGTTCGCGCACGGCAGCGGCAGCGGCCGGCACAGCCCGCGCAACCGTTACGTGGCGGGCGTGCTCAACGAGGCGGGCCTCGGCACGCTGCTGTTCGACCTGCTCACGCCCGAGGAGGAGGCCGACAGGTCGAACGTCTTCGACATCCCGCTGCTGGCGGACCGGCTGCTGGAGCACACCGCCCGGATCCGCGAGCGGCCCGAGTGCGCGGGCCTGCCGATCGGTTACTTCGGCGCCAGCACCGGCGCGGCGGCGGCCCTGTGGGCGGCGGCCGAGCCGGACAACGCGGTCGCGGCCGTCGTCTCCCGTGGCGGGCGTCCCGACCTGGCCGGTGACCGGCTGGCGGCGGTGCGCGCGCCGACCCTGCTCATCGTGGGCGGACGGGACCCGGTGGTGGTGGGGCTGAACGAGGAGGCGCGGGAGCGGCTGCGCGCGGAGAGCCGGATCACGGTGGTGCCGGGGGCCACGCACCTGTTCGAGGAGCCCGGCGCGCTGGAGGCCGTGGCCGGGCACGCCCGCGACTGGTTCACCACCCACTTCGCCGGGCTCCGGCGGCCGGGCGGGTGACGTGTGCCCTTTGCGACCTGGTGCAACCGCGTTGCCGCGCCGCAACGTTTGTGCCAACGTCGTGAGCGGACGACATCCCGACTCGACGGCGGTTGCGGCCTGTGCCACTTCTGGAGCTCGACGCTCTCACCTGGGAGACGCGTGGCCTCCGCCGCCTGTCCCCCGACCCGCTGACCCTCGACCCCGGCCGGACCGCCGTGGTGGTGGCCGGCGGTCCGGCCGAGGCTGACGCCTTCACCGACGTCCTGCTCGGCCTCGAGATGCCCGTCGGCGGCCGGATCCAGGTCGAGGGCGAGGAGGTCACCATGCGGCTGCCCACCGAGCGCGAGATCGGGCTGGTCCCGGCGGGCGCGGGGCTGCTGCCGCACCTGACCGTCGAACGGAACCTGGCGCTGGCCGCCCGCGACGACCTGGCCCCGTCGTTCGTGCGCGGCCGGATCGCGTTCATGGCCCGGCGCCTCGACATCCAGGGCTTCCTGCGCTCCAGGCCGCACGAGCTGGCCCACGACGAGCGGCTGAGCGTGGCGCTGGCGCGCGTCCTGTGCCGGCCGCTGCCGGTGAAGGTGATGGTGATCGAGGACCGCACGGGCCACGGGCCATGCCACGCGGCGGTCAGCGGGGCGCTGGGCGCCGACCCCGGGATGGCGGTGCTCGTCGTCACCGACGACCGGACCAGAGTGGCGAGCCTCGCCTCCCCCTCGTGCTTCTGGGAGATCGCCGATGTCGATCAGCCGTAGGGCGTTCCTGGCCGCCGTCCCGGCCGTGACGGTGGCGGGCTGCGCCGGGCAGCCGCCGTTACGGGTCGCGGTGGTGTGGAGCGGCGACGAGCTACGGCGCTTCCTGCGGGTCGTGGACGCGTACGTGACGGAGTCCAGGCGGCCCGTCAGCGTCTACTCGGCGGGGGACAACATCGGTGCGCTGCTGCGCGGCCCCGCCGCCGAGGTCATCCCCGACGCGGCCGTCATCCCCAGGCTGGGGCTGCTCTTCGACCCCTTGGTCCGCCCCCGTGTCCAGCCCAGGGCTGGCGGGCACGAGCAGCCGCTGTTCTGGCGGCGGCTGGTGACGCCGTACGGGAGCGAGGAGGAGCTCGGCGCCTGGTTCAAGATCGCGAACAAGTCGCTCGTGTGGCAGCGGGCGGGCGAGGACCACCGGCCCGCGGACCTGGCCGCCTGGCAGCCCCGTCCGGGCACGCTGGCGATCGGCGCGGCCGACGGGTGGGTGCTCAGCGACTGGTTCGAGAACGTCCTGCTCGCCCGCGCCCCCGAGGTGTACCGCGGGCTCTTCCCGCCGACCGAGCCGGGCAGCTCGTCCTGGTGGGACGTGTCCCAGGTCACCGACTCGCTCACGCTGCTCGCCACGCTCTGGCGGGAGGCGTTCACCCCCGACCTGGGCAGGCGCGCGCTGACCATGCAGTTCCACGACTCGATCCTCGACGTGTTCAGCTACCGCACCGCCGACCTGGTGGCCGCGCCCGACTTCGCGCTGCCCGTCATCGAGCGCTACGCCGGCAAGGACGTGGCCGACCTCTTCGACTTCCCCGCCCACGGGAACGGGCCGCCCCCACTGGTGGTCGGGGGCGACGTGGCGGTGGCGATGCGCGGCGGCGGGCCGGACGCCGTCAGATTCGTGAACTGGCTGACCAGGCCGCGCGTCAAGGGCGAGCGCGACGCGCTGACCGAATGGGTGGACGAGGGCGGCTTCCTGAACCTGTACCGAGCGCCGTCGCACGGGCTGCTCAGCGCGCCCGCCCAGCGCCTGGTCAGCGGCGCGAACCTCGACTACGACCTGTCCGACCGGCTCATCGGCCGGCTCGAAGGCGGCGACGGGCGCGGCCTGTGGCGGGTGCTCACCGAACTGTTCGCCGACGTCACCGTGGACACGGTCGCCCCCGCCGCGGCGGCCTCGGCCGCCCGCGAGAAGATCCTGGCCAGTCTCGGGAACGGCGGTGCCCGATGACCGAACGCAACGCGTTCCTGTTCGAGGTGGCGCCGCACCACGACGCCCGGGTGCCGGTGACCCGGCACCGGCTCAGCCGCTGGCGGGCCGCCCTCTACCTGCTGATCGCGGTGCTGCTGTCGGCGGGCGTCATCCTGGCGCCGTTCCTGGCCACCGTGCTCATCAGCTTCTCCAGGCCGGGCGCCTGGGCCGGCCTGCTGGCCGACGCCCAGGTCTGGCAGGCGGTCGGCAACACGCTGATCTGGTGGCTGCTGGTCGTCGCCGTGTGCGCGGTGGGCCTCGGCCTGGCCTGGCTGGTCAGGAACGCCGGCCCCGCGCTCGGCCGGGTCCTGCGGGTGATCCTCGTGCTGCCCGCCGTGCTCTCCCCGCTCACCACGGGGGCGATCTTCCGGCTGCTGTTCGACACCAGCAAGGAACGCGGCATGGCCGCCGCCGTGCTCGGCAGGGACACGGCCTTCCTCGGGCCCGGCTGGATCTGGCTGGTGCTCGGGCTGGCGTTCGTCTGGCAGTGGGCCGGGATCGCGTTCCTCGTCTTCCACGAGGCCCTGACCCGCCAGCCGGTCGGCCTGCTGCGGATGGCCAGGGCGTTCGGCGTCGGGCCCCGGCGCAGGCTGTGGTCCGTGGTGCTGCCGTCGCTGGCCGGGCCCGCCGCGCTGGCGTACCTGTTCGCGCTGGTGGCCGGGGCCCGCGTGTTCGACCTGGTGCTGATGGGCGTGCCCGGGTCGATGCAGGCGCTGGTCGAGGGCGGCGGGCTGTACTGGTGGCGGCACAACGACGATCTGGGCGACGCCGGGGCCGCCGCGCTCGCCGTGCTGATGTCCCTGCTGGTGGCGGTGCTGGCCTCGCCGGCCCTGCTCGGGCTGCGGGGACGGGTGAGCTGGCCGGAGCCCGCGCCCGCGCCGCGTCCCCCCGCGGCCCGCGGGCGGCGGTTGTGGCCGCTGGGCGGCGCGGTCGCGGTGGTGTGGCTGCTGCCGTTCGCGGCGCTGCTGCTCACGTCCCTGCGCGACCCGGTCGCCGCCGCGCGGACCGGGTGGTGGAACAGCGAGCCGTGGATGCTCGGCTCGTACGCGGAGGCGCTGTCCGACAGCGCGTTCACCGGGGCGCTGGGCACCACGTTCCTGCGGGCGTTCGCCGTCGTGTGCGTGGTGCTGCTGGCCGCGGTGCCGGCCGCGTACGTGCTGGCCCACGAGCACCTGCTGCCCCGCCGCGCCTGGCGGCCGGTGCTGCTGGTCTCGGTGGCGCTGGCCGCGCTGCCGCCGCAGTCGTTCGCCGTGCCGCTGCAACGCTGGCTGAGCCCGATCGGCGCCGCGCCCGCGCTGACCATCGTGCACGCGGCGCTGGTGATCCCGCTGGCGGTGCTGGTGCTGCACACCGCGTTCGTCCGCGTGCCCGCCCCGATGCTGGCGCGGGATCGCTGGGAGCTGTTCCACGTGGTCCGCGAGGCGCGCCCGGCCGTGGTGCTGGCCGGGGTGCTGGCGTTCGTCCTGGTCTGGAACGACGCGGTGGTCGGGCTGCTGCTGAACTGGCCGGCGGGCGACCATCTGCCGCTGATCCTGCTGGAGCAGGCCCGCCACTTCATGAGCGCGGCGAGCCCGCTGGCGGCACAGGCGGTGCTCGCCACGGCGGTGCCGGCGCTGGTGGTGGCCGTGACCGCGCGCCCGCTGTACCGGGGGCTGACCCGGGGAGTGCGCCGATGACGCTCGTCTCGCTCTGGGAGCGGCTGCGCGTCCGGCTGTCGCGGCTGTCCCGGCAGGGCGCGGCCCACCTGCCCGAGCTGGGGTTCGGCGGACTGGTGACCGCGGGAAGCGTCTGGCTGCTGCTGCAGGAGGAGCTGATCAGGCAAGTCGCCGGCGGGCTGCCGACCTGGGTGCTGACCGTCCTCGCGGTGCCGCTGCCGATCGTGACCGGCTGGGTCACCCACCTGATCCGCCGTCGCCGCGAACGCCCGTCCCCGCCGAGCCTGGCCCCGATGCCCTTCCCCGACCGGACCGACGGCCTGGTGGGCAGGGACGCCGAGCTGCGGTCGATCGCGAAGGAGGCGGGCGCGCACAGCGTGGTCGTGGTGCACGGCGGCATGGGCACGGGCACCTCCGCGGTGGCCGTCCAGGCCGGCTGGGCCCTGGCGGGCGATGC
This sequence comes from Nonomuraea sp. MG754425, assembly GCF_021699195.1. Taxonomy (GTDB): domain Bacteria; phylum Actinomycetota; class Actinomycetes; order Streptosporangiales; family Streptosporangiaceae; genus Nonomuraea. The sequence continues at coordinate 70,141 of NZ_SSXE01000023.1, read as the reverse complement.
CCGCAAGCAGCGCTACGCCGACCTGCGCGGCCCCGACCGGGACCGTCCGGAGACGCCGCTGAGCGTGGCCCAGCGGGTGCTGCGCACGCTGCACCGGCCGCCGGGCGGCATCAAGGAGCCGCAGGACGCGACCGAGCAGGTGATGGAGGTACTCAAGGACACCGGCCGGGTGCTGCTGCTGGACAACGTCAGCTCGTGGCAGCAGGTCGACTGGCTGCCCGCCAGTGTGCCGGGCGCGCACATCGTGCTGGCGGGCACGCTCTCGGACGAGCCGCCGCAGCACGTGGGCCGGATCCAGCTCGGCCCGCTCGCCCCCGAGGCCGGGCAGGCGCTGCTGGCCAGGCACATCGGCGACGATCGGGCCGGCCGCGACCCGAAGGCGCTGGAGCTGCTGGTGGACGCCTGCCTGGGCAGCCCGACGGAGATCATCAGGGTCGGCCGCTGGCTGGCGGGCCATCCGAACGTGCCGTTGCAGTCCCTGGTGGACGACCTGCGCAGCCTGTCCGTCTCCGACACGCTCGACTTCGTGCTCAACCTCGGCGTCAGGCAGCTCAAGCCGATGGAGAAGCAGCTCTTCGTGCTGCTGGCCGGGCTGCCGCTGGCGGAGGTGGACCACCAGGCCGCCGCCGCGCTGCTCGGCGTGCCGTCGGTGGCGGACGAGATCGGGAAGCTGGCCGAGCTCGGCCTCGTCGAGAACGTGCGGATGACCCGCGTCCGGGTGTCGGACGCGTACCGGGGCAGCGGCGCGGAGGGCACGCCGGTCGAGGTCGCGGCCTGGCGGCGGCTGGTCGAGCACTTCGCCGGGCAGGCCGCCTTCCACGCCGGACGGCTGCCCGCGCCGGAGGCCAGGACCTGGTTCGAGATGGAGGACCGGGTGCTGCTGCAGGTGCTGGCCCGCGCCGAGCCGGTGCCCAGGACCGCGCGCGCCCTGGCCGGCATCGCGGACGGGCTGGAGAGCTGGTTCCGGCTCGAACAGCGGCAGGAGGACCGGCTGCGGGCGGCGTCCGCGCTGGCCAGGGCCGCCGGCACGCTCGGGGACGAGCACGTGCAGGCCACCGCCGAGCTGCGGCAGTGCGCGATCCTGCTCACCTGGGGCGATCCGCGCAAGGCGCGCCAGCACTTCGACCAGGCGGCGGCGCTGCGCGTCAGGGTCGAGTCGTGGCCCGCGGAGCTGCACCTGGAGCACGCGGCGATCCTGCTGGCCGCCGGCGACGAGTTCACCGCCGTGGAGTCCGCGCTCGTCCGGTACGGGCAGGCGCTGCCCGGCGGCGACGTCATGGGGCAGGCGATCCGGCTGACGAACGTGGCGGCGCTGCTCCTGCGCAAGGGCCAGACGCTCGACCACGACGCGCACCCCGCCGAGGCCCGCAGCCTGTACGCCGACGCCTGGCGCGTGCTGTTCCAGGCTCGCGAACTGGCGAAGCAGACCGGCGACCCCACGATGCAGGCGCACGCCCTGGAACTGCTCGCGCTCGCCAGCCACTACCTGAGCCGCGGCCACGAGGCCGGGGGGCACCTGGCGGAGGCCGTGGACCTCTACACCGAGGCGGCGGACGAGACTGGGCGGGCCCGCTGCCTGGTGCAGCGGGCGGGGGTGCTGCTGGAGGATCCCGGGCACGTGCCGGAGGAGGTGGCGGCGCTGCTGGAGGAGGCCGTGCAGCGGCTGCCGCCGACCGGGGTGAGCACCGCGCTGGCCCACCTGCGTCTGGCCGGGCTGCGGCGGGAGCGGGCCGCCGAGCACCAGGAGGCGGGGCTGGCGGCGATGTCGCCCTGGGACACGATCGCCGAGCCGAAGCAGGTCAGCGAACTGAGGGCGATGTTACTGGCCCTGTGACCCGGTCCGGCCGGTGCGCGTGGACGTCAGACCGCCACGGTGGCCAGCGTCCTCCCGTCGAAGGTCTGGATCGTGAAGTGGTTCAGCTCCGACTGCGGGAGGCTGGTGCCGCCGTGCAGGAGGAGCGGGTCGGGTGAGCCGGGCACGCCGTACCCCTTGTCGGGCACGCCCCAGCTCGCGACGACCTCCGAGCGGCCGTCGTCGCCCACGGCCATGAGGCGGCACTGCAGCGGGCCCTTGACCCCCTTGAGCTCCAGCGCGACGTGGGTGCCCCAGCCCTTGTCCTCCATGCCGACGAGCCCGGACACGCCGGTGGCCGGGTCGGTGATGGAGTAGGTGCGGCCGGTCATGAGCAGCGCGCGGGCCGGGCTGTGGATGCTGTCGGGGTTGGGCCCGCTCGTCATGGAGCTGATGCCGAGGAAGACGCCGGCCGCGACCACGAGGCACGCGGCGGCGGTCATGAAGCTGCGGTGGAAGCGGCGACGGCGGCGTTCGGCGGCGGCCCGGCGGACCAGGAGCGACTCCACCTGCGGCTCCGGCGAGTGGGGCAGCAGGTCGTCCGGGTGCACGCCCTTGATCAGCTCGCCCATCGCGGCGAACGAGCCCACTTCCGAGGCGCAGTGCGCGCAGCCGTCGAGATGGCGCTCGAAGGCGGCCCGCTCGTCCTCGCCGAGCAGGCCGAGCGCGTACGCGGCCACGTCCTCGTGGTGTACCTCAGTCATGGCGTCACCCCCCATTCATCGTGACGCACCTGGATCACGGCAGCGTCACCCCCCTTTCCTCCAGCGCGACGCGTAACGCGCGCATGGCGTAGTACACGCGGGACTTCACCGTGCCCACGGGCACGCCGATGATCTCCGCCGCCTCCTGGACGCTGCGGTCCAGGAGGAACGTCTCGGTGAGCACCTGCCGGTGCGCCGGGGAGAGGGAGGCCATCGCGTCGGTCACGACGATCTCCCTGAGCAGTTGCTCGTCCTCGGCCGCGGCGGGCATGACGCGTTCGGGGATGTCCTCGACCGTGTCGAGGGGGCGGGAGCCGGCGCGGCGGCGGTCGTCGATGACGACGCGGCGCGCCACCGTGGCCAGCCAGGGCATCAGCGAACCGGAGTCCGTACGGAGGTCGTGCAGGTTGCGCCAGGCTCGTACGAGGGTCTCTTGGACGACGTCCTCGGCCCAGCGGCGATCGCCGCCTGTCAGCCTGATGGCGAAGGCCGTCAAGGGGGCGCCGTATTCGCGGTAGAGGGCTCTGACCATGGCCTCGTCGGTTACGCGGTGAGTCACGCTACGGCTCCTCGCGCAGCGGATATCATGAAATATCGCGCTCGGTAGGCTGATATTTATGAATTATCACTCTAGCCACGAGTCGGGGCCGGGGTTGGGTAGTTTGCCCGTCTCGCCGTCTAACTAGATTTATCCGGTAAATCGTGCTTCAGTCCCCTGGAGAGGGGATTATGATCATTCGATTGACGATCCGCGATCCGGCAGCCTCCACCGCCGCCGACTGCGAGGTGACGGCCGAGCCGGAAACCCTCATCGGCTCGCTGCTGCGGGCGCTGCCCTTCCCCGTCAGAGGCCGGCCGTGTTACGTCGGCGGTGACAAGCTCGACCCCGACGCCCGCCTCGCGGACAGCCCGCTGGCCCCGGGCGCGACGATCAGCGTGGGCGAGCCGGAGCGGGCCCAGCCCTGGCGGCCCCTGGCTGCGGCGGGCGCGATCCGCGTGTTCTCCGGCCCCGACGCGGGCCGCGTCATCTGGCTGAGCCCCGGCAGCCACGTGATCGGCCGCGAATGGACCGACATCAGCCTGCTGCGCGACCAGCAGGTCTCCCGGCGGCACGCCCGCCTCGACGTGTCCTGGACCGGCGAGGCCACGGTCGCCGACCTGGGTTCGAGCAACGGCACCCGCGTGGACGAGATCGGCGTGCGGGAACCGGTGCGGCTGCGTCCCGATGGGGTGTTACAGGTGGGCGACGACCGGCTGCGGTGGGCGCCGCTGCCGTCCGCCCGGCTCAGGACCACCCGCGCCAGAGACGGCCGCGTCGACTTCGACCGGGCCTTCTCCCCCGCCCCCGCCGTCACCGCCGCGCGCCTCACCATGCCCAGGAACGAGGTGCCGCAGCGCAACATCGCGGTGGCGCTGATTTCGTCGCTGCTGCCGCTGCCGATTTCCGTCGCGATGGCCGTCCTGTTGAAAAGCCCGTATTTTCTGCTGTTCGGAATTCTGACGCCGATCACGTTCTTCGGCACGCAGTGGGTGGAAGGGCGGCAGCGCAAGAAGAAAGAGCGCGAGTTCGACCAGCGCAAACAGGAGACGACGGAGCGGATCAGGCAGCACGTCGTGCACGAGCAGTGGCTGCGGCACGTCGTCGCCCCCGACGAGGTGGACCTGACGTTCGCCGCCACCCACGAGGGGCCGGGGTTGTGGCCGCGCAACGCCGACTCGCCCGACGGACTGACCCTGCGGGTGGGAGTGGCGGACGAACCCGCCTCGATCAC
>NZ_SSXE01000023.1:0-65795 GCF_021699195.1 Nonomuraea sp. MG754425 | reverse complement strand
CACCCCGGAGACCCGCACGGAGCGGATCGAAGAGCTGCGGGACCTCGTCACCGAACGGCTCAAGGCCAGGGAGCGCCGGGCCGCCTTCACCGAGGACGTGGTCGTCGTCCTCGACGGGGCCCGCGCGCTGCGCGACATCCCCGGCATGAAGGAGGTGCTCAGGGAGGGCCCGTCCGTCGGCGTGTACGTGATCTGCGCCGACCAGCGCAGCCTGAACGAGTGCCGCGGCGTCTGCGAGCTGGACGGCGTCGGCATGCTGCTCACCCGGGGCCGCCAGGGGCTGCCGATCCCCGTGCAGCCCGAGAGCCTCGGGGAGCAGGCCGCCGAGCGCATCGCCCGCGCGGTCGCCCCGATGCGCGACCGGCTCACGCTGGCCAGGGCCGAGAGCGTGATCCCCGACGCCGTGCGCCTGCTGGACACGCTCGGGCTCAGCGTTCCGGACGAGGAGGCCGTGCCGGCGCGGTGGGCCGCCGCACCCGGGCCGACCACCAGGGTGTGCGTCGGCGCGGACGGCTCCGGCCCCGTCACCGTGGACCTCGCCGCCGACGGGCCGCACACGATGCTCGGCGGGGCCACCGGCGCGGGCAAGAGCATCCTGCTGCGCACGCTGGTCACCTCGCTGCTGCTGGCCAACCGGCCCGACGAGCTGAACCTGGTGCTGGTCGACTTCAAGGGCGGCAGCGCGTTCCTGCCGTTCGAGCACTGCCCGCACGTGGTGGGGCTGATCCGCTCGACCGGTGACACCGCGGCCGACGTCTTCGACGAGAGCGCGGCCCGCCGCGTGCTGGCCTCCGTACGGGCGGAGGTGCGGCGGCGGGAGGCGATCCTGGCCAGGTACGGCGGCGAGATCGACGCCTACTGGGGCGCCGGCGGGCGGCTGCCGCGGCTGGTCATGGTGTTCGACGAGTTCGCCCGCGTGCTGGAGACCTCGCCCGACTTCCTGCGCGAACTGGTGAACGTGGCGGCCAAGGGCCGCTCCCTGGGCATGCACCTGGTGCTGGCCACGCAGTCGTTGCAGGGCAAGCTGTCGCCCGAGCTGAAGAACAACATCTCGCTGCGCGTCACGCTGCGCCAGAACGAGCCCTCCGACAGCACCGAGGTGCTCGGCGTGCCCGACGCCGCCACGATCCCGTCCCGGCTGCGCGGACGGGGCATGATCATGCGGGTGGGCGGCGAGCAGCGCACGCCCCAGCTCTTCCAGACCGGCTACCTGGGCGACCCGCCGCCCACCGGAGCCGCCCCGGCCACCGCGCGGCTGACGCCCTGGACCGCGCTCGGGCTACCCCGTCCCGAGCCCAGGGACGCGCCCCGGGCCGGCCGCACCGACCAGGAACTGGCCATCGCGGCCGTGCTGGCGGCCGCGTCCCGCCTGGCCACGGAACCGCCGTTCCGTCCGCTGCTGCCGCCGCTGCCCGCCCGGCTGCCGCTGGACGCCCTGCCGGCGGCGGACGGCGTGCCCTTCGGGCTGACGGACGACCCGGCCGACCAGGCCCAGCCCGCCTTCACCCTCGACCTGGACGGCACCGAGCGGCTCATGGTGGCCGGAGGTCCGCAGTCGGGACGCACGACGTTCTGCCGGGCGCTGATCTCCGCCCTGGCGGCCCGCCGCTCTCCCGAGCACCTGTGGCTGTACGTGGTGGAGCACCGGCCCGGCGGCCTGGCCGGGTACGCGTCGCTGCCGCACTGCGGCGCGGTCATCGGAGGCGGCGAGCCCGACCGGGTCAGGCGGCTGGTGACCTGGCTGGCGGACGAGGTGGACCGGCGGCGGCTGGCCCGCCTGTCGCCCGCAGGGCCGTCCGCGCCGGTGATCGTGCTGGTGATCGACGGGTGGGAGTACTTCGAGGACCGCGGCAGCCCGGACTTCTTCGAGACGCCGCTGCTCGTCACGCTGCGCGGGATCGTCGCGGGAGGGCCTCCGGTGGGGATCCACACGGTGGCCGCGGGCGGGCACGACATGGTGCGGGGGAAGACGCCCGACCTGTTCTCGCGGCGGCTGTTCCTGCCGTTCCCCCGGGAGGAGACGCGGCGGTCCTACCTGTCGGCGGGCATGGTGTCGCCGCCGGTCCTGCCGGGGCGGGCCATCGAGGCGGCCTCGGGGCTGCACGTCCAGATCTGCCTGCCGCCCGAGAGCCCGCCGGTCGCGCCCGCTGCCGCCCGTCACGGCCGCGAGCCCGGGTCCGGGCCGAAGCCGTTCCCGCCGCTGCCGGTCAGCCTGCCGTCGAACCGGCTGCCGGGCGCGGCCGTCGGCGTCGGCGGTCCCGGCGTCACGCCCGTCGAGCTGGACCTCTTCGACCACGGGCCGCACCTCGCGCTGGTGTCGGGCCCTTCGGGGTCGGGACGCAGCAACGCGGCGCTGGTCATCGCGAGCGTGCTGCTGCGGGCGGGCGTCCGCGTGCTGGCCGTCGGGCCGCCGCGCTCGCCCCTGGTGCGCTCGCTGCCCGAGGCGCGGGCGCTGGCGGGCACCTCGTTCACCGACGCCGCGCTGCGCGAGGCCGTGGAAGCGTTCGAAGGCGAGCGGTACGCGGTCGTGGTGGACGACGTCGACCAGGTCACCGTCACGCCCCGGGAGCAGGGCTTCGACACCCTGCCGACCCTGTTGCAGGACCTCCTCGCGCCGTCGGAGCTGGGGCGGCGGGCCCTCGTCCTGTGCGGGGACGCCACGCCGCTGCTGGAGGGACACCGGCGGGCGCTGGCGGGCGAGGTGGCCGAGGTGCTGAGGTCGGGGACGCGCTTCCTGCTGACGCCGACCAGCCGGGTGCACGCCCGGGAACACGGGATCAACCTGGAGCCCGACCAGTTCTTCGGAGGGCCGGTGGGGCGGGCTTACATGGGGACGGGGCGGCGACTGGACCTGGTGCAGTTCGCGCAGCTCTAGAGGAGTACGCGAAAAGAGAGGCGTCGTGACTTCGCTCAAAATAGGGTGACCAGTCTACTTGTTTCTCTAGACCGGTCGCCCTAGAGTAAGGGTCATGGCAGCTCAGGGTGAGACGAGAGAACGAGTCCTGCGGACGGCGGCGGAATTGTTCCAGCGGCAGGGCTACCACGGCACCGGGCTGACCCAGGTGCTCGCGGAGAGCCGGGCGCCGAAGGGGTCGCTGTACTTCCACTTCCCGGACGGCAAGGAGCAGTTGGCGTCAGAGTCGGTCGCACGGTCCGGGCGGGAGGTCGGCGAGTCCCTCCAGCGGCTGCTGATCACCATGAAGGACGGCCGATCCGGCATGGCCGCCATGGGCGAGCACTTCGCCCGCAGCCTGCTGGAGTCGGACTTCGCCAAGGGATGCCCGGTCGCCACCGTGGCGTTGGAGACCGCCGCCGAGAACGAGACCATCCGCTTGGCCTGCGACGGCGCCTACGGTCAGTGGCAGCAGGGAATCGCACTGGCGCTGCGCGGCTGGGGCGTCCCCGAAGAGCAGGTGGAGCCACTCGCCGCACTTGTCCTGTCGTCCATCCAGGGAGCCGTGATGCTCGCCCGAGTCCGCAAGGACGTGGCCGTCATAGGCACGATCACCGCACAACTCGGCGACCTGATCGCACAGGCCGCCAACTGACGATCGTCGGCTCAATACTCACCCGCCCGTATCATCGCAATCCAGGAAAGTCTCATGCGCGTACATCACTTCGACTGTGCCCGAATGCTGGAGATCGAGCCGGCAGACGGGCCGGACAGCCCGCTCAGTCCCGCCGCCGCGGTCAGCCATGTCCTGCTGGTCGAGACGGACTCGTCCGGGCTCGTCCTGGTGGACACCGGCATCGGCCACGCCGACATCGCGAACCCGGCCGAGCGGCTGCTGAACGACTGGGTGGAGCTCACCCAGCCGTCGCTGGATCCCGCCACGACGGCAGTCGCACAGATCACGGCACTTGGCCTGTCCCCAGCGGACGTCCGCCATATCGTGCTCACCCACCTGCACCGTGACCACGCCGGCGGACTGAGCGACTTCCCCGACGCGGCGGTGCACCTGTTCGAGGCGGAACTGGCGGACGGCGGCAAGACTCCGGCCCAGCTCGCGCACGGCCCGAAGTGGGTGACCTACAACAGCGGATCTGGAGAGCGATGGAAGGGTTTTGACAGAGTTCAAGCCCTTGACGCCATCGCTGAGGAGATCTTGCTGATCCCGCTGCACGGGCACACACCAGGCCATGCAGGAGTCGCGGTGCGGGACACAGACCGGTGGCTGATCCATGCAGGTGACGCATACATGTACCACGGCGAAGTCGATCGGCCCACGCCCGACACTCATCCCTTGATGGAGCTGGTCCAGGCTTCGGGGGAGGTAGATCGCGAGCAGCGCCTCGCGGGTGTCGCGACACTGCGTGAGATGACTCTCGATCCCCAAGGTGACGTCGAGGTGTTCTCGGCGCACGACCCATGGGAACTGGCCCGCTACCTGTAAGTCTCAGCGTCAGTTACATCTCCAGGATTGATCAACGGCGACGGGCGTCCGGATCCCGGCCCTGTGGCCAGCGCCGGATTTCGTTCCCTCTGGGGTGTTCACGAGTGGATGTGAGCTGGGGCGGGTCGGAGCCCTAGATCGGCCGGGCGCACTCGTGAAGCTGACGCCGTTCGCGAAGCCCCGGACCGAACGGGCGCATTCGTGGGTCTGGCGCCGTTCTAGACCGGATGGGCGCCGGTCGGTTGTTCTCGTAGGTCGTCGTGGTGGGGCGTGCCCACGCCGGGGGCGAGGCTCGCGCCGCCGACGCGTAGTGCGGCCGTCGCGCCGCGCAGGCCGATGACGGCCCTGGCACCTCGGCCCAGCAGGGCGGTGCCCCGGCCGATCGGCAGCACGCCCAGCGCGGCCAGGCCCACCTGATCCAGCGAGCCGTCGCCCCGCTGGTACCTGTGCAGCGCGGCGTCCAGCATCATCGCGCCCGTCACCGTCGCCACGCCTGCCGGGCCGCCGGGGGCGGAGGTGGCCAGCACGACCAGCCCGGCCACCGCCGCCACCGTGCCGGCGCAGGAGACGAAGCCGTCCCAGGAGCCGTCCCAGGAGCCGTCCCAGGAACCGGCCCAGGAACCGGCCCAGGAACCGGCCGCGGCTCCATCGGCTTCGGGCGGCTGCCCGGTCTCCCGTACGGCCCGGCTCCCGGCGCTCCGGCGGACGCGCGACCGATCGGCGTCCGCCTCACGGGCCCGCCTCGGCGGCCGGTGCGCGTACGTCTCGTCCGCCCGGCACGGCCTCACCCGCCGACGCCGCCGCTGAGCGAGGCGTCCAGCTCGCGGTGCTTGGCGATGGCCGTCTTGAGGAACTGGCTCATGCCCTCCAGCCCCTGGATGACCTGCCTGGCGCCGTTGTTCCACTGGTCGTAGTCCTGCTGGAACTTGCCCGAGGCCCGCTCGGTGACGAAGTCGCTGCTCACGAGCTGGTCGATCATCGCCTTGAGCTGGGTCAGGCGGCTCTCGATGTCCTCCCTCTCCTTGTTCAGCCGGGTGGCGCTGTTCTCCACCTGCGGGAAGCTGAGGTGATGGGTCCCACCTGCCATGACGGTTCACTCTCCTCGGGGGTCGGACCAGGCCAGGGTGGCGCTGATCGCGTCGAACAGGTCGAGCATCGGCTCGGCCAGGCTGAGGTGCGGGCTGGTGAGCACCAGGTCCAGCACGCCGTGCCCGCCGGGCACCGGGACGAGCGTCTGCATGACCACCGCGTCGATCTCGCCGGTCTCGACCCCGGTCACGCGTACGGCGCGGCCCGCGTCCACCTCGACGATCTCGACGCGGCGCCAGGCGGGCGTGCCCGGCGCGCGCGGCACGGCGACGACCCCCGAGGCGATCGCCTCGACCGTGTTGCCCTCGGGGTCGGCGCGGCCCTTCGTATGCAGGACCATGAGCGTGGCCAGGACGGTGCCCGCGTCCTGCACGTGGTCGGTCATCGCCGCGCTGAACACCGCCCCGTGCCGCGCCGCCAGCCCGGCGACCTCGCGCAGCACCTTCAGCAGCACCGCCCGGTGCGGGGCCAGGTCGGGGGCGGTCGCCACGCGGGCGTCCACCAGGCGGGCCAGGTCACCGGTGCGGCCGGCCCGCCAGACGTCGAACTCGTACCAGGATTCCGGCACCCGCACGGTGAAACCGAAGGGCAGCTCAGCCATGGGTCAGTTCCTCCTTGACGGCGTCCACGGGTTCGGGAGTGACGCGGCCGGCGGCTCCTCGGGGTGCCCCGCCCAGGGCTGACCGGCACGCGCCGCACCCGTGCCGGCCGCCGGTTCCGGAGCCGGGTCCGGACGGTCCGTCAGCGCGAAGACCAGCGACGCCGCGATCGTCGCGGCCAGGACGCCGGTGAGCACGCCGAGCCCGAGCGCCTTCATCACGAGCCCCCCGAACCGGTCGAGAGCGAGCCTGCCAGCGAGCCGTCGAGCGTGCCCGTGCCCTCCACGAGGGCGTCGAGCAGGCCCGCCGCGCGTTCGAGCAGTTGGTCCATGCGTTCGCGGTTGTCGGAGGACTCCTCGAAGAACCTCCGTACGGCGTCGTCCACCCGCTGCGAGCCGGTCCGCGCGTCGAGCGCCCCGGACCGGCCGCCGTCCAGCGCCGCGCGGACGGCCTTGAGATCCCCCGAGACCTTCGCGGCCTCCTGGCGGTCGGCGGTGAACTCCTCAGCCATTGGACGTCGTCTCCCCCGCGATGGCCTCGAACGCGCGCCAGTCCCGATAGACGGTCTCGATGATCTGGGGGCCGCCGGTGCGGCTGTCCATGCGCAGTTCCAGGCGTTCCGGCAGGCCCTGGGCGTCCACCCGCAGGGTGAAGCGCACCGGCCCCTCGGCCGGCAGGCCCGCGTACGTGGCCTGGCCCTCCTCGCCCCTGACCCGGTGGGCCAGGGCCGAGCCGGCGAACGTGCGGCCGTCCGCGCCGGTGACGCGCACGTCCGGCCCCGCCGCGTCCAGCAGGCCCTTGATCGTGCGCGGCGAGCTGAGGTCGCGGACGTGGTGCGCCTGCCACCCCGCGCACGGCTCCACCGGCGGCCGGTCGGCGTCGAACGGCACGCCCCCGGCCACACCCCTGCTCCCGACGAGGGACACGACTGTGGGGCTCGCGTCGTTCCCGCAGGTCAGCTCCATGTCGTACGACGTCGCGGGCGCGTTCCCGTCGAAGCTCAGCCGCCCCTCGGCGACGGCCCGCCGCTTCGGCCTCGGTTCCTCCGTCACCTGGCGGAAGGTCGCCGTGCGCCGGCCGATCGCGCTGAGCACGTCTCCCACGCCGGTCTGCGGCGGGCTCGCCTGGCCGGAGATCAGAATCACGGCGCCCGCCGCCACCGTGACGATCGCGACGCCGATGCCGATGCCCGCCAGGTAGGCGGGCTTGCGCCAGAACGGCGTGGCCACGAGGCTCTCCTCGTAGGGCGCGGGCTCCTGGGGCCGGGTCCGCCGCTCGGCCTCCAGCAGCAGTTCGGACGCGGTGGCGGCACGGGCGGCGCTGTCGTGGCCGAGCAGGACGCGCACCAGATCGACGGCCGAGGGACGGGCCGCCGCGTCGGGCCGGCGGCACTCGTCGATCACGGCGCGCAGCGCGGGCAGCAGCCGGTCGAGGTCGGCTCCGTCGCCCGGCCGGTGCCCGGTCGCCGCGAAGACGATCACGTCCGCCCAGTCCCTGACGTCGCTGGCCGGGAACAGGCTGTCGCGCGGCCCCGGCGCGAAGGACACCTGGCCGGGCGGCCCGATCATGACGTTGTCCGGGCCGAGCCGCAGCCCCGCGATCCCGCCCAGGTGCAGCCTGGCCATGGTGGTGGCGGCGCCGAGCGTGAACAGGTGGAGCGCGTCGCCCCTGAGCGGGCCCGCCGCCGCGACGGCAGCGGCGAGCGATTCGCCCTCTCCCAGGTAATCGCGCGGCCTCAGGGCCAGGCCGTCGCTCCATCCCTGAAATTCCATCGCCATCCCCGTGCAGGCCGAATAAGCGCGGCAGGCACCCGCGAAAGTCGCCTTCCGAGCAGTTCAGGCGGCTTTCTTGGGGTCGCGGATGCCCTTTTCCGATTGGTTGTACGCGGTCGGCCGGGAAAGGGTTCAAGCGAATTCCGGAAATCTCTTCCGGGCAGTGGGAGAGCGGCGGGGATTCAGCCGGGAACGACCGTGAACAGTTCGTAGCTGTGCCCGTCGGGGTCGCGCACGTAGACGCCCCGGCCGCCGGCGAGGTGGTTGATCCGCCGGTCCCAGCCGTTCATGGGGCCGGAGCCGTAGTCGATGCCGTCGCCGCCCGTCCGGAGGCGGTCGAGCACCGCGTCGAAGGTGGCGTCGTCCACGAGGAAGGCGTAGTGGCCGGGCTGGGGGTCGCTGCGGTCGTCGAAGTCGAGCGCGAGGTCGTCGTTGACCCTGACCGGGATGAACGGCCCCGCCTGCGGCTCCGTCCGCAGGCCGAGCAGGCCGGCGAGGAACGCGGCCGAGGCGTGCTTGTCGGTGGCGGGGACGATCAGGTGGTTCATGACGATGGTCATGCCGGGATCCTTTTCAAGAGCTTGAATGCATGCGATACGCACACAATCATATGTGCGTATCGCATGCAATCCGGCGTAAGGTGAGGCCCATGAGTGACATGGACGGCGGCGGGCCCGCGCTCTTCCGGCTGGTGCGGTTCTGGTCGCGGCGCTGGGCCGGGCAGGCGGCGGCGCCCACGGGTGAGGCGCGGCACGTCCAGCACGTCATGGTGGTGGAGGCCGTACGCACCGCGCCCGGCGAGGCGACCGTGGGCACCGTCGCCCACCAACTCGGCCTCGACCACTCCGGCGCGAGCCGCATGGTGAAGGAGGCCGTGGACGCCGGTCACCTGGAGCGCGCCACCTCCCCGCACGACCGCCGCCGCGCCGCGCTGCGGCTCACGGAGCGTGGGCACGCTCTGCTGGCGGGGTCGCGCGAGTGGCAGCGGCACGCCTTCGACGAGCTGACCGCCTCCTGGGACGAGGCCGACCGGCTCCGGTTCGCCGCCTACCTGCGGCGACTGGCCGACGAGGTCGGAGCCTGACCGCTCCCGGAAGAACCGGCACCCTGCCGAAACACCCGAACTCGAATTAGCCGGAATTCAACGGATCAAACCCCCACTAAATCCCCATCACGCTCTTCACGGAACCCGATGGGATGACATGCCACGAATGACCAGATTTTAAGTTTATGCCGGTTAAGTCATACGTGTAGGGCTTCTCTGCCCCGGGCATGATCGATCGGGCGAAACGCCACGCATTTCGCCTATAGTCCGATCAGGGGGAACAGTTCAATGGATAAAACCAGGATCTATCAGGCCATCGGCGGCGGCGTTCTCTCCGCCGCCGCATTCGTGGCCGGAATTCCGGCGGCCCACGCGATCGTCACGATCGTGCCCTGCTCCGGGGCCGCACTGGTGGCCGCGATCAACACCGCCGCGCCGGGCGCCACGCTCAATCTCACGCCGGGCTGCACGTACGTCCTGAACAACTCGACCGGCCCGCTCCCGCCGATCAACACGCCCCTCACCATCCACGGGCGCAACAGCACGATCCAGCGGGCCTCGGGATCGAGCCCCTTCCGCCTGTTCACCGTCAACAGCAACTTCAACCTCGACCGGGTCCGGCTCATGGGAGGCGACGCGTCCACCTCCCCAGGAGCATTCGGCGGAGCCGTCGCGGTCAACAGCGGCACCACGAACCTCGACAGCCTGATCATCACGAACAACACCGGCACCTTCTCCGGCGGCCTCGGCGGCATCAACGGAACCATCGTCAACGTGACGAACAGCGTCATTCAGCGCAACTCCGCGACCCTGAACGGCGGCGGCGCGGCCAATGACGGCCGGATGACCTTCTCCAACAGCGTCATCAACAACAACCAGGCCGGGGCGAAGGGCGGCGGAATAGCGAGCGACGGAATACTCGTGGTGAACCAGAGCACGGTCAACGACAACACGGCCGGAAACGTCGGCGGAGGTATCGCGAATATCGGCCCCGGCACCGCGACGGTCACCCGTAGCGTGGTCAACAACAACAGGGCGAACAATGCTCCGGGCGGTATCGACAACGAGGGCGGCGCCGGCACCGTGACGCTGACGGCCTCGGTCGTGCGGGGCAACACCCCGACGAACTGCGCACCCACGCCTGTCGCGGGGTGCGTCAACTAAACCTCGAACAAGCGCGAGGGACGAAGCGGGGCCGCGCCACGAACCCGGCCCCGAACACCGCCCCGCGCCCGGCCCCCGGCAACGCCGGGGGCACCCAGCCCCTGACCGGCCAGAACGACCGGCCTTGGCGGGCCGGCTGCCCGCGTCCTACGGCGTGACCCACGCCGCCGCGCTGACACCGCTGCGAACCCGCTGAACGGACCCGCGGTTTCAGGACCCGGCAGCCTCCAGCACCACCTTCAACCGCCGCAACAACTCGATGTCGGAACGGCAGCCGCGATTACGCTCCTGACGACGCGCCGCCCACAGCCCGACGCCGCCGGAGCCGTCCGACGCCCGGATGACGTGGAGATCGACGAGGGCATCCCCGCGTACGACCTCGAACCGCTCGCCGCCGGCCTCGTCCACGATCGGGTCCGCCGGCCCCCGCCGCACTGCGACCTCGCCGCGAGCCCGCATCGACTCGACGACCTCCCACAACCGCGACGACCCGCGCACCATGACCCCTTGCAGCGGCGGCACGAGCCCGCCCGGCTCCCGCCCGGCGAGCCAGACCGCTCGATGACCGTCGACCTCACCGCGCCGCAACCAGGCGGGCACGGGCTGATCCATCCGCTCCACGGTGACCGCCTCTTCAGGCATCCCCATCGACAGCAACCGCCCGCGCAGCTCACCCGCCTCACCGACGCTCATGAACCCGACCCGGAAGAGGTGCTCGTCCTCGCTGTAGCCCTGCTGGGCCGGCGCGAAGACATCCAGCCCACCGGAAAGCACACGATCGGCCTCCACCACCCGCCCGACCACACTCGCGAACTCAACCCCAAGCGCCACCCTCACCACCCCGCCCCACCGAGAACGCCATTGTGCCCCAGCGCCTACCGCGCCAGCCCTGTGAGCAGAGCCGAGGAGATCAGCGATCGCCTGTTCGCTCTGATGGCGAGGTGATGAACTGGCGATATGAGCCTTGACGACGGCAAGAGCGCGGTTCGCGAACGTGTCTGGTCGGCGCTGATCGACGCTCGGATCTCCACGCCGGACGCACGCGGCTACATCCCCCGGTTCGTCGGCTCCGACCAGGCCGCTGAGCTGCTCGCCGCCACCGACGCCTGGCGACGAGCGCGCGCCGTGAAGGCGAACCCCGACGACGCCCAGCTCCCGGTGCGGACGCGCGCCCTCGCCGAAGGCAAGATCCTCTACATGGCCGTTCCGAGGATGGCGACCGTCGAGCCGTTCTACTTCATCGACCCCGCCCGCTCCAAGCTGCCACCTGACCAGGCCGCCACCTGCGAGGCCGCCGAGAAGGCGAGCCCGCGCGTGGGCACGGAGCGGATGCGCCCGATCGACTTGGTCGTGTGCGGAACGGTCGCGGCGAATCGGGACGGTGTGCGCCTCGGCAAGGGGGCTGGATACTCTGACATCGAAGTGGCCCTCCTCATCGAGGACGGCCTCGTCGATGACGACACCGTGATCGTCACGACGGTCCACTCTCTTCAGGTGCTGGACGAACCGCTGCCCGAAGGAGAGCACGACTTCCGGGTGGACGTGATCGTCACGGAGAACGAGGTCATCACCTGCCCCCGCGCTCCGCGACCCCGGGGGCTGATCTGGTCCAGCATGCCCGCTGACAAGATCGCGGCCATCCCGGTCCTCGGCGCCCGCGCGACGAGGGGCGGCGGCTGAGCGGATCGATCCCCAGCGCGTCCGTACGACTTGACCTTGACGCGGCGGCAACGTTTCTCATGGAGGCGAGCTGCCGAAGGAGGAGTACGTGATGGTCGGAGCCGTGCTGCGGATCGTGGGGTTCGAGGTCAAGGGACTGGCCGCCATCGGGCTGTGGGTCGTGCGCCGCAAGCACGGGGTGCCCCGGGGCGCGGTCGTCGTGAGCTACGCCAAGGAGCAGGCGTTCATGCTGACGCTGATGCTGTTCGCGATGGCGGTCGAGACCGTGGTGGTGGATCTGCTGCTGGTCGCGCTCGACGTGCCCGCGTGGCTGCGGTACGGGGTGCTGATCGCCGACCTGTACGGCCTGCTGTTCGGGGCGATGCTGGCCGCGTCCTGCGCCACCCGGCCGCACGTCGTCACCCGTGACGCGCTGCGCATCCGGTACGGCGCCTACTTCGACCTGCACATCCCCCGTGACCTCGTCACCGCCGTACGGACGAGCCGGACGTTCAACGAGGACGGCATGGTCTCCGTCAAGGACGGCCGGCTGAGCGTGGCGGTCTCCTCGCGGACCAACCTGACGGTCGAGCTGGCCGAGCCGGTCACCGTGGTGCGCCCGCTCGGCGGCCGGGCGGAGGTGCGCTCGATCCGGTTCTTCGCCGACGCGCCCGAGGCGATGCTGGCGGCGCTGCGCCCCGAGCAGGCCGCACAGAGCACCTAGCCGGGCCTAGTCGATCGGTGTGCAGACGACGTGGACCTCGACGGTGATCGTCTTGTCCTTGCTGTTGAGGAAGAAGAGGTCCCAGGCGTCGGCCACGGCGTCCGGCCGGTCGCTGGTGCGGCCGGGTGCGTTCACCTCGACGATCACGGGGTTTCTGGTGCTGTGGACACCGTGGTAGGCGTAACCGCCGCTGATGGCCCGCCGCCCCTTCGGGCAGACCACGTTCGTGCCGAGGTAGCCGGGAGGAACCTCTCTGTTCTCCGTCACGACGGTGACCTGCTGCGCGGCCGCGGTGCCGGCGGGCCGGTCGGCCATCGCGCTCCCGCTCCAGGCGAGCGCCCCGCCCACGAGCCCGCCGATCGTGACGAGTACGGCCGTTCTGCCGGACCCCGGAAGTCCACCCATGGTCGCCCCCTCCATCTCGGTCGGTGGTCAAGGTAGCCGAGCGCACTTGACGATCACTTGCCGCCGAAGTCGATGAACCCAGCACCGGCCGGAGCTTCCGGCAGCGAGCACCTAGGCGAACCCCTTTTGTGGCGTTACGTTCAGGCCAGCACCATCTCGGGATCTCCCACCCTCGACCTCGGATGGAGTCGTCGCCATGCACTTATCTAGGCGTCCGACCTGGAAGAACGGCATGAGATCGGTCATCGTGGCGGCGGTCGTCGCGCTCGCCCCCACCCTGACCGCACCGGCCGCGCGGGCCGCCGCACCGCCGGACATCCCGCTGGCGGGCGTCAAGGCCCACCTGTCGCAGCTCCAGTCCATCGCCACCGCCAACGGCGGCAACCGAGCCCACGGCCGGCCCGGCTACCTGGCCTCGGCCGACTACGTGCGCTCGCGGCTGGACGCCGCCGGTTACACCACCACCCTGCAGTCGTTCACCTACAACGGCGCCACCGGCTACAACGTGATCGCCGACTGGCCGGGCGGCGACCCGGACGACGTCCTGATGGTCGGCGCGCACCTCGACAGCGTGACGGCCGGGCCGGGCATCAACGACAACGGCTCGGGCAGCGCGGCCATCCTGGAGACCGCGCTCGAAGTGTCCCGCCAGGCGCTCCAGCCGACGAAGCATCTGCGTTTCGCCTGGTGGGGCGCGGAGGAGCTGGGGCTGCGCGGCTCGCAGTTCTACGTCAGCAACCTGCCGGCCGCCGACCGGACGCGGATCAAGGGGTACCTGAACTTCGACATGGTCGGCTCCCCGAACGCCGGCTACTTCGTCTACGACGGCGACAACTCGGACGGCACGGGCGCGGGGCCGGGCCCGGCCGGCTCGGCGCAGATCGAGCGGACGATCCAGGACTACTTCACCTCCATCGGCGTGGCCACGCGTGGCACCGACTTCGACGGGCGCTCCGACTACGGGCCGTTCATCGCCGTGGGGATCCCGGCGGGCGGCACGTTCACCGGGGCCGAGGGCGTCAAGACGGCCGCCCAGGCCACGCTGTGGGGCGGCACGTCCGGGCAGGCGTTCGACGTCTGCTACCACCGCGCCTGCGACACGACCGCCAACATCAACGACACCGCGCTGGACCGGAACGCCGACGCCATCGCGTACGCGGTCTGGACGCTCGGCACCGCCGTCCCGCCGGTGACGGTCTACTCCGAGACGTTCGAGACGGCCACGGGCTGGACGGTCAACCCGGCCGGCACCGACACGGCCACCCTCGGGCTGTGGGAGCGCGGCGACCCGGAGGCCACCGCGTCCAGCGGCGCCAAGCAGCTCGGCACCACGGTCAGCGGCACGAACGACCTGGTCACGGGCCGTCTGGCGGGTAGCGCCGCCGGCGACCACGACGTCGACGGCGGCGTCACCTCGATCCAGTCGCCACCCATCACACTGCCTTCGGCAGGGCCGCTGAACCTGTCGTTATCGTGGTACCTGGCGCACGGCTCGAACTCCTCCAGCGCCGACTACCTGCGGATCCGCGTGGTCGGGAGCAGCACGGCCACGGTGCTCAACCAGGCGGGCGCGGCCACCAACCGCAACGGGGCCTGGGCCACCGCCACGGCGAACCTGGACGCGTTCGCGGGCCAGACCGTACGCATCCTCATCGACGCGGCCGACGCCTCCGGAGCCTCGCTGGTCGAGGCGGGCGTGGACGACGTGAAGATCACCCGGTGAACGGGGAGGCGGTGTCTCCGGGCTGGAGACACCGCCTCGGCCGGACGGGTCCGGGTCAGCCCGACGAATCAGCCGTCAGGGCCGCCGCCTGGGGCACGGTCCTCGGCGGGATGGCCTTCAGGTTGTAGGCGAACCGGGCGACCGAGTCCGCGATGGCGTCGGAGTTCACGTCGAGCGCCGTGTCGTCGATGTTGGCGATCGTGTCGCACGCCTGGTGGTAGCAGGCGTCGTACGCCACCCCCGCCGTGCCGCCGAACAGCGCCGCCTCCTCGGGCGTCTTGAGGCCCTCGGCGCCGGTGAAGATGCCGCCTGACGGGATGCCGACGGCGATGAACGGCCCGTAGTCGGAGCGGCCGTCGAAGTCGGTGCCGACGGTCGGCAGTGAGCGGGAGCCGAGGAAGTCCGCGAGCTGCCGCTCGATCCGCGCCGACCCGGGCGGGCCGGCCGGCGAGCCGACGCCGTCGGAGTCGTCGCCGTCGTACAGCTTGTACGCGTAGTTCGGCGAGGCGATCATGTCGAAGTTCAGGTACACCCTGATCCGGTCGCGCTGCGCTTCCGTCAGGGAGTCCACGTACTGGTCGGCGCCGAGCAGGCCGAGTTCCTCGCCCGCCCAGAAGGCGAAACGCACCTTGTTCTTGACCGGGAGGCCGGCCATCTCCTCCGCGATCTCCAGGATGGCCGCGCTGCCGGAGCCGTTGTCGTTGATGCCGGGCCCCTCGGGCACGCTGTCGAGGTGGCCGCCGACCATGACGACGTTGCGCGGGTCGCCGGTGCGGCTCTCTGCGAGCACGTTGTCGTTGGTGCCGAGCACGAGGTCGGCGTCCACCTTGAGGCGGACGGTGGCTCCGGACGTACGGGCCAGTTCGTCGCCCACGGCGAAGTCGGCGAACACCATGGGGATCCCGGCCCGCCACTCGCCGAGGTCCAGCGGGTAGGCGTCCGTGCGTCCCGGCTGGCCCTCGTTGAAGATGATGATGCCGGACGCTCCGGCGGCGGCGGCGTTGTCCACCTTCTGCACGAACGGGCAGGTGCCGCGCTGGACGAGCGCGATCCGGCCGGACACGAAGCCGGCGAAGTCGGCCGTCTCGCAGCCGCTGGTCGAGCCGGGCGCCGGGGACGGCGGCAGCGTCAGGTCCACGGCCTGGACCGGCGCGGTCACGTCGCCCGACGGGGAGGGCTGGAAGGTGAAGAAGTCGTCGCCCGGCACGTACGACCGCGCGGCGGGCGCGGTGCGGTCGAGGACCGGCGGGCTGCTCTCGCGCCAGCTCTTGACGTACTTGATCGGCTGCCGCGTGACCTGGTAGCCGGCCTTGCGCAACTTGCCGGCCACGTAGTCGACGGAGGCGTCGTAGCCGGGCGTGCCGGTGGCGCGGGTGCCGCCGTTCGCGTCGGCGATGGCCTGGAGAGCCTCCAGGTGCTTCTTGACGTTGGTCCCTTTGACCTTCTTGACGAGCAGTCTGGCGAAGACGTCGTCGAGGCCGCCGGCGTGCGCCGGCGCGGCCGTGGTCAGGAGCAGGGCGAGCGCCGCGAGCAGCGCGATGGCGATTCTTCGCATACGTGTCCCCCATGAGTCATCAGGAAACGCGGCCTCTCCCCCCGAGCCGCCGCTGCCCGAACGTAACCCGGCCAGGAATCATCGTGAAGACCCACATGTGTGGCAAATCTCCGAGATTCCGACCGTCACTCCGCGCGGCGGGCGCGGGCGCGCCGCTTGCCCTCGTGCATGGCCTGCACGCGGGCGACCGGGATCGTGTGCCCCTCCGCGACGAGGTCGGCGGGCAGCCGCTGCGGCGCGGGCATCTGCCCGGCCCACGGGTCGGCGTCCTTCAGCAGCCCCGGCGCGGTACGCAGGGTGAAGTCGAGTGGCGAGACCCGATCGACGTCCGACCACGACAAGGGGAAGGAGACCGGCACGCCCGGCCGGATGCGGGGGCTGTAGGCGGCCACCACCGTGGCGCCGCCCGCGCGGGTCGAGTCGAGGAACACCTTGCCCGCGCGGTCCTCGCGGATGAACGCCGTGGTCGCCAGCGCCGGGTCCAGCCGCTCGGCGCGGGCGGCCAGCGCGCGGGTGGCCGCCGCCAGGTCGTCCATGGCCGTGTCCTCGGCGACGGGCACGAACACGTGCACGCCCTTGGCCCCGCTCGTCTTCACCGCCCCGGCCAGCCCGGCGTCCTCAAGCGCCTGCCGGACGAGCAGCGCGCCGCGCACGGCCAGCGAGAAGGAGTCGTCGTGCTCGGGCGGGTCGAGGTCGAGGACCATGTGGGTGGGATGCCCGCCGGCGAACAGCCCCGGGTGGTACTCCACCGCCCGCTGGTTCGCGAACCACAGCAGCGTCTTCCTGTCGTCGCACAACGCGTACGTCACCTGCCTGCGCGACGCCTCCGCCCACAGCGACACCGACCGCACCCAGTCGGGGGCGTACTTGGGCAGGTTCTTCTGCATGAACGGCGCCTGCCCCGGGCGCACGCGGATCACCGACAGCGGCCGGTCGCGCAGGGCGGGGAGGATGCGGTCGCGGACGGCGTCGAGATAGTCGACCAGGTCGCGCTTGGTGGCGCCGGCGCCGTCGAACAGCGCCTGGTCCAGGTTGGTGAGGTCGACACCGTCACGTGTCTCATCAGCGGCCACCCGCTCTACGATGCCGATGTTCGAACGTATGGTCAACAACCACGGAAGGTCGGCGATGACCCGATTTCTCTACCTCACCCGCCACGGCGAGGCCACGCCCGACGAGAGCCGGCTGACGGAGGCCGGCCGCCGCCAGGCCGCGCTGCTCGGCGACCGGCTGCGGGACGTGCCCCTCGCCGCCGTGCACCACGGCCCGCTGCCCCGCGCCGCCGAGACGGCCCGGCTGATCGGCGAGCGCCTGCCCGGCGTCCCGCTCCACGTCTCGGAGGCCGCCGGCGACTACGTCCCGTACGACGAGGAAGTGCCCCCGGTCTTCGCCGCCTTCGTCAGGCAGTTCACGGCGGACCCGGCGCTCGCGCAGGAGGCCCTCGACCTGTTCACCGGCCCGGTGGACGACGTCCGCCACGAGCTGGTCGTCACCCACAACTTCCTGATCGGCTGGCTGGTCCGCGCCGCCATGGACGCCCCCGCGCACCGCTGGCTCGGGCTCAACCACGCCAACGCCGCCCTGACCGCCATCCGCTACACCGAGGGCCGCCCGCCGTCCCTGCTCCTGTTCAACGACATGGGGCACCTGCCCGCCGAGCTGCGCTGGACCGGCTTCCCACCCGACCTCCGCGTCTGAGATCGCACCCGTCGGCATCCCCCCGACGAACTGGGTGTTCGGCCCACCGCCCACGTTTCGATCCGCGGGCGGGTGGGGTTATCGAGGCTTCGAGGTGCGGGACCACCTCGAAGCAAGGTGACGCGGATGCGTCGTGGTTCAGTAGCTGCCGTAGAGCCAGTTCCCGGGGGCGTCGGCGTCGGTGCTCGTGAAGAACTCGTCGACCAGCTTGCGCCACTCGTCCAGGTCCAGGTAGCCCCGTCCTTGGAGATCCAGGCGCTGGAACGCCTGGATCACGTCTCGCCGCGCCAGCCCGCATCCGACGGCGAACATGTCCACGTATTCGTCCTTGACCAGGCGACCGTCCCCGTTGGCGTCGGCGACCTCGAAGAACGCGTCGGCGGCACCACGGAACGCGTCGGCTCCGTCGGCGTCGGGAAGCGCCTCCGCCATCCGCTGCGTGAGTTCCTCGCGGGCGATGCGATGGTCGCCGTCGGTGTCCATGGGAGACAGCACCACCTTCCACCAGTGCTCCAGAGCGGCGCGCAGGCGGTGCGCCTCGGCGGAGTCGGGGGCATAGCCGCGGATCCGGGCGTAGCGGTCACCGATGGCCACCACGGTTGGCAAGGTCAGAGCGCCGGCCCCGTCGGGGTCGAGTACTTCGAAGAAGTGGTCGATCTTGCGCTGCTGGAGCTGGGTGAACATGGAGGATCCTTTCTGTTGTGACGCTCCGATGACGTACCGTCGCGTCGGTTCTCAGCCGCTCGTGTCGCGAAGAATGTCGACACTGGCCTTCTGAGAGAGGGTCTGGACGGCTGCGATGAGGAACAGGCCGGGCATTTTCGGAAAGACCGAAGCGTCCACGATGCGCAGCCCTTCCACTCCGTGGACCTTGAAGGAGCTGTCGACGACGGAGTCCTCGATGGTCCTTCCGAGCGGGTTGGAGCACGCCGCGTGGTGGCCGTAGTGCTCCTTGCGAATGAAGTCGCCGAGATCCTGGACGTCGGGGCCGGGGAAGATCTCGCCTTCGCCGGGCTCGAGGCGGTTCAGCTCGCGGCACATCTCGATGGCCTGCGTCAGTGCGGCGAGGTCTTTCGCTCCGCCCGCACCGTTGCCGAAGGCGCGGAAGTTGATGTCCGGGCTGTGGGTGGGGTCACCCGAACGCAGGCGCACGTAGCCGTTCCGGTCCCCGGTGTACCCCATGAGCGTCAACCAGGTCCAGGACTGGCCGACGTGTGCGAACGCCTCCTTGACCCAGTCGGGGTGGTGGGCCCGGAACTGGATGGGCACCCCGATCGTGACGCAGTTGGTGGCCGATCCGTCGGCGCCCTCGGTGCGATAGGTGATGCACGGAACGCCGAACTGGCCGAGTTGCGAATTCTCCGGGTCGGCCCGCCACCCGGACAGGCAGACGCTCAGCCGTGGCCCTGCCGGGCTGAGCGACTTGACGAGTGCGCCTACATAGGGATTCTCCGTCAGCTCCGGCAGGGCGTAGCGGTCGATGACGGAGATCTCGCGCCGGTCCTGCAGGTTGGTGCCGACGCAAGGTGAGTCGACGAGGACGTCGATGCCGTGCTCCCGCAGGTGGTCGGCGGGGCCGATGCCGCTCAGCATGAGAAGCTGCGGGCTGCTGTAGGTGCCGCCCGCGATGATGACCTCTCGACGAGCTCGGACCACCTGCCGCAGGGTTGCCCGCTCTTCCTCGGTCGTCTCCTGAAACTTCGGTGAGGCTTGGTAGAGGTGACGTCCGTTCAGGAACTGGACGCCCACCGCCCTCGGGCCTGTCTGTCCGGGCTCGAAGAGGATCTTCTCCACCAGCGCATCGCACTGGATCTCAAGGGTCGGGCAGTTTCGCTCGGCCGAGATGAGGCGATCCCGGACGCCGTGGCGCACGCCGCCCTTGATCCCGATCTGCAGGTGCCAGGGTCCTGGGGTGCCGACGTTGTTCTTGTCGTTGAGTTCCCCCGAGCGTTCGGCGTTCTCCATCGACTTGAGGAACCAGCCCGGGTCCTTGAGCGACGCGATCAGGTTGCCGGGATCGGTTCGGGGTGACTCCAGTTGGGCGAACGGGTTCTTGGAGGAGACGGCCTGCCATTCGAGCACCTTCTGCCAGTGCTGCCACATGGCTTCGTGGTGCCATCCGGTGTCGCCCGTCAGCTCCATGATGTCGTCCCAGTCGCTGTGCGCCGGGTACATGATGATGCCGGAGTTGTGGATGGCACAGCCGCCGAGGGCCGACGCCCGGGGGTAGAGGACCCCGTCCTTCTCATCGACCCACATGTCACCGTGGGCGGCCTTGCCCCCGTCGTTGTGCTGCACCCAGTACTCCCAGGCCACCTCAGGGTCCTCGGTGGCCTGGGCGAAGAACAGGGGAACGTCCCGGTAGACCTCGTTGCCGCTGGGCGGACCCGCCTCGAGGACGAGCACCGAGAAACCGGCCTCGGCGAGATTCGCGGCGACGGTCCCGCCGCCCGGTCCGGAGCCGACGACTATGTAGTCGTAGGTGGACGTTTCGGACGGATCATCTGCTTGAGCGTTGTCCATGAATGTCCCGGAGAATCGCAGGTTCGGTCCCGTGCGACGGACAGCAGCGGGAGCCGTTGAGCACTCACAGTCAGCACTCAAGCACGCAGAGTAACGATCGTCTGTGGCTGCTTGGTGATCCTTTGGTGACCCGTACGGGCGGCGAGGGCTCGGTCGATCTCGTTTCCCGGCGGGCGGGCGGCCCGGCAAGCCGCCCGTCGAGACGGCGGAGGCCAGGGTCAGAGCAGGCCGCCGTTTGCGCTGATGGTCTGCCCGGTGATCCACCCGGCGTCAGGACCCGCCAGGAAGGCGATGATGCCGGCGATGTCGTCACCTGTTCCCAGGCGGCCCAGGACGGTGTTGCGCGCGGCGCGTGCATGCAGCTTCGGCGGTAGCGACTGCTCGAGCATGGCGGTGTCGGTGGCGCCAGGGGAGACGCAGTTGACCGTGATGCGGCGTACTCCCAGTTCCAGCGCGGCGATGGCGGTGAACTGCTCGACGGCGGCCTTGCTGGCCGCGTAGATGGCGTTGCCCGGGGCCGGACGCCGCGTGCCGATCGAGGAGAGGTTGATCACTCGGCCACCGTCGGCGAGGCGGGCCGCCGCGTGCTGGAGCGCCAGGAATGTGCCTTTGGCGTTGACGGCCATCATCGTGTCGTAGGTTGCCTCGTCGGCCTCTTCGATCCGTCCGCTGGGCAGCCAGACCGCAGCGTTGTTCACCAGGATGTCGAGGCGCCCGACGGACTGCTCGGCCAGGTCGAACAGATCGGCGAGCTCGGAGGCCACCGCGATGTCGGCCTGTATCGGCTGTGCGCCGGTGGCGGCCGCGACC
The DNA here is from genome assembly GCF_021699195.1 of Nonomuraea sp. MG754425. Lineage (GTDB taxonomy): Bacteria > Actinomycetota > Actinomycetes > Streptosporangiales > Streptosporangiaceae > Nonomuraea. The sequence goes on along the minus strand of NZ_SSXE01000023.1, from coordinate 44,635 downwards.
TCATGGGCGGCGTCCTTGGCCTGGCGGTAGCTGAAGACGACCCGTGCTCCTTCCGCTGTGAGCCGTTCGACGATGGATCGTCCGATACCGCGAGATCCACCGGTGACCAGTGCCGTCTTGCCCGGGAGTGAGCCCATGCCCATCCTTTACTCTGAGTTTCGAGTTGAATACACAGGGTAACTGTCGGGCAAGAAAATCACCGCCTCGGAGGGCATCTGTTGAGTGCCTGGGAAATCAACAGCCAAGCGATCCTGGAAGTCCTGGTGGCAGCGGTCCGCGGCATCCGGCCGGAACTGACCGGGCCGATCAGCGGTGAGGAGCACATCGCCGCCGAGCTGGGCCTGGATTCGATCGCTCGGGTGGAACTGCTGCTGGCGCTGGAAGAGGCGTTCGGCATGGAGGAGGAAGTGGATCCACGGATCTTCATGACTCCCCCGACCCTCAACAGCCTGGTGGAGCAGATCTGTGTCGCACAGGTGAGTTCACGATGAGCGGTTGCCCGGTTCCTGGTCCGCGGATCTACCTACGTGGCCCGGCCATGGCCGAGCACTTCTTCAACGCGGCCGACTCGGACCTGTCGCACGCCCGCGGCTGGGACCTGATCTTCGGCGACCGGTTCGGCAGAGGACTGCTGAACCTCGACGGCGAACCGCACAGGGCAGCCCGCAGAGCGTTGATGGCGGTCCTGAGCCGGAAGGCGACAGCCGAGTACGCCTCGGTGGCCGGCGAGATCCTCGACCGCGCCGTCCCGGCACTGCCCGTCGATGAGGCCGTTGACCTGCACGCTTTCACCAAGAGGGTGACGTTCGAGGTCGCGGCGGCCGTCTTCGCGGGGCTGTCGGCCTCAGAGGCGGCGGAACTCCTCGATCTGTTCACCACGCTGCAGGCACCCGATCTCGAACTCGGCACACCCGGCGGAGCCCGGTTGATCCGTGACTTCGCCCGGAGCCGCCGCCGGGTTCGCGCGCTGCTGCTGACCGCGCTCGACCGGGCAACCGCCGTGGACGACGAGCGCAGCTACGGGGTGGCGGGGTTGGTGGCGCGCCTGCGCGCATTGCCCGCCCCTCCCACGGATGAAGAGATCGCCGGCCATATCGCGATCCTGCTTCTCGCCGGATTCGAGACAACGGCGTATCTTTCGGCTCGACTGTTGTGGCTGCTCGCTCGCCACCCGGCAGAGCAGAGCGCCGTTCGCGAGGACCTGGCCGCCTCGGATCCAGGCGACTCACGGCTCCTGGAGGCTGCCTTCGCCGAAACCGCGCGGCTGCACCCGCCGCTGTTCTGGTTGCCGCGCCGAGCGGAGACCGACCTGGTCTTCGGAGACACCCTGCTACCTGCCGGCACCGAAGTGTTCTACTCCATCGCCGACACACAGCGCGATCCGGCGGCCTTCGCCGATCCAGACGAATTCCGACCCCGGCGGTTCGCCTCGACCGACACCAGGCGCGGCCGCTTCGCGATGACTCCGTTCAGCGCGGGCCGACGGCTCTGCGCAGGTATCCACGTGGGAACAATGGAGACCAAGCTGATCACCGCTGCCGTACTGCACCGCTTCCACCTCCACGCTCCACCAGGCCCGCACATCGGCGACGCCTCGCCCAACGGCACCAGCGTCACCCCCTCCGAGCCGCTCCTCGTGCGGTTGCAGGAGGTCAGGTGATGAGTGGCGGACTCGGCAGCGGCCGAGCTCTCGACTGTGCCACCCTGGCCGAAGCGGCGTCCATGCTTGATCCCGGTGTGACGGTGTCCTTCCCCGGTACCGGAGAGCAGCTCACGGCCGCCGACCTGGACCACGGATCCGAGCGATTCGCGGCCGGGCTGGTGGCCGCCGGAGTGAAACCGGGCGAGGTGGTCGGACTGCTGCTGCCCACCGGCCCCCAGGTGTTGCTCGGGCTGCTCGGCGTGGTGCGCGCCGGCGCCGCGGCGAGCATGCTGAGCGCGGCGGCCGGGACACCCGAGCGCTCTGCCGAGAGGCTGGCGCTCGTCGTCAGCTCCGCTCGGATGCGTCACCTCGTCGTGCACGAGGAGCACTCCGACATCGCGCACATCCTCCAGCGGACGTGCCCCGGCCTTGTCGTGCTGGACGCGAACCTGACCGCCCCACCCGGCCGGCTTCCCGAGGTCGCCGAGGGTGACCTGGCTGTCCTGCAGTACACCTCGGGCAGCACCGGCCATCCCAAAGGGGTGATGCTGCCGCACTCGGCCGTGCTGGCCGCGCTCCGGGCGATCGTCGCCTCGGCGCGCCTGACCCGCCAGGACACCATGGTGACCTGGCTGCCGCACTACCACGACATGGGCCTGTTCGGCCTGCTGGCGGTGCTCATGGCCGGTGGCAGCGGCCAGGTTCTGTCCCCGCTGGCCTTCATCCGGCGGCCGGCCCGCGTCCTGCAACTCCTGTCCGACCACGGCGGGACCCTGCTCATGGGGCCGAACTTCTCCTACGACAGGCTGGTGGCCGCCGCCACCCCCGAACTCGTGTCCGGCCTCGACCTCTCCCGCTGGAGACTGGCGTTCAACGGCGCCGAAACGGTGAAGGCGTCCACCGTGGATGCCTTCACCCGATGCTTCGCCTCAGCGAGGGTGCCGGAGTCGGTGATGTACCCGGTGTACGGGATGGCCGAAGCCACCCTGCCCATCACGTTTCCCGAGCCTGGAACCGTCCCGCGCATCATCCACGTGGACCGGACGCAACTGTCCGACCACGGCCGGTGCGTGCTGGCGGCCCCCCACGATCCAGCCGCCAAACCACTGGTGAGCGTCGGCCGCCCGGTCCAGGACCTGCGATTGAGACTCGTCGATGCGAACGGATCCGACTGCGCGCCGGGACAGGTCGGCGAGATCCAGATCAGCGGTCCTTCCGTGACCTCCGGCTACTACGCCGACCCAGCCGCCACCGCCGCGCTTTTCGAAGGCCCATGGCTGCACACCGGGGACCTCGGATTCCAACTCGATGGCGACCTGTTCATCGCCGGCCGCAGCAAAGAAATGATCATCGTTCGAGGGCAGAACTACTTTCCCGAAGACGTCGAAGTCCTCGCCGCCCGGCAGACCGGCGTGCATCGCGGCCGGTGCGTCGCCTACGCCGAGAACGAGCACGTCGTGGTCGTCGCCGAAATCGCCCCTCGCCACGACCCGACCGTCGTCTGCACCGAGATCCGCCAGACGATAGCCGATCACCTGGCGCTGACGGCCGTGTACGTCCACCCGGCGCGGCCGGGCTGGCTGCCCCGCACCACCAGCGGGAAATGGCAACGAGCCCTGACCCAGCGACGGATCAGCGAACAGAACACCATCCTCACCAGCCCGACCCGGGACCGCACGGCTTCCGGTGCAACTCCTGATCATGGAGAACGCACCTGAAGAGTACGGTGATCCAGGCATCGACCCGGTCGGCGACGTCGCCGTGTGAGACACCTTCCCGCCAAGCCCTCGCCTGACCGCACCATGATGACGTCGCCGAGCTGCGCCGGCCCGGCTTCCCACCCGAGCTCCGCGTCTGAGACCGCCCCTGTTACAGTGGGCCGTTGACGCGGGGTGCCCGGAAGGCCGGGCTGAGATCACACCCGTCGAACCTGATCTAGTTCGGACTAGCGAAGGGACGTCACAGCCGTGAACGCTGTCCCCAAGGTCCTGTCCATCGCGGGCACCGATCCCAGCGGCGGCGCCGGGATCCAGGCGGACCTGAAGACCTTCTCCGCGCTCGGCGCGTACGGCATGACCGTCGTGACCGCGCTGGTGGCGCAGACCACGACGGGCGTGACCGGCATCCACGAGGTGCCCGCCGCGTTCGTGGCCGAGCAGCTCGACACGCTGCTGGCCGACGTGCCGGCCGACGCCGTGAAGATCGGCATGCTGGGCAACGCGGCGCTGATCAGGGCGGTGGCGGCGGCACTGGACGCGTACCGGCCGGCGTACGTCGTGCTCGACCCTGTCATGGTGGCCAAGAGCGGTGACCGGCTGCTCCCGTCCGACGCGGTGGCCGAGCTGCGCGCGACGCTGCTGCCCCGGGTCGATCTGATCACCCCCAACCTGCCCGAGGCGGCCGACCTGCTCGACGAGAAGCCCGCCGCGAGCCTGGCCGAGATGCACGACCAGGCCGGGCGGCTGCGGGCGCTGGGCGCGCGGCAGGTGCTGCTCAAGGGCGGCCACCTCGACGGCGACACCTGCGTGGACGTGCTGGCGACGCCCGAGGGCACGATCGAGCTGGCCGCCCCCCGCGTGCGCACCCGCAACACGCACGGCACGGGCTGCACGCTGTCGTCGGCCATCGCCGCGCTGCGTCCCCGCCACGACGACTGGGCGGGCGCGGTGCGCGCGGCCAAGGAGTACCTGACCGGGGCGCTGCGCGCGGCCGACAGCCTGCACGTCGGCCACGGGCACGGCCCCGTCCACCACTTCCACGCCATCTGGTGAAGGGCTCCGCCATGTTCAGCGACGACGTCTGGCAGCGCACGGCCGAGCTGATGCGCGCCATCCACGAGCACCCGTTCATCCAGGCCCTCGGCGACGGGAGCCTCGACCCCGGCCGGTTCGGGTTCTACATCGTGCAGGACGCCCGCTACCTGGAGGCGTTCTCCAGGGCGCTGGCCACGGCCTCGGCGCGGGCCTCCGACCCGGCGGACGCGGCGTTCTGGGCGCAGAGCGCGCACACCGCGCTGGCCGCCGAGCGCATGCTGCACGCCGGGTACGTCGAGGAGCTGGGGGCCGGGGACCTGGCGACGTCGCCGACGTGCCTGGCGTACGCGTCGTACCTCCAGGCCACGGCTCTGACCGCGCCCTACCCGGTGATCGCGGCGGCGGTGCTGCCGTGCTTCTGGATCTACCAGGACGTCGGCACGGCGCTGCTGAAGCGGGCCGGCGGCACCGAGGGCCACCCGTACGGCAGGTGGATCTCCACCTACTCCGACCCCGGCTTCGCCGCCTCCGTCGAGCGGGCCAAGGGCATCGCCGACCGGCTCGCCGGCGCCGCCGGCCCGGACACCCGCGCGGCGATGGCGCGGGCGTACTGCCGGGCGGCGGCGTACGAGTGGATGTTCTGGGACAGCGCGTGGCGGCGCGAGAGCTGGCCCACGGAGGGCTGGCTCGCGCCCTGACGAGCCCGGCTCGGGTCAGCCGCCGGCCTTGGCGATCGCCTCCTTCTCCTCGCGGGTGGCGATGAGCCCGGCCGGCGCGTAGATCTTCGACTCCTCGAACGGCGCCTCGGTGGTCGCCAGCGGCTCACGCGCCCGGATCGCCTTGAGCCACACGCGGGCGGCGTCGACGATCACCACGATGATCAGGATCGCGAACAGCGCCGCGAGGACGCCGTCCACGGTGGAGTTGAGCACGATCTGCCGCATCGCGCCGGTGCTCTTGGCCGGGGCGAGCAGTTGGCCCTGGTCGAGCGCGGCCTGGTAGCGGTCGCGCTGGGCGAAGAAGCCGAGCGTGGGGTCGGACGAGAACACCTTCTGGTAGCTGGCGGTCAGCGTGACCGCCACGTCCCAGGCCAGCGGCACGCCGGTCACCCAGGCCCACTTGAGCCGGCCGCTCTTGATCAGCAGGGTGGTGGCCACGGTCAGCGCGACGGCCGCGAGGAGCTGGTTGGCGATGCCGAACAGCGGGAAGAGCTGGTTGATGCCGCCGAGCGGGTCGTTGACGCCCTGGTAGAGGAAGTACCCCCAGGCGGCCACGACCACGGCGCTGCTCGCGATCAGCCCCGGCCACCAGCTCACCCGGGAGATCGGCTTCCACAGGTTGCCCAGCGTGTCCTGGAGCATGAACCGTCCGACTCGGGTGCCCGCGTCGACGGTGGTGAGGATGAACAGCGCCTCGAACATGATCGCGAAGTGGTACCAGAACGCCTGGAGCGCCCCGCCCCCGAGGAAGCCGGAGAAGATCTGCGAGATGCCCACGGCCAGCGTGGGCGCGCCGCCCGTACGGGCGATCAGCGTCTCCTCCTGCACGGCCGCGGCGGCGGCCTGCAGTTGCTCGGGCGTGATGACGAAGCCCATGTTCGTGACCGCCTCCGACGCGGTCTGCACGGTGGCTCCGACGACGCCCGCCGGGGAGTTCATCGCGAAGTAGAGCCCGGGGCTCAGCACGCTGGCGGCCGTGATCGCCATGATGGCCACGAACGACTCCATCAGCATGGAGCCGTACCCGATCATGCGGACCTGGGTCTCCTTCTGGATCATCTTGGGCGTCGTGCCGGACGAGATCAGCGAGTGGAACCCCGACAGCGCGCCGCAGGCGATGATGATGAACACGAACGGGAACAGCGACCCGGCGAAGACCGGCCCCTTGCCGTTGAAGGCGAAGTCGGTGAAGGCGGTGGTCCGCAGCGGCGGCATGGTGACGGCGATGCCGACCGCGATCAGCACGATCGTGCCGATCTTCATGAAGGTGCTCAGGTAGTCGCGCGGCGCGAGCAGCATCCACACGGGCAGCACGGCCGCGACGAACCCGTACGCGATCAGCCACAACGCCAGCGCCGATGGGCTCAGCGTGAAGAACGGCGCCCAGCTCGACCCCTGCACCCAGCCGCCCGCCATGATCGCCAGGATCAGCAGCGCGACCCCGATGACCGTGGTCTCGACGACCTTGCCCGGCCGGATCACCCGCAGGTAGAACCCCATGAACAGGGCGATCGGGATGGTCATGGCGATGGAGAAGACCCCCCACGGCGACTGCGCGAGGGCGTTGACCACGACGAGCGCCAGCACGGCCAGCAGGATGATCATGATGGCGAAGACCGCGACCAGCGCGGCGGCCCCGCCCACCGGGCCGATCTCCTCGCGGGCCATCTGCCCGAGGCTCCTGCCGTTGCGCCGCATGGAGAAGAACAGGATCACCATGTCCTGGACGGCCCCGGCGAAGATCACCCCCGCGACGATCCAGATGGTGCCGGGCAGGTAGCCCATCTGGGCCGCCAGCACGGGCCCGACCAGCGGCCCGGCCCCGGCGATGGCGGCGAAGTGGTGGCCGAACAGGATGCGGCGGTCGGTCGGCTGGTAGTCGATGCCGTTGTCGAGCCGCTCGGCCGGGGTCGCCCTGCGGTCGTCGGCGCGCAGCACCTTGCGCACGATGAAGCGGGCGTAGAACCGATAGGCGATGGCGTACGAGCCGAGCGCCGCGCACAGCAGCCACACCGCGTTGACGTTCTCGCCCCTGGACAGGGCGAGCACCGCCCACCCGACGGCCCCGACGACGGCCACCGCCGTCCAGATGATGATGGAACGCAGCTTCACCGGTTACCTCCTATATAGCGGGTCATATATAGGGCGCCCCAGGCAGCAGCGCAGACCGGCGTCCGGCGGCAGATCGGAGACGAAGCGCCGCCAGCGCCACAGCGGGCGGCAGTCGATCGTGACGGGCAGGTCGGCGAGGTGCGACCAGGCGGTCGGATGGGCGTGCACGAGGCCGGCGGGACCCAGCGGGCGGGTTCGGCGGGGCAGTTTCGAGCGGCGCAACGCCCTGAGCGAGAACTCTCCGGCATCCCCGCAACACAGGCCGGTCCGGTGCCAGTCGAAGAAGAGCACTTCTTCGCTTCGCAGTGCCTGCCGGGCCGCGGGGGTGAGCGTGATGCGGGACATCTGTGGCTCCTGAAAACAGGCAGCTCAGAAATTACCGTCGGCTTTCCCGCCGCCGTCGGGGTTGAAACTCCGCCCGGCGGCACGGCGGCGGAAAGCGGGTCCGGCGCGGCTCGACGTGATGCGTGATCGGGTCACGGCCGACCGGCCCGACCTGTCCGTCCGTCTTCACGTGCTCGGCCGCGCCCACGGTGGCGGGTGAACCGGTGCCCGCCCAGCCACCGGGCCGCCGTGATCCAGCACACGCCCCAGAGCAGGAAGAACGGCGACCACAGCAGCAGATCCCAGTACGCCAGCTCGTGGGCCAGCGCCACGTGCCCGGACGGTGGCGGACGGACTCCGGTCAGCAGCAGCGTGTCGCCGACGAAGCCGAAGCCCAGCAACCCGATCGACCGGGCGATCATGAAGATCCCCAGCGTCCAGGTGATCGTCAGCAGCAGCCGGCGCGGCACGGCCGCACCCCAGGGCCGCACCGTGGCCAGCGCGACGACGACACCGACCATCGCGGCGACGGCGAGCACCCAGTGGCTCGTCACGAACAGCGGATCACGCGCGAGCAGCCGTTCGCGCAGGTCAGGGGGCAGCGGGTCCTTGTCCGCCAGGGCATCGGCACCCAGCGCCTGGGCGAGTTTCATCGATCCGTACGCCGACGCGCACACCGCCGCGCCGTAGGCGCCCACCCACGCTCGATCAGCTCGTGGCATGTCTGACCACCGCATAGGACCGGACCATCTCGAGGAACAGCCCGATCACCACGATTCCGACCACGCCGTGATACCACTGCCAGCCCACACCGATGCCGGCGAAGCCGTCCACGATCATGATCCCCGCGCCGCCCCCGACGGCCGGCAACATCCCGCCCAGTACCAGCACCATCAACGCCTTCGGCGCCCTGCGCCCCGGGGCCGTGACCGTGATGACGGCGAGGCACGCGCCCACCACGCCGGACGCGCTCGCGAGCCACTGTGCGGTGTCCGCCGCCATGAAGTAGCCGCCGGTCTCCGCGTCCGACACGGGTGGACCGCCCGGGAACCCGAGCCGGGACTGAAGCGCGAAGGCCGCCTTGCCCGCGGGGTAACCGAGGAGCAGCACCGCGAGCGCATACGCCGGCCAGCGCCGTGGACGAGCGAGATCAACCATGGTCACGACCGTAGCCGCGGCGCTCCGAGCGTCACTCCCTCCTACGGGGGAGGTCGCTCCCTCCCGGGCGGGATCCCCTGCGGTTCGGCTCCGCTCACGCGATGTCGCGGTCGAGGTCCACCGTGGTCCTCGCCACCCGCTCTCGGCAGCGGTCGGGAATGATGGCCTTTGTGCTCTCCCCGCGTGCGTCCATGCTTCGTCGAGTGAAGTCCCTGGCTGTGCTGGAGTTCGTCAACGTTCCGCTGATCGCCGGGGTGCTGACGGGTGTGCTGGGCATGCCTCTGACCCCGGCCAATGCGGCAGGGCTCGGGTTGGTGCTGATCGTGCTGGTCGAGGGCGGCGGGTACTGGTGGTTGAAGTTCGCCCAGCTCTCTTCCCGGTCACCGGTTCCGGCGGGGATGGCGGTGTACCGCGTGATCTCCTGGATCAACGTGGGCCTGCTGGCGGCGGGGGCCGTCGTGGTGGGCGCCGGACTGCTCATGGGCGGTTCCGGCACGCGGGTCTGGCCGGGGGCCGCGCTGTGGGTGTTCGCGCTGCTGGAGCACGTGAACTACTTCCACCTGCAGCTCATGCACGACACTCGCGCCGACGTGGCCCGCCTGGCGGCCACCCGCCGCCTGCACCGCTCGCACCTCGCCCTCGACCTGGCCCGCGCCGCCAAGGGGTCACGTTGACCGTGCGGTGGGCTGTGCCGTGGTGTTCCGGGCATTTCCCCGAACCGGAATCCGCGCCAGAACCGGAAAGCGCCCCCCGGTCTCCCGGAGGGCGCTTCTCGATCGGTCAGCTCTCAGGCGCTCACCGCAGCCACGGCTCGAAGTACGCGACCGTGGCGAAGTCGACGTCCAGGGCCCACGGCGGGGTGCCGCCGGTCGCGCTGGCGCCGGTCACGAAGATCCGGACCCCGTCGGCGCCGGTGGCGTCCACGGCCAGGCCGTGGGCGGTGTCGGTGGCGCCCACCGTCCCGTCGTAGCGGCCGGTCCAGATCGGGTCGCCGGTCGCGGCGTCGTAGGCGATGGTCACGTAGTCGGGGCCCTTCTCCTGGTCGTCCGCGCTCTGCCCGGCGACGACCACCTTGCCGCCGTCCGGCGTCACCCTGACGGCCCAGGCGTAGTCCTCGTTCTTCGCCTGCCCGTCGAAGCGCTGCACCCAGGACCGCTGCCCGGTGGCGGCGTCGTAGGCGAGCGTGGTGTAGTCGGAGCCGGTGCCCTCACCGGTGGTGTTGCCGGTGACGTAGATCCGGCCCTGCGCGAGCGTCATGTCGTGCGGGGTGTCGCTCTGGTGACCGGGGCCGTCGTACTGGTCGGCCCACAACTCCTTTCCGGTGGTGACGTCGTAGGCGACCGTCAGCACGTCGCTCTGCGTGTCGCGGGTGACGACGCTCCCCGTGACGTAGACGGCCCGCTCGTCGGCGGCCATGCCCGAGGAGATGTCGATCCCGTTGGCCGGGCCGTTGCGCATGGCCGTCCAGAGCTGCTGCCCGGTGGCGGCGTCGTAGGCGACCGTGCCCCAGTCGGCCAGGCCCGTGCCCTTCTCGCCGCTGCTCTGGCCGCTGACGAAGACCTTCGTCGCGTCCGGGGTCAGCTCGATCACGCGGGGGTCGTCGGTGCCGTGGCCGGGGCCGTCGAAGCGAGCCTGCCACTTCTCCTTGCCGTCGGCGGTGTCGTACGCGGTGACGAAGTAGTCGGCCTCGCCGTTCCCGCCCACCGTGGTCATGCCGGTCACGTAGAGGGTCCTGCCGTCGGGCGCGACCTTGGCCGCGTTGGCGTGGTCGGAGCGCGCCCCCTCGGCGGTGTAGCGGGCCTCCCACAGTTGCTCGCCCGTGGCCGCGTCGTACGCGAGGGTGACCCCGTCGTTGCCGGTGTCGGTGCCCGCGCTGAGGCCCGCCACGAACAGCTTGCTCCCGTCGGGGCTCACCTCCAGGGCGGCCGGCTCGTCGTAGTCACCCGCCGGGCCCACGTAGGTCCTGCTCCACAGCACCTTGCCGGTGACGGCGTCGTGGGCCACGGTGGCGATGCTCGGGCTGAGCGTGCCGGGCGCGGAGCCGTAGCTGGCGCCGGTCACGTAGACCCGCTCGCCCTTGGGGTCGTTGACGATGAACTCGGCGGAGTCCTTGCCGCCCGCGACGCCGTACGTGGCCGCCCAGGTCTCGGGCACCGGGCGCACGATGACGGGCACGCGCACGCTGTGCTCGCGGTTCTTCCAGACGAGCTGCCCGCCCACGTACGCGTTCATCGGGGCCGTGCTCCGCGTGAACGTCACCGTGAACGACTTCGTCTGCCCCGGCCGCAGCGTCAGCCGCTTCGGCGAGACCTCGGCGGTGACGCCGTCGAGGCCGGTGACCGCGGCGTCGTAGGTGGCGGTCGAGCGGCCCACGTTCGTCACCGAGCGGGTCACCTTCTGGGTGCCGGGCAGCCTGCCGACCGCGATCGACGGGACGTTCAGGTCGCTGGCGTCGAAGGAGTGGCCCTTCTTGGCCAGGGCGGCGCAGACCTTGGGCTCGACGGCGTTCGTGCTGCCGCACAGGAAGGCCGTCCAGTCCTTGATGCCGCTGTCGTAGACGAGGCCGGGGTCCGCGGCGCTGTTCGGGGTGACGTGCCCGGCACCCTGGCCGAAGATCACCGCCGGGTCGGTGGAGGGGCCGTCCTTGACGTCGGAGCCGCTGGTCATCAGGGCCGACTTGATGGCCATCGGGGACCAGCGCGGGTTCAGGTCCTTCAGCAGCGCGGCCAGCCCGGCCACGTGCGGGGCGGCCATGGAGGTGCCGCTGGAGAAGTTGAAGTCGAGCCCGTTCGCGCCCGGCGGCGCGTAGGCGGCCAGGATGTCCTGGCCGGGGGCGATCAGGTCGGGCTTGAGCAGGTCGCCGCCGCCCGCCTGGAGCGGCCCGCGCGAGGAGAACTCGGCCACGTACGGGGCCGGGGCGTCGGTGGTGATGCTCGCCTGCTCGATCGTGGCCGTGGCCCCGTCGGTGGCGGCGTAGTCCTTGACGGCCTGCCGGTCCTTGACCGCCAGGTGCACGGTCGGGATGGTGTGCAGGTCGGCGTTGAGCGAGTTCTCGTCGGTGTTGGCCATGATCAGGCCGATGCCGCCCGCCTCGGCGACCGCGACGCTCTTGTTGACCCGCGGCGTGATCCCGCGGTCGCAGAGCACGATCCTGCCCTGGATCTTGGCCGGGTCGAGCACCGCCGTGCCGCCGTTGTCCCTGGCGGCCCAGCACTGCGCCGCCTTCACCGGGTCCGCCCCGGCCACCCCGGCCGTCGCGGCGTCGATGAGCGGCGCGGGCCCCGCCTTGGCGGCGGCCAGCGAGGCGCCGCCGTACGAGGCGCCGTTCCCGAGCGTCGCCGAGCCCGTCGTGGCCCAGTTGTGGGTGCCGGCGGCGACCGTCGTCACCCATGGGGAGGGGTGGGCCACCGTGGCGGCGGCGGGCCCGCTGTTGCCGCCCGCCGCGGCCACGAACACGCCTGCCTCCGCCGCGGCCAGGAACGCCACCTCGGCCGGGTCCAGCAGGTCCGTGCTCGTGCCGGACACCGAGTAGTTGATCACGTCCACGCCGTCGGCGACCGCCTGGTCGATGGCGGCGACCAGGTCGGAGTAGTAGCCGTTGGCCGTCGAGGCGTCCTGGGTGGACCACAACGCCTTGTACGCGGCGATCCTGGCCCGCGGCGCGATGCCGCTGACCTTGCCGAACGCCGCCGCCGGGCCCGTCACGGTCACGTCGTGGTTGCCGCCCGCCGTGGAGGCGGTGTGGGTGCCGTGGCCGTTGTAGTCGCGCGGCGACTGGAACTCCCAGGGGAGCTGCTCCTTGACGCCCGCGTCGCCGCCCCAGCCCGCGTTGTAGTGCCGGGCCGCGACGATCTTGCCGTTGCAGAGCGCGGCGTTCCAGGACGCGTCGGGGCTGGTACGCACGCAGCCGCCGTGGAAGCCGCCGGCCGGGCCGTACTTCGCGCCGCTCGGGTCGGGGTTGGCGAAGCTCTGGCTGTCCGCCCAGATGCCGCTGTCGATCACGCCGATGACCAGGCCGTCCCCGGCGCCCTTGCCCTTCCGGCCGCCCGTCGGGCCGCCGAGCCGCTCCCACAGGCCGCCGCGGGCGTCGAGGCCGAGGAAGGCCGGGGTCGAGGATGTCGCCACCGAGACCTTCCGGTCCTCGGTCACGGACACGACCTCGGGTAACGCCCGCATCTTGGCGACCTCGGCGGAGGTCAGCCGGGCGGCGAAACCGCCGAACGAGTACGCGTACTCGTAGAGCTTGCGACCGCCGGCCCTGCGCAGCGCGGCGTCGTTGCGGCCCTTCAGGTGGCCGACGTAGTCGGTCACCTCGGCCGAGCCCGTGTCGATCTTCTCGCCGTCGGCGGGCTTGGTCCTCGCCAGCCCGGCCACGTCACCCTCGTACGTCGCGACGGGCTCCTCGGCCAGTCGCACGATGTAGGTCTTCTGCTCCTCCGCGCCGGCTGCCGCGGTGGCCGCGGTGGGCCAGGCGAGCCCGGCCATCGTCAGCCCGGTCAGCGCGGCTGTCGTCACCAGCCGTCTGGGGGATGTGGACAGATGCATCGTCGCCCCTTCATGCGTTCCGCGGGTCACGCGGATGATCGCCGAGGCTATTGAGGGGCGGGTGGGTACGACATCCGTACCGCATACGGATTTATGGCGTCATTAAATGGAAATTTGAGATCCGGTAGCCTATGGGCGCTGATATCCGGTTGGGGGTGGCCTCTTGCCTCTGGGACCGGCCCCCTCGGGCTCGCTCTCCGACGTGCTCGTCGGCCGCCGTTCCGAGCTGGCGCTGCTGCGCTCGGTCATCGCGTCGCCACCGTCGCTCGCCCTGGTCGAGGGCGAGGCGGGCATCGGCAAGAGCCGCCTGGTGGCAGAGCTGTTCGCGGAACCCGACCTGGCCGGGACGCGGCGGCTCGTCGGCCAGTGCGAGCAGCTCCAGGAGCCGCTGCCGCTCTCCCCGCTGCTGGACGCCTTCCGCCTGGCCGGGGACGAGCTGGCCCGGTCCGGCCCGCCCAACCCCGTCACCGGGGCGCTGGCGCCGCTGCTGCCCGAGATCGCCGAGCACCTGCCCCCGCCACTCCCGCCGCTGCCCGACCAGCGGGCCGAGCGGCACCGCGTCTTCCGCGCCGCGGTCGCGCTGCTCGACCACCTGAGCCCGCTCGTCCTCGTGCTGGAGGACGTGCACTGGGCCGACGGCGGCACCCACGACTTCCTCGCCTTCCTGGCCGCGCACCTGCCGCGCGACGTGGCGGTGATCCTCACCGTACGCACCGAGGCGGGCCTGCTGCCGATCCGCGAGGCGTTCGCCAGGGCGCCGTCCGGCCCGGCGCGCACGATCGGCCTGGCGCCCCTGGGCCCGGCGGAGGTGGAGGAGTTGGCCCGCGGCATACTCAAGGCCGACCTCCCGCCCACCTTCACCGCCCCCCTGTACGAGAAGACCGGCGGCATCCCGTTCGTGGTGGAAGAGGTGCTGCGCACGCTGCTGGAACGGCTGCCCGCCCACGAGCTGCCCGGCCGCCCCGACGTGCTGGCCGACCTGGCCGTCCCGACCGTGCTGCGGGACGTCCTGCTGCAACGCCTGTCCTCCCTCGACGACCCCGCGCAGGAGATCCTCGGCGCCGCGGCCGTCATCGGCATGACCCCGGACGACCGGGTGCTGGCCGAGGTCAGCGACCGCAGCCCGCTGGAGGTGGCCAAGGCGCTGGCCAGGGCCCAGTCGGTCGGGCTGCTGCACGAGGAGGACGGCCGCTCCCGCTTCCGGCACGCGCTGGCCCGGCAGATCGTGTACGAGTCCGTGGCCGCGTCCGGACGGCGCTGGCTGCACCTGCGGACCGCGCGAGCCCTGGAGACCTGCGCCCTGGAACCCGGCGGCGGCCCCCGGCCGGTCGCCCGGCTCGCGCACCACTTCCGGCACGCGGGCCGCACCGCCGACTTCGTCGGCAACGCCGAGGCCGCCGCCGACACGGCGCTCTCCCACGGCAACGACGCCACGGCCGCCCGGTTCCTGCTCCAGGCGCTGGAGGTCGTCGAGCTGCCCCGTGACGTACGGGTGCGGCTGGCCGTCAAGCTCGGCCGGGCCGCGGTGGACGGGCTGGCGCACGCCGAGGCCGTCCCGGTGCTCGAACACCTGCTGGCCACCGAGCCGCTGCCCGCCGCACTGCGCGGTGAGCTGCGCTTCGCGCTCGGCCGCCTGCTGCGCCAGGACGGCGCGGTCCGGGCCGGCTACCTGCAGATCGAGCACGCCATCGACGACCTCGGCGAGCGTCCCGCGCTGCTGGGCCGGGCGCTGGCCGTGCTCGCCGCGCCCGAGACCGTCGTCGACCGGACCATCGCCGAGCACACCGCCCGCTGCGACCAGGCCGAGCGGGCCGCCTTCCGGGGCGGCGACCCCGACGTCGGCATCGCGGTCCGCATCGCCCGCGCATCGCTGCTGCTGGAGCAGGGCGATCCGGGCGCGTGGCAGCTGATCGACGCGCTGCTCGGCGACGAACGGCTGCGCGCGACCCCCCGCGAGCACGCCCGCGCCTGCCTCAACTGGGCCCAGGGCGCGCTGCACGTCGGCCGGCTCGACCGCGCCGAGTCGCTGCTGGCCGAGGGCCGGCGGGTGACGGACGAGGCCGACTACCTGCGGGTGGCCGAGGTCGTCGCGCTGGTGACGGCGGCCGTGGATCGCGCGGCCGGCCGCTGGGACGGGCTGGCGGCCCGCGTCGGACGGCTGGGCGGCGCCTCCGCCAGGTTCGCCGCGGCCTCCCCCGAGTCGCGGCTGCTGCACGGGGCGCTGCTCGCCGCCATGGGCCCCGCCGAACGGGCCGCCGACTGCCTGCGTGAAGTGATCGCGGTCGCCGAGCGGGTGGGGGCGGTGTTCCCGCTCGTCCCGGCCAGGACGACGTTGTCACGGCTGCTGCTATCCCTGGACGACGCGGCGGGCGCCGCCGGGCAGGCGCGGGCCGCGCTGGCGCTGGTCCGGGCCAAGGGGAACTGGGTGTGGGGCGCCGAGAGCGTGTCGTGCCTGGTGGACGCCCTGGACGCGGTGGGCCGCGCGGACGAGGCAGCGGGTCTGGTGGCCGAGTTGCGTACCGGCCTCGACGGGGCCGACGCGCCGCTCGCCCGTGCGGCGCTGCTGAGCGCCGAAGCCGTGCTGGCGCGGGCCGGGGCTCCCGGGCAGGCCGATCGGCTGCTGGAGCAGGCGCTCGCCGTGCTGCGGACGGCGGGGCTGCGCTACGAGGAGGCGCTGGCCGCGGAACGTCTGGGGCGGTGGCGCTGCGAGCGCGAAGGCGTCGCGGGCGACGGCGGGGCGCTGCTGGAGGCGGCCCTGCGGGCGTACGGGGCGATGGGGGCCGATCGCGACATCGCCCGCGTCTGCCGGATCATGCGGCAGAACGGCGTGCCCATCCCCTACCCCTGGCGCGGCGGACGCCCCTCGCATGGAGGCACGCTGTCGTCCAGGGAACACGAGGTGGCCCTGCTGGCGGCGGCGGGACGGACGAACCAGGAGATCGCCGACGCGCTGTTCCTGTCCAGGCGCACGGTCGAGAGCCACGTCGCGAACGCGCTGCGCAAGCTCGGCCTGTCCTCGCGCAGAGACCTGCGCACCTTCCTCCTGGACGGCGCGCCGGGCGGTCCCCCCGACGGACCCGCCTAGAGCCCGCAGGGTACGTGGACAACATTCCGGCACATTGTTACGTTCACTCCAGAGAACGCATGACAACGCTGTCATCCCCGGTCCCCTCCCACGAAGGACCCCCACGAGGAGCAGTGAACGCCGATGGTGTCTCGACGTACCTTCCTGCGGGCGAACGGCGTGGTCCTCGCGACCAGCGGGCTCGGGGTCACCCTGCCCGCCCCGTCCGCCGCCGCCGCGACCCCTCTCCTGCCCGGCTTCGGCCGTCCGTCCCGCCTCGACTTCGCCGACCTCACCGCCCTGCACGGCGACGACCAGCTCCTCCTGACCACCCTCCAGGGAGTCGTCAACCGCCGCCGCCCGCGCCTGTACTTCAACTACACCGCCGAGGGCTACGACACCCGCTGGCTGGACGGCACCGGCGCCGCCGTCACCCAGCACGACGACCCCCTCGACCTGATCGCCCGCTACAAGGGCGAGGCCCGGGGCGCGATCCTGCACGACCCGGACGTCCCCGACTCGGTGAACGTCGCGACCACCCTGGCCGGGCTGGAGAACGCCGTGGCCGCCACCGCCGAACAGGCCGCCGAGCACGGCTTCGGCACCATCACCGACCTGCGTGGCCGCTTCGACCCGGACGACGTCCTGGCCACCTACCGCTGGCAGCTCGACACCCTGTTCCCGCGCTGCACCAAGGCCCTGCTCAGCGGCCTCCCGCCGACCAGGACCGTGAAGGTGGACGGCGTCGCGTGGCGCGAGGTGGCCAGGGAGAGCGAGCGCGTCAGGGACTCCTCCAACCGGCAGGTGCGCACCTTCGACCTCAGCCAGGAACTGTCCGGCCAGGACGGCGTCTACCTGCGCTTCCAGGACTCGCTCGGCGACGACGGCTGGGGCGCGTCGGTCGGCTCGGTCGTGGTGCGGGCCGACGGCGTCCAGATCGCCTCGTTCACACCCGGCACGGACGCCGAGACCCCGTTCCTCTTCGACGGCCTCAACTCCGCCGTCGGCGGCGACGCCAACCGCTTCGCCGACGGCGGCAACTACTTCGTCTACCGCTTCACCGCCCCCGCCGGCACCCGGCAACTGCTCGTCGAGGTGGACCTGTGGAACCAGTTCCTGGTCACCGCCACCACCACCGCGCCGACCCGGGTGGAGCCCTTCCCGTACTTCCGCGACTACACGGTGGCCATGCGCGCCATGGTGTTCTGGCTGCCGCCCAGCGGCGAGACGGGCGCGCTGCTGGACGAGATCCTGGCCAAGGTACGCCCGACGACCCCGTACGCGGGCTGGTTCGCCAACGACGTGGCCGGCGAGTGGGGCGGCGTGGACCGGGCCTCGCAACACGCGGTCGAGGTGGTGCCCGCCGACTACTACATGAACGCCACCGTGCACGCGGGCGTCCAGGCCACCGTCTCCGACCGCGTACGTCCCCGCCCGCCGGCCACCCTGCGCGACCGGGTCTACCTCACGCTGACGGTCGGCGAGGGCGACAACGTCCAGTACTGCCAGCGCCGGATGCGGCAGATCTGGGACGACCCCGCCCGCGGCCGGGTGCCCACCAACTGGACGGTCAGCCCGCTGCTGGCCGACATCGGCCCCGCGCTGCTGGCGTACTACCAGCGCACGGCCACCGGCAACGATCTGCTGGTCGCGGGCCCGTCCGGAGCGGGCTACACCTACCCGGGCTCGTGGCCGCCGAGCGACGTGGACGCCTACACCGAACTGACCGGACGCTTCCTGCGCCGTACCGGAATGGACCTGGTCTACGCCTACAACCACCGCAACGCGGCCGGCGACGGCTGGGTGGCCTTCGACGAGCGCATCGCCGCCTCGTACCGGAAGAACACGCCGCTGCGCGGCATCATCCAGTCGTGGGAGACCGGCGACCTTCGGTCGGCCCCCGCCGGCCTGCCCGTGATCGGCAACTTCTCCCCGCAGGGCAAGGCCCAGGAGTACCGGGACACGCTGCTCAGGCACATCGAGAGCTGGGACGGCACGAGCCCGCTGTTCATCGCGGGCGCGGTCAACGCCTGGAACTGGTCGGCGAGCGACATCGCCGAACTGGCCGAACTCCTCGGCGACCCGTTCGAGCTCGTCCGCGGCGACACCTTCTTCACCCTCCTCACACAGGCCACCAGCCGCCCGACCTGAAAGCGCCGCCCGCGAGTCGTGGTGTCGGCAGATCGGCCGGGGCGCGCCAGTCGAACGCGGTCACCTCCTCCGACTGGAGGGATATCTCGCTGTCCTCGACCCGGAAGGCGAACCGGAAGTCGGCATGCAGATGCTCCGGTTCGCCTTTCGCGAGGTTGGCAGGAATTTCGTGAACGTCCACGTCCACCGGAACGACGTCGTACGCCGGCGGCGAGACGGCGCGCCGCCAGGCGACACCGGTTTCCTCCTCCAGCTCCCGCAGGGCAGCGCCGTACAGGCTGTGGTCCTCCGGCTCGACGTGCCCACCTGGGAGCAGCCAGCGATCCAGCGTCCGATGGTGGATCACGAGGACCCGGCCATCGGCGGCGACGGCGGCGCTGCAGGTGATGTGCAGCGGAAACGTCTTACGTGAGGTCAGATCCCGCCCCGAGTCGAGCGCCGCGATCAAGCGGGCGACGTCCGTGCCTCGGTCGGGATGAGCGGCGAGGTAGCGCGCCAGCACGGCGCTGATCTCCTCGGAAGTCACTGTCATGAGGCTTCATGGAAGTAGTGCCCGGTGCGGGCGTAGTGGGTGACGTGCGGCTCGATATGCGTCCGCGTGTACAGACCGGTGAGCGCCGACAGTTCGAGCTCATCGTCGCTGCTGGTCACGGATGCGATATAGGCGCCGTTGGCCACACGGGAGAAGTCGTCCTCCCGCAGGGCGAAGTTTCCAGTCGCGCAGACGACGATCCCGGCCCCGGTGAGCGCTTCGATCAGCGTGGCAGCGGCACGGTACCCCTGTGAGAGAGCTTGGACGCGACGCACGGGATCAACGTCGTAGACGGTGACCCCGACGTGCTTCGCGTGCAGCATGGCCGCGATGCTGCGGCCCAGCTTGCCGTACCCGATGACGCAGGCCGGGCGGCCGTTGAGGATGTCGTCCCGACTACGCACGAGGGCCTCTGTGGAGAAGACGACGCTTTGGCCGACGAGATAATCTTCAGGCTCCTTCAACGGCGAGCGGGCGACGCTGAAGACGGGACAGGGCAGCTTGTCGAGTACGGCGTAACGTTGGTGGCCGTTCTCCGTGTCTTCCACCACTCCGATGATCCGACCGGTGAAGTGGGCGTGCAGGTGGCCCAGGACCGGAGCGAAGTAGCCTCCGACGTCGAGCAGGATCAGGTCCCTTCCTGCGGCTCGCGACTCGACGTAGGCGAGTGCGGAGTCCGCGTTGGCGAACTGTTCGCGGTCGAGCGTGTCCACCTGCAAGCTGGTGCGAACCGCGCGAAGCGCGGCCTCGTTGATGGAGCGTGGTTTCGGCAGCACGGCTGCGATGTGGGTGAGGCGAGCCACTCCTTCCAGGAATGCCGGTCGCTCGGCGAGCAGGTGAGTGATGGCCAGGCTTGAGGGCCGGTCGATGACGGGGATGGCGTCAGCGACCCGGCGGAAGAACGCGGTGACACGTCCTCGCTCGAAGTCCTCCAGCACGATCCCTCCTTCGGAATAGGTAGTTACCTAATTCGGAGTGTCCGCTTGGCCGACCTAACCATCAATAGATAGTGATGTAATGGCCCGTATTCGAAGGAGGAGTCATGGCGCGCTGGCATGAAGTCGCTCAGGCCCTGCGCGAGGCCATCACCGCAGGCGCCTATGCGCCCGGCACCAAGATCCCGACCGAAGGCCAGTTGGAGCAGCGGTTCGGCTGCAGTCGGACCACGATTCGCCGCGCGATCGCGCAGCTCACCACCGAGGGGCTCGTCCTGCCCGTCCGCAAGGGCGGCACAACTGTTCGGGAGCAGCCCGAACGGCATCCTCTCGCTCTTGACACACACGCGTACCGCGACGAACTCGGCTACTACTTCAGCAGTGCCGTGCAGGGCCTGCGGCCGGTGGAACCGCCCACCGTGAGCGAAGGACCCTGCCCGCCCGATGTGGTCCACCTGCTGGGACTCCGGACCGGCGACCCAGTGATCATTCGCGACCGTCTGATGGGAAATCCCGAAACCGGCCAGGTCGTCCAGTTGGCGACCTCTTACCTCCCCACCGACCTGGCCGCGGGGACCGTGCTGGCCGAGCCCGACACCGGCCCCGGTGGTATCTACGACCGCATGGAGGGCGAACTCGGCTGGGGCCCGCTCTCCTGGCAGGGCGTGATCAGCTCCAGACCCGCCACCGCTGACGAGGGCCGTCTGCTCGGCCTTGCTCCGGGCGTGCCGGTGCTCGCCATCGCCCGTACGGCCATCGCCACCGCCGGGATCGCCGAAGGGCGCGTTGTGGAGGTGAACGTCACTCGCCGCGACGCGAGCCGGTTCGAGGTGCGCTACCCGGTCACGCGCGCGACTCGGGTGGCCGGAAAATGAGTGGCAGCGTGGGCTGTTCGGGGAGTCCACTGGATCATCCGTTCCAGAGGGAGTCTCACGCAATGATCGCCGTCTCGGCCGCCTCAGGCGCACTCGGCCGCCTCGTCATCGACCACCTGCGCACCCGGACGAAGGTGGTGGCGGTGGTCCGCGACCCCGCACGCGCCCCGGCGGGCGTACCGGCGCGGCGCGGCGACTACGACGACCCGGCCGGCCTGCGCGCGGCCTTCGAGGGCGTCGATCGCCTGCTGCTGATCTCCTCCCCCGAGCTCGACACCGCCCGCCGGACCGCCCAGCACCTGGCCGCCGTGTCCGCCGCCGCGGACGCCGGTGTCGGCGCGATCGTCTTCACCAGCTTCCTGGACGCCGACACCTCCGCGACCGGCCTGACCGCGGCCTACCACGCCACGGAGCGGGCCATCCTGGCGAGCGGCCTGCCGTACACGATCATGCGGCATCCCTTCTACAGCGACGCCTTCCTGCCACGGGTCGCCGGCGGGGAGCTGACGGGCAGCACCGGAGGACGCGGCCTGAACACGGCGTTCCGGTCCGACCTGGCCGAGGCCGCGGCGAACGTCCTGACGGGTGAGGGGCATCTCGGCCGCGCGTACGACCTCACCGGCCCGCTCTGGACCCATCCTGAAGCGGCGCAGGCGCTGGGGGTCACCTACCGGGAGGTCCCCGACACCGGCTCCGGCCCGATGAGCTGGATCAACGGACAGATCCGCGCGGGCGCGCTGGAGCGGCGGTCCCCCGACCTGGAGCAGGTGCTCGGCAGGCCCGCCGAGACGGTCGTCGCCCGCCTCCTCAGGACGGCGGCCGAGCCCACCGGGTCGTAAGGTCACCCGGTGGTTCGTCGGACCCCCGCGTATCCTTGGCCGGGTCGCCGAGCGCGCGGCCGTGAAGGGGTTGGGGCATGCGTCGTTACTCACGTGTCGTGGTCAAGCTCAGCGGCGAGGCGCTCGCCGGAGAGACCGGATGGGGCAGCGACCCCGCCAGTCTGGCCCAGCTCGCGGACGAGATCCTCTCGGTCAGCGACCTCGGCGTGCAGATCGCGGTGGTGATCGGCGGCGGCAACTACTTCCGCGGCCGGATGGCGCAGGGCTGGGGCATCGGCCGGGCCGAGGCCGACAACATCGGCATGCTGGGCACGGTCATGAACGCGCTGATGCTCAGGGGCGTGCTGACCGCCCGCTCGGAGACGGACGTGCGCGTCATGACCGCGATGCCCATGCAGAGCGTGGCCGAGCCGTACATCCGGCTGCGCGCCGACCGGCACCTGCGGCGCGGCCTCATCGTGCTGCTCGCGGGCGGCATCGGCCAGCCGTACGTCACGACCGACTATCCCGCCGTGCAGCGGGCCCTGGAGCTCGACGCCGATGCGCTGCTGGTGGCCAAGCGGGGCGTGGACGGCGTGTACGACAGCGACCCGAACGTCAACCCGGACGCCAAGCGCTACACCAACCTCACCTACCGGGAGGCGCTGGCGGCCGGGGTGCGGGTGATGGACGAGAGCGCGTTCGTGCTCGCCAACGAGCAGCGCCTGCTCATGCACGTCTTCGACGTCGCCGCCAGGGGCGTCATGCGGGCGATCTGCGAAGGCGAGGACATCGGCACCCGCATCACCGTCGACGACCCCGACGAACCCTGACCACCCCACCGCGATGACAACCGATCAGCGAACGGGACGCCGCTGGTACCGCGGCGACTGCCACGTCCATTCGCTGCACTCCAGCGGCGCGGACCTGACGCCCTCCGAACTGGCGACCGCCGCGCGCGCCGCCGGGCTGGACTTCATCGCGGCCACCGAGCACAACACCACCGCCACGTACGAGGCCTGGAGCGCGCTGTCCGGCGACGGTCTGCTGGTCATCCCCGGCCAGGAGGTGGTCACCCGCACCGGGCACTGGCTGGCGCTCGGCCTGCGCCCCGGCCCGCCGATCGAGTGGCGCTACGGCGTCCGCGACGGCGTCGTGCACCGCCACGTGGACCGGGTGCGCCGGTCGGGCGGCCTGTGCGTCGCGGCCCACCCGTACGCGCCGTACCCGTCCGGCGTCTTCATGTACCCCTACGGCGGGTTCGACGTGGTCGAGGTGTGGAACGGCCGGTGGGCCTCCGACCTGCCGTGGAACGCCGACAACGAGGCGGCGCTGGCCGAATGGGGCCGCACCCTGGCCTACGACGTCCACCGGGGGTCCTGGCGGCCGGCGATGGGCAACAGCGACGCCCATCTCGACGGCCAGATCGGCACCCCGCACACCGTCGTCCTGGCCGAGGAGCCGAGCGCCCGCGCCTTTCTCGCCGCCATCCGCGCGGGCCGGAGCTGGATCGCCGAGTCGACCGCGATCAACCTGTCGTTCCACGCCGCCGCCGGCGAGCACCGCGCCGGCCCCGGCGAACGGCTGGTGACCGGTGGCGGGCCCGCCACCGTGCGCGTGGACGTGCGGGGCGTCCCCTCCGGCGTCGTCACCTTCCACACCGAACGCGGCGCGGTGCGGCGCGAGACGTTGCCCGCTGACGGATCGGGCACGGTGGAGTGGCGGACCGGCGCGGCGGAGTCGTTCGTCCGCGTCGAGGTGCGGCATGCCGGAGGGCGGATAGCCGCTCTCACCAACCCCGTCATCCTGACCTGACCCCCGCAGCAGCGAACAAATCACCACAAGTGTTTCTTAACCATCGCCATACCTGCCAACATCTAAAGTCCTAGGACATTAGATAAATGGAGGTATCAGGTGATCGAGTTCCACCTGGACGCCAAGTCGGGTCTGTCGCCATACCTGCAGATCGTCCAGCAGGTACGCCACGCGCTACGGCTCGGCATGCTGCGCGAGGGCGACCAGTTGCCGACCGTCAAGGAGGTCGTGGCGCACCTGGCGATCAACGCCAACACCGTGCTCAAGGCGTACCGGGAGCTCGAACACGAGGGCCTGGTCACCGCCCGTCCCGGCGTCGGGACGTTCGTGACGGCGACGCTCACCGGCACCTCGCTGGCCGCGCACGGCCCGCTGCGCCTGGAGTTGCAGCGCTGGCTGGCCAAGGCCCGCCGGGCCGGGCTCGACGAGGAGAGCATCGAGGCCCTGTTCATGACCACCTTTCGGAGCACCGCACAGGAGGACATAGCGTGACTTCGGTCCTGGAGGCCCAGGGACTGGGCAAGAGATACGGCAAACGCTGGGCGCTACGCGAGTGCACCATCGACATCCCGGCGGGGCACGTCGTCGGCCTGGTCGGCCCCAACGGCGCCGGCAAGACGACCCTGCTGAAGCTGGCCAGCGGCCAACTGGCACCCACGACGGGCGACATCACCGTGCTGGGCGGTCGTCCCGCGGCCGGCCCCGGACAGCTCGCCAAGATCGGCTTCGTCGCCCAGGACACCCCCGTCTACGCAGGGCTGACCGTCGCCGAGCACCTGCGGCTGGGAGCCCGGCTCAACCCGTCCTGGGACGCCGCGACGGCGCGAGATCGCATCACCCGGCTCGGCCTCGATCCCGGTCACCAGGCGGGCAAGCTGTCGGGCGGCCAGCGCGCCCAGCTCGCCCTCACGATGGGCCTGGCCAAACGTCCCGAATTACTGATCCTGGACGAGCCGGTCGCCTCGCTCGACCCGCTGGCCCGCCGCGAGTTCCTCCAGGGGCTGATGGAGGCGACGGTCGAGCACGAGTTCAGCGTCGTGCTCTCCTCGCACCTGGTCTCCGACCTGGAGCGCACGTGCGACTACCTGATCGTGCTCACCGACTCGCGCGTCCAGGTGGCCGGGGAGGTCGATGAGCTGCTGGCCACCCACTACCGGCTCACGGGCCCGCGCCGTGACCCCGACCGGCTGCCCTCCGGCCAGCAGGTGGTCTCCGCCCGCCACACCGACCGGCAGAGCACGTACGTGATCCGCACCGTCGACCCGATCCACGACCCCGTCTGGACGGTCACCCAGCTCGGCCTGGAGGACCTCATCCTCGCCTACATGGACCAGCGCCCCGCCGAGCCGAGCCGGACCGCCCTGGAGGTGCGGCGATGATCTGGCTGACCTGGCGCCAGTTCCGCGGCTCGGCCGTGCTGACGGCCGCCGTGCTCGTCGTCCTGGCCGCCGCCCTGGCCGTGACCGGCCCCGACCTGGTCGAGAGGTACTCCGCCGGGATCGCCGGTTGCACCCCGGACGACTCCTGCGCCCGCTTCTACGACCAGTTCTTCGACGAGTACCAGACCCCGTTCATGGCGCTCTGCCTCATCGTGCTGCTCCTGCCCGCGATCGTCGGGCTCTTCTGGGGGGCGCCGCTGCTCACCCGCGAGCTGGAGGCCGGCACGCACCTGCTGGTGTGGAACCAGAGCGTCACCCGCGCCCGCTGGCTGACGGTCAAGCTCGGGCTCGTCGGCCTGGCCGCCGTGCTCGCCGCCGGCCTGTGCGGCCTGGCCGTGACCTGGTGGTCCGACCCGCTGGACAAGTCGGCGATGGCGGGCTACGGCCTGATGGACCCCCTGGTGTTCGACGCGCGCGGCATCGTGCCGATGGGGTACGCGGCCTTCGCCTTCGCGCTCGGCGTGACCATGGGCATGCTCGTCCGCCGCACCCTGCCCGCCATGGCCCTCACCCTGGTGCTCTTCGCCGTGGTCCAGCTCGCCATGCCGACGCTGGTACGTCCCTACCTGAGCACCCCGGTCACCGCGACCTACGAGCTCGGCACCGGGAACGTGAGTCACCTCGGCATCCCGCGGGAGGGCGGCGGGACCGCACGCGTCATGCTGGATTCGATCGTGCCCGGCAACACCGGCGCCTGGGTGCTGTCCAGCGTGCTGCTCGACCCGTCCGGACGCAGGATCGCCGCCGCCGGCGACGATGCCGCCATCCCGATCTCCACGACGTCCGGCCCCTGCGCCCCGCAGGGCATGGAGCTGTGCATGGCCGAGATCAACCGGCTCGGCTACCGGCAGCAGGCGATCTACCACCCGCTCGCCCGCTTCTGGACCTTCCAATGGCTGGAGACCGGCATCTACGCCCTGCTCACGCTCGGCCTCACCTGGCTGTGCTTCTGGTGGCTCCGGAGACGCCGGTCATGAGAGCCGCCAGGTGCGCCGCCGCCGGGCTCGCCCTCGTCCTGGCGGCGGCCTGCACCGCGCCGACGCCGCCCCGCGGCCAGGCGAGCACGTCGGCCGCCCCGGTCTGCCCGCCGCCGCAGAGCCCGCCCGGGGCGGAGACGCCCGCCACCATCGACGTCATCGAGCAGGCGTACCGCTGCATCCTCGGCGAGTACTACAGCGGCTCCGTCCTGGACCCGCGCGTGCTGCTGACCGCCGGGTTCGTCGCGCTGACGCAGGAGCTCAACCGCGAGGGGCACGACGTGCCCGAGGCCACCATGCCCGCGCTGACCGGAGACCGCGACACCGACTGGACCGCCTTCGAGACCGCCTACCGCAGAACCACCGATCCGGTCCCCGATCTGCGCGACAAGCTGGCCGTCGTCACCCTGGAAGCCATCGTGGCCGCCCTCGGCGACGACCACGCCGTCTGGACGCACGGCGTCGAGCGGCACCCCGACCGCTACGAGGGCGACGGCTACGGCCTGGGCCTCCAGGCGAACGTCAACGGCCCGCAGGTGACCGTCAACCCCGGCACCGCCGTCCCGCCGCTGTTCGTCACCACCGTGGCGGGCGGCGCGGCGCGGGCCGCCGGGCTGCGTCCGGGTGACGTCATCGAGTCGATCAACGGATCGGCGCCCTTCATCGGCGGACGGGCCACCCCCGCGATCGCCGCCCTGTACCCGCGCTATCCGGAGGCGGCCCCGGTCCGGCTGCGGCTGCTGCGGCAGAGCACCGGCCGCCGCTGGAGCGCCACCCTCGAACCCGGCCTCTACGAACAGGATCTGGCCACCCTCCAGACGGTGCAGTCGAAGCTGCTGAAGGACGGCGTCGCCTACGTACGGCTGCGCGGGTTCAGCACCGACGCCGCGAACCGGGTCCTCAGGGCGATCTCCCGGCAGCGCGACGGCCGCACGCTCACCGGCGTCGTCCTCGACCTGCGCGGCAACGGCGGCGGCAGCCCCACCGAGGCGGTCAGGCTGCTGAGCGCGTTCGCGCACGGCAAGACCACCGCCTACCTGTGCACCGTGGACGACACGTGCCAGGCCCTGCCGACCGACGACACCGTCGAACTGCTCGGCCTGCCGCTGGTCGTGCTCACCGACCGCGGTTGCGCCTCGGCGTGCGAGCACTTCAGCTCAGCGGTCAAGGACCTGCGCCTCGGCCAGTTGGTCGGAACCAGGACCGCCGGCGTCATCTCCGGTCCCGGGCAACCGCACCTGCTCCGCGACAACACCGTCCTGAGCTTCCCCAGCAGGCACCACCTCGGACCCGGCCGCGAGACGATCGACCGCGTCGGCGTGCCCCCCGACCACCACGTGCCCCAGACCCCCGAGGACGCGGCCGGCGGACGTGACCCCGCCCTGACCAAGGCCCTGACCTTGCTCGGCAGTGAAGGGACCCCTCGATGAGACACCTCCTGGCGGTCGCCGCCGGACTGGCGCTCCTCGCCGTGCCGGCCTGCAGCGCGCCCGCGCCGCCCCGCGCCGCCACCGCGCCGTCCCCCACGCCGACCGGGCCCGTCACCCTGCCCGCGCCGACCGGCGGCCGTCCGGTCGGCACCACCGTCCTGCACCTGAACGACACCTCCCGCCCCGACCCCTGGAACCTCGACGCCGCCTCCAGAGAGCTCAAGGTCACCCTGTGGTACCCGGCCGATCGGCGGGACGGGCGGCACGCGCCGTACGTGTCGCCCGAGGAGTCGGCGCTCCTGCTGAAGGGCCTGCGGATCGTGGGCGTGCCGTCCGGCACGCTGAGCGGCACCCGGACGAACGCCGTCAAGGACGCCGCACCCGCCACCGGCGCAAAGCTCCCGCTGGTGGTGCTGTCCCCCGGCTTCACCAAGCCGGTGAGCACCCTGACGTCCCTGGCCGAGGAACTGGCCAGCCACGGGTACGTCGTGGCCGGCATCGACCACGCCTACGAGAGCTACGCCACGACCCTGTCGGGCGGGCGGATCGCCGAGTGCCTCGCCTGCGACAGCGACACCGACCCCGGCTTCGGCACGGGCGTGGTGCGGGGGCGGGCGGCCGACGTCTCGTTCGTGCTCGACCGGCTGCCGTCGGCCTGGGACGGCTCCAGCGTGATCGACCGCTCCAGGATCGCGATGGCGGGCCAGTCGATCGGCGGGGCGAGCGCGCTGGCGACCATGGTCGAGGACCCGCGCGTCCGGGCCGGCATCGACATGGACGGCACCACCTACGCCCGCCTCCCCAAGACCGGGTTCTCCCGGCCGTTCCTGTTCATGGGGTCGCCGGAGCACGTGCCCGGCGGCCGCGACGCCACGTGGGACCGCGACTGGAAGCTGCTGACCGGGTGGAAACGCTGGATCGTGCTGTCCGGGGCCGAACACCAGTCCTTCACGGACGCGCCGCTGCTGGCCGGGGTGCTCGGCGTCAAGCCCACCCCCGGGGTGCTGGCCGCGGGCCGCTCGTCCGAGCTCACCCGCGCGTACGTGGTGGCCTTCCTCGACCGGCACCTGAAGTCGAAGCAGCGCCCCCTCCTGGACCAGCCGTCAGCCGGCCACCCCGAGGCCAAGCTCTGCCCCACGGCCTGCGCCCGGCCCTGACCCCCTCAGACGGCACCCTGCCGCACCGCGCTCACCGCCACCGTGACGGAGGACATCGTGAAACCGCCCCCCATCGCGTCGATCGCGGCCCCGACACCCTCCAGCACCTCCGCGAGCCTGTCCGCCGGCAGCCCGGTGAGAACTCCGTGGGTGGGCAACTGATCGAGCCACTCGTCACGCGTGTACGAACGTTCCCAGGCGAACCGCCACTGCTCCGGCTCGCCGAACCCGCCCGCCTGCCGGATCCCGTCGGCGATCCGGTCGAACAGCGGCTGATACAACTCCGCGGCCGGACTCGACGCCTGGCGGCCCAGGTCGACCGGCGAGTCGGGCACCACCCGCCGGTAGACCGCGGCGAGCGCCGCCGTCACCTCGGGCGGGGTCTCGAACACGTGGTGGAACGGCGCGAGCAGACCACCCGGCCGCAGCACCTGGGCCGCCCGCTCCGCGCCCACGACCGGATCGACCCAGTGCCAGGCCGTCCCGGCGACCACCGCGTCGAACGCCCGGCCGGCCGGATCCCAGGTTTCGAACGTCGCCACCTCGACCTCGATCCCGCCGCGCCTGGCGACCTCCGCCATCCGCGCGTCGGGCTCGACGCCGAGCACCGCGCACCCGGCCGCCCGGAACTGCCGGGCCGCCGTACCGGTGCCACAGCCGACGTCGAGGACGTCCGTGCCCGGGAGCACGGCGACGACGCGCTCGATCAGGGCATCGGGGTAGCCGGGACGAGTGCGGTCGTAGCGCTCGGCGTCCGCGCCGAACGACTCCGCCATCTGCCGGTGCCGATGAGGCTGAACCTCGGCGGACCCGGCCTGTTCCGAAGAAATGGGGGACATGCGCACACCGTAGTACCGCCCTCGGCGGCGGCCCAGGCTCCGCGGCAACGCTTGCAGCGTAACGACGACAGCCGGCGAAACTCCCCCGAAGCGCGACCGTCAGCCGGGAAGTGGCGGGACGACGCGACCCGTTCGGCCACGCCGCCCCACTCCATCCCCTTGACGCACTACCTGTTCGGAGCAACCCACTCCAAGAGGAGCCGCCACACCGTCCAGGAAACGGCGCACTCGGCCGTCCCCCGCCAGGACCCGCGCACTCACCCGCACCGGCCTGGCAGCGGCGACCGACGGCACGACCGGGTTCCGGCGACCCGCCACCGACGCGGAACCAGCACCCCACAGAGCGACCCCACCACGGCCACGGCCACCTCCCCCAGCCACATGCTCTCCCCTTGCGACACTCGACTGACTGTCACCGCCAGAGCCTAGGGAACGACGGTATGGGACGGGTATGCACACCTTCTCCTCAGCCACTCACGGCCCGGCACAACCCTCATCCCGAAGCCGAATCGCCCCGGCCACAGGCACTGCGCTTCGTCACGGCTGCTTGACGAACGGCACGCCGACCGAACGAGCCTCCTGGACTCACGGTACGTAAGAGCTTCGTCACTCACATGACTATGGTCACGATTAGTGACACCCCGACAGCATTGAGTCTCCCCGAGAAGTGGAGGCGATGTGGCCAGTGAGTTCCAGCGTAAAAAGGTCGGCGGAGTCTTCCGGGCGATGGACGTGGACGGCGACGGCCGGCTGACCCAGACCGACTTCCAGGCGCTCGCCCACCGCTGGACCGCCGTCGCGGGGTCCGTCGACCCGGAGCGACTGGCCGCCATCATGACCGGTTGGTGGCCGGTGCTCCGCGCCGCCTCCGACCCTGGCGACGACGCCGTCTCCCTCGACGAGGTCCTCCGCGTCGTGGATGGACTCGGTGACATGACCGACGCGGTCTCCGGCACCGCCGACGCGATGTTCGAGGCCATCGACCTCAACGGCGACGGCCTCATCTCCTGCGCGGAATACGGCGCGCTCATCGCAACGTGGAACGGGACGCCCTCAGCGACCGACGAGATCTTCCCCCGCCTCGACCTGGACGGCGACGGCCACCTCACCCGCGACGAGTTCCGCATCCACTGGACGGAGTTCTGGGCCGGCGACAACCCGGACGCCCCCGGAACCTACGTCTTCGGCAAGCTGGCGGAATAGCCCGAACACGACGTCGCCGCGGAGCGCACCGAACTACCGGCGCAGCATCACCACGGCAAGCCAGATGATGGTGGGCAGCAGAACCAACAGGGCTATGAAGCCGGCTCCGACAGCGAGCTCGGCGTCGCTCCACAACTGGATCACAGGATCATCGTCGTCCACCCTGCGAGGCTATCCGCGAAAAGGATCAGTCGCCGGCGGCCGACGTCGCTCGTAGTGCCTGGGCGGCGGCGGGCCGGTGGTCGGCGAGGCACTGAGGCACCCCGGGGTGCGCCTCCATGCTGGAGCGGCATGTCCCATCATGGAGGTTGTGATCGAGGAACCTCTCACCGGTGGAAACAATGCGCTGGAAGTGGTCCGCGTTGGCGACACGGTGCGCCGCGCTCGTGATGCGGGCGCCGAGTTCGCCTCCCAGGCGCTGATCTACTTGGAGTCCGTCGGCTATGCGCACGCACCACGCCACCTCGGTATCGACGAACACGGCCGGGACATACTGACCTTCATTCCGGGCAACACCACTGACCATCCCACGCAGCGAGCACCCGGCGCGTACGCCTGCGGGGGTCGAATGCTCCGCGCCCTGCACGCGGCAACCGCCGGGCACGTGCTGGCAGCCGCCGCCGAATGCGTCGTCCACGGTGATCCAGGCCCGTTCAACACCGTCTTCCAAAAAGGTCTGCCGGTGGCCTTCATCGACTGGTCGTCAAGCCGTCCCGGAAACCGGCTCGACGATCTCGGCTACATGGCGTGGACCTGGTGCATCCAGTCCCAAGGCCGCGTGCCGATCGACCAACAGGCCCGGCATCTGCGTGAACTACGCGACGGCTACGGCGACGTCGAACCCGAACAACTCCTGGATGCGATAGTGCGCGGGCAGACCAGCATCGCTGACGCGGAAGCAGTCAACGTAAACAATCGCCACCTCACCGCCGTCCGTCGCCGGCACGCCCAAGCCGCCATCGCCTGGGCGACGGCTGACCGCGAACTTGTCTACGAGCACATGGCGTTCCTGCAATCTGCATTGGAATGAAGTGCCAGCCGTGAACAGCTCACAAGGCCCCCGCTTCGCCCGCCAACCGAAGGACGAGGGTAGGGGCGGGCCATCCCGCTGATCGTCAAACCGCAGTGCTCGGTGAGCCGGGGGTTGAGGCAACCATCGTCCCCATGCACGGGCAACAGGCCGGCTCAAAGCACGGAACGACGACGATGACGGGGGCACAACCGACGTCCTGGTCCCTACAGGGTGATCACGGGTTAGTGGCCGCGAAAATCGAAGAAGTCCGGAACCATCAAAAGCTCCGGTCGGGATTCATGTCCCCACCTGGGCCTCACCAGTTGGAGATCGATCAGCTCTCACCAATGCACAACTCTCCGCCGGCGACCACAGGAGGATGAGAGGTAGGATAGAGGGCATGAGCGAGCCTACTGGTAAGTATTCGATCACCATGCCGCGTGACATCGCCGAGGCCGCCCGATCGCGGAGTGGCCCTTCCGGCCTGTCCGCCTACGTCGCCGCCGCCGTCGCCCGCCAGATCGAGCGTGACAACCTCAGCGAACTCATCCAGGTCGCCGAGGCCGAGCACGGCCCCATCACCGACGACGAGATCCAGGCATTGCGTGACCAACTCCACCAGACCCGACGGGGACCGGCCAATGGTGGGGCGGCTGCGTGACCCGTTCTCCCGCCACTCCCGGCGGCACCCTTGTCCTCGACAGCGAAGGACTGGCCAAGGCAGTCCTTCGCGACCGTACGGTCACCACCTGGCTCGCCCTCGCCCGTGCTGACGACCTCCGCGTCATCACCTCTGCCGCCACCCTCGTCGAGGTGGTCCACCCCCATGTCAACCGGACGGCCCTGGAATGGACGCTGTCCCGCCTCGTCATCGAGCCGATCACCGAACAGATCGCCCGTCACGCCGCCACACTCTTGTCCAACGCCGGCCTGCACGGGCATAAGTACGCCATCGACGCCATGCTCAGCGCTACCGCCCTCGCAGCCCCAGGCCCCGCCACGATCCTCACCTCCGACCCCGAAGACCTCGCCGCACTGTGCGGTCCACGCGTCACTGTCATCAAGGTTTGAGCGATGCCCCGGCCCCGCTGGTTCCGGCAGAGTGATCATGACCAAATGGCACCGCAAAGATCAACGACATCAGGAAACACCAAGGCCCAGGCACCGAGTCCATCGGTCTACCTGGGCTTTCACAATGAGAGCGGGTGACGGGAATCGAACCCGCGCTGTCAGCTTGGGAACTGGAAGGATAACGGCATGTGAGGGCTCTGAGCTGGGCGGGAACCCGGTCGTGAGTGACCGTGATTGACCCCTCGTTACCCTGTCTAATTGCACGCTAATTGCACGGCGATCAGCTCACGACCTGGTGTTTCTCGCGCGACGCGCGCACCCTGCGCCTGATCATCCCGTCTGCCGTCGACCCGCCCGAAGGGGAAGCGGGCCAGGGCCATGGGTACCAGATGGAGCGCCCCACCGGACGAACGATCTGGTACCCATGGCCCTGGTCTGCTCGGCTTGTCCCGGGTCGATGGCGGGCGGGATGATCAGGCTCCCACCTCAACCCCTCCATGACCTCAAGGTCCGCGTCAGGCATCATCCCGGAGTCGGAGGCCCCCGCCGGAGGCATGGGTTTGTCTGTCACTACCGCTAACGTCGGGGGCCGTGGCATACAACTCCGCGCCTCTGGACCAACTCGTTGCTCTGGTTCCTCCACCGTCGTCGCCGCTCTTCGGTACTCGCGCATGGGATGAGCTCTTCGCGGATATCGGGATCCGGCTTCCGGACGACTACGTCGTCTTCATCGAGCGCTACAGAAAATGAAGTGCCAGGGTGACGGTCCGACTGGGCCGCTCACCTGCTCAAACACTCGCCCGGTCGATAACCTTGGCCTTTGATCCTCTGTACGCCCCCTCGCACACGTGCTGGGCGCGCTGTACACCGCAGCCGCACGTGGCCTGCCTACCCTCGCGAAGATATACCACCAACATACCGGCGACTGTTTCACTGACCTCCGAAGACCATCACCCCATGACACGGAGGACGCATGCGGAGAGTCGCACTCGCACTCGCCATCGCGGCGAGCACGTTTGTGCTGGCCAATCCCACCGCTGCAAACGCGGCAATGCCAAACTGCAGGATGGTGCTTAACTTCAAGTCAGAACCCGATAGGGGCTGGATTATGTGCGCCCAAGGAACCCATCGTCTTAAGGTAAGCTGTATGAATGATAACCTCTACCCGATGTATAAAACGGTATACGGCCGCTGGGCGAGCGGAAGCGTAAAGTCCGCAGTGACCTGCCCCTCCAACCGCCCGGCGCTTCGACACCCCTCAGTCGAGAGCAAATAACAACTGCTCCTGGGCACCCCTATCGTAAACGATTATCGCCACCGATTGATCGCCTTTATTACGCCATGGAAAGGGGTACCGGCTTGGCCGGTACAGAGGATCAAAGGCCAAGGTTATCGACCGGGCGAGTGTTTGAGCAGGTGAGCGGCCCAGTCGGACCGTCACCCTGGCACTTCATTTTCTGTATGGCAGCTGTCAGTTCGCTCGCTGGCTTGGCATCAACGACATGCGCCTTCTCAGCAAAGAGGCTTGTGCTCAAATGCCTCAAGAGATGGACTACTACCGAGAGTGGCGAGAGGACTCCCCCGAAGAGTATTCCCTTGCCATGTGGCCAGAGCTCGGCGGCTTCTTCCGGTGGGGTAGCACAATCGACGGCGACGCGATCGGCTGGTTGACCATAGGTGAGCCTGAAGAATGGCCGGTGATCGTCGTTCCTCACGACTCCGATCAAGAGCCGCCCATCGCGGAAACCATGACGGAGCGGCTGGTGGGGTGGGCTTCGGGCATTCGATACGACAGCAGCGGATTCGCTGAAGGCGCCGAAGGTCATCCGCTGGTGTGTGAAAGGTGGTGAGGAGTCCTCTCAGTGCGGCCCGAGTGGCGGGTGCGCGCGAGAACGGCCCCCAGGCCGCACGCGCAGCGCGCGGCCCGCAAGCTCGGGCCGCGCGGCGGCGCGTGCGCCGCCGCCTTGATCCCTATAAGAACAACTCGGCAAGATTCCCCGGAACTACGAGCCGGGTCTACCGACAAGGTGGGCGTTGACAGACCGTGCCGCCTCGGCCAGCTCGGGAAGCGTGATCACGGTGATGCCGGCGGCGGCAAGGGCCTCGGCCCCGTGGGCGTCGATGACGAAGGTAGGGGGTTCCTTCCAAGCGATCACTACGCGTGGGATGCCTGCCTCAAGGATCAACTGTGTGCAGGTTCTCGGGCGTGATCGCCGCTTGGTGCACGGCTCCAAGCTGCTGTAGAGGGTGGCTCGCTTCAGACGCGGGTCGTTGGCGGGGAGCTTGGACAGGGCGGACTCTTCGGCGTGTACGTGGTCGTCTGTCTCGCGAGAGTAGCCGCGGCTGAGCTCATTGCCGTGCTCGTCCACGATCACGGCACCAACGGAGAAGGCGGTGTACGAGAGTG
Organism: Nonomuraea sp. MG754425; assembly: GCF_021699195.1. GTDB lineage: Bacteria > Actinomycetota > Actinomycetes > Streptosporangiales > Streptosporangiaceae > Nonomuraea. The sequence continues at coordinate 9,657 of NZ_SSXE01000023.1, read as the reverse complement.
GGCACCGGCAAGAGAGATCAATCGCCGTTTGCAGCCATTCCCGGTCTCGTTTGGAAAGCTCTCGACCGCGACGATCCGCCGGTGGAGAGCCGATCTGCTCGGCAAGGGTGTGTCAGTTGGAATGGCGGCCAAGGCTTATCGTCTGCTGCGGGCCGTACTCATGACGGCGGCGGAAGACGACAGGATCATCCAGCGCCCCGTGCCGGATCCGGGGCGCTGACGCCGAGCATGCCGCCGAACGACCGGTGCTCACCGTGCCCAGGTCTTCGAACTGGCTGACCGCGTCGGCCGTCGTCCTGTCGGCAACGTGCGCAAGGTCGCGAACGAGGTCTACAGGCTGCGGTTCCAGCGCCACGGCGCGATGCGGACGCACCCTGAGGTCTTCGGTACCAGGTTGGAAGCAGAGCGGGCGCTGTGGGAGATGGCGGCCAACGGTAGAGCCGACTCGGACCAGGATCGCCGGTTCCGCGCCATGATCCTGCTGACCACATTCGCCAGCCTCCGGTGGGGAGAGGTCAGCGCGCTTCGGCGGATGGACGTCGATCTCATCGCCAAGACCGTACGCGTCCGGGCCGCGTTCGTGGAGCGCTCGACGGGTGGTCTGGTGCTGGGGCCGCCCAAGTCCAAGGCGGGCCGGCGGACGGTAGGCATCCCCGAGAGCATCGTCCCCATCCTCGAAGAGCACATGGAGACGTTCGTCCAGGATGATCCCGGAGCGCTGATGTTCCCCGGCGCGAAAGGTGGTCCGCTGCGGCGTAGCGGCTTCAACGCGCGTACCCGATGGGTGGACGTCGTCAAGGATATGGGCCTGCCCGGCCTGCACCTTCACGATCTACGCCACACGGGGAACATGCTCGCCGCCGAGTCGGGCGCGGGTCTGAAAGACCTCATGGCACGCATGGGGCATGACAACGTCCGGGCCGCCATGATCTACCAGCACGCGGTCAGAGGGGCCGATCAGGCGATCACTGACGCCATAGAGCGGCAGCTCAAGCAGCGTGATGAGGGCGATGACGACGGCTCGGCGGGGGTGCCGGCTCCCGTGAGCTAGTTGCACGCTAATTGCACGGAAGATCGAAAACTGCCCCGAAAACGATTGAAGCCAGGTTGGGAATCCATCCCCGACCTGGCTTTTCATTCTGCGAGCGGGTGACGGGAATCGAACCCGCGCTGTCAGCTTGGGAAGCTGATGTTCTGCCATTGAACTACACCCGCGCACGCCCTTGAAGGCTGCGTCCCCCACTGTAGCGGAAACTTGGCTCTCAACCGCAATCCCAGCCCCACACTCCCGGGACCGGACCGGTAAGTTGCTCACCGTGTTGCTATCTGACCGTGACATCCTCGCTGAGATCGAAGCCGGCCGGTTGGGCCTCGACCCGTTCGACCTGGAGATGATCCAGCCGTCGAGCATCGACGTCCGGCTCGACCGGTTCTTCCGGGTGTTCGAGAACCACCGGTATCCGCACATCGACCCGTCTGTCGAGCAGCCGGATCTTACGCGGATGGTGGAGCCCGAGGGGGACGATCCGTTCATCCTGCATCCGGGTGAGTTCGTGCTCGCCTCCACGTACGAGGTCATCTCGTTGCCCGACGATCTGGCCTCGCGGCTGGAGGGCAAGAGTTCGCTGGGCCGGCTGGGGTTGTTGACGCACTCGACGGCGGGGTTCATCGATCCCGGGTTCAGCGGGCACGTGACGCTGGAGTTGTCGAACGTGGCGACGTTGCCGATCAAGCTCTGGCCGGGGATGAAGATCGGGCAGTTGTGTGTGTTCAAGCTCACCTCCCCGGCCGAGCACCCGTACGGGTCCAGCAAGTACGGCTCCCGCTACCAGGGCCAGCGGGGTCCGACCCCGTCGAGGTCGTACCGGAACTTCCACCGCACCAAGATCTGAACGTAGATGAACAACAGATGAACATGCGGGGAACACCTTGGTGTCATCCCCCGCTCCGCCCTGCCCTGATGAGGGTTCTGAACAGTCCCGAAATAGCTGCGAGCTGCAAAAAACCCCTGAAACTACGCGGGTCTGCGGTGTCGTACAACATACGCCGGGTAGCCAGTAGGCGAAGGGCAGATGAAGTTCGCATTTCGCCTGGTAAGCCATACCCTCTTCCACGGACCATCCCCGCACATCTGGAGAACGACGTGCGCCTGCGTCTCACGCCACGTGAGGACAGCTACTACGACCTGTTCGCCGACTCGGCGAACAACCTGGTCACGGCATCCCGTCTACTGGTTGAGATCATCAGCGACGGCTCGGACAGGGAGGCCCTGGCCGAGAAGATGCGCGCTTGCGAGCACGCTGGTGACGAACGTACCCATGCGATCATGAACCGGCTCAACGAGAGCTTCATCACCCCGTTCGATCGCGAGGACATCTACCGGCTGGCCTCCAACCTCGATGACGTCATGGACGCCATGGAGGCCGCCTCCGACCTCATCGTCCTGTACCAGCTCGACCACCTCCCCAAGGACGTCGTGCGTCAGGTGGAGGTGCTCGAGCGGGCGGCGGAGCTGACCGCCGAGGCCATGCCGCGCTTGCGCTCGATGAAGAACCTCAACGAGTACTGGATCGAGGTCAACCGCCTCGAGAACCAGGGCGACCAGGTCTACCGGCGACTGCTGGCCAAGCTGTTCAGCGGCGAGTACGACGCACTCACCGTCATGAAGATGAAGGAGGTCGTCGACGCCCTCGAAGAGGCGGCCGACGCCTTCGAGAGCGTGGCCAACACCGTCGAGTCGATCGCGGTCAAGGAAAGCTAGGCCCCAGCAGTGGACCTCACGCTCGCCCTCGTCATCGGCGTGGTCGTCATCGCTCTGGTCTTCGACTACACCAACGGGTTCCACGACGCGGCGAACGCCATCGCGACCTCCGTCTCCACCAGAGCCCTGACCCCCAGAGCCGCGTTGTTCATGGCCGCGGCCATGAACTTCATCGGCGCCCATCTGGGCACTCAGGTGGCGCAGACGGTCGGTTCAGGCATCATCGACGCCCCGGACGGCTCCCACGGTCTGGTCATCGTGGCCGCGGGACTGATCGGCGCCATCACCTGGAACCTGATCACCTGGTACTTCGGCCTGCCCTCCTCCTCCAGTCACGCGCTCATCGGCGGCCTGGTGGGCTCCGCGCTGGCGTCGTCCAGTCTGGTGCACTGGGACGGTGTCCTGGAGAAGGTCGTCATCCCGATGGTGCTGTCGCCGCTGATCGGGTTCACCCTCGCGGCACTGGTCATGATCGCGATTTACTGGATCTTCCGCAACAGCCAGCCCGGTCGCACCAACCGCGGCTTCCGCTACGCGCAGACCGTCTCGGCCGCCGCCATGGCGCTCGGGCACGGGCTGCAGGACGCGCAGAAGACGATGGGCGTGATCTTCCTGGCGCTCACCGTCGGCGGGTTCGCCCAGAAGGGGGAACCCATCCCGCAGTGGGTCATCCTGGCCGCCGCGGGCGCGATCTCCCTCGGCACGTACGCGGGCGGCTGGCGCATCATGCGCACGCTGGGGCGGCGCATCATCGCGCTGGACCCGCCCCAGGGGTTCGCCGCGGAGTCTGCGGCGGCGACCGTCCTGTACGGGGCCGCCATCGGGTTCGGGGCGCCCATCTCCACCACGCACACGATCACCTCGGCGATCATGGGCGTGGGCGCCACCAAGCGGCTCAGCGCCGTGCGGTGGGGGGTCGCGGGGAACATCGTGACCGGATGGATCCTGACCATCCCGGCCGCCGCCATCGTGGCGGCCGTGTCCTACTTCGTCCTGCACGCCCTGGTGGAAGGCTAGGGGGCCCGCCCCGCAGGCCCCTAAGGCTGGGGCGCGTACATCACGTCCACGTCCCACCGGTTGAAGCCGAGGGACTCGTACAGCCGGATCGCCGCCGTGTTGGTCTCGTCCACGTACAACATCGCCTGGGCGAGACCACGCGAGCGCAGATGACACAGGCCGGCCAGGGTGAGGGACCTGCCCAGGCCGGAGCCCTGCTGCGCGGGGTCCACGCCGACCACGTACACCTCGCCCAGCGGCTCGTGGCCGTGGTCGGAGGAGCCGTGGATCTTCGTCCAGTGGAAGCCGGCCAGCCGGTCGCCGCGGAAGGCCAGGAAGAATCCCTCGGGGTCGAACCAGGGCTCCTGCTCGCGCCGCAGCAGGTCGTCCGTCGTCCACGCGCCCTGTTCGGGGTGGTGGGCGAAGGCCGCGGCGTTCACCTTGAGCCACGCCTCCTCGTCCTGTCCGGGCACGAACGTGCGCAGGCTCACGTCCGGCGGCAGTGTGTACGACGTCAGCGGGGCGAACAGCGAGCGGCGCATCTGCCACAGGGACCGCACCCGGTCGAAGCCGAACGCGGCGGCCAGCGCCCCGGCGCCCGCGTGGTCGCCGTGGGCCCACAGGCGCGGCCGGCCGTCGGTCAGCTCCATGACGGCGCGCAGCAGCCGCGCCCCGTGCCCCTGACGCCGGTGGGACGGGTGGATGACCAGTTCCACGCTCGGTCCCTCGACCTCGTCCGTGGGGTCGACGTGCGCGTAGCCCGCCAGCGTGTCGCCCGTCCACAGCAGCAGGGAGCGGGCCCGCGGATCGCCGCCGTAGCGCAGGTGCAGCATCACGTGCTCGTTCAGCGGGCGGACGCCGTCGGTCTCCGTCGCCGCTTCCACCAGGGCGATCACCCCGGCGATTTCCTGGTCTTCCAGCAGGTCCCGGTTCTCCACTCGCACGCTCACAGAACGAACTCTAGGCGTAGGACTGGCAAATAACGCCATGTGACGGCCTGGCGAATCGTTACCTTTGCGACATTGGCTGCACAGGTTGCCGCCGTAACGTCTGTGGCCATGACGTCTCGTTCCTTCCTCCGGCTGGCGCTGGCCGGAGCCGTCGCCTCGGGTGCGGTCCTGCTCGCCACCCTCCCGGCGGACGCGAGCAAGGCCCCCCGCACGGTCCCCGTGCGCCTGCTCGCCCTCAATGACTTCCACGGCAACCTCGAACCCCCCACCGGCTCCTCCGGCCGCATGGTGGACGAGAACGGCAACACGGTCGACGCCGGCGGCGCGGCCTACGTGGCCACGCACATGAAGGCCCTGACCGACAGGAACACCATCGCCGTCGCCCAGGGCGACCTCATCGGCGCCACCCCGCTCATCTCGGCCGCCTACCACGACGAGCCGTCGATCGAGTTCATGGACAAGCTGGGACTCAAGGTGGCCGCCGTCGGCAACCACGAGTTCGACGAGGGGTACACCGAGCTGCGGCGCATCATGGACGGCGGCTGCCACCCGGTGGACGGCTGCTCGCCCGCCGGCAAGTGGCAGGGCGCCGCGTTCGACTACGTGGGCGCGAACGTCCTGTTCAAGAACCCCCGCGAGCGGACCGACGCGCTGGCGGCGCTCGGCGGCTCGAACTCTCCCCAGGTCAAGAAGGTCCTGGCCGACTGGGGCGTGCCCGCGCTGCCGCCGGTCAGCATCAAGTGGATGAACGGCGTGCCGATCGGCTTCATCGGGCTCGTCACGCAGACCACGCCGAGCATCGTCACGAGCGAGGGCATCAAGGACCTCAAGTTCGTGGACGAGGTCAAGGCCGCGAACGTGGCCTCCAAGCTGCTCAAGCTGGTGGGCGTGAAGGCGCAGGTCGTGCTCGTGCACGAGGGCGACCAGGTGACCGCGGGACAGTCGCCCGACGCCTGCGCCGCCACCCCCGGGGCCGGCAACCGCATCGCCACCCAGGTGGACGCCGAGATCGACCTGATCCTGAGCGGCCACTCGCACCAGGCGTACCTGTGCCAGGTCAGGGACCCGGCGGGCAACACGCGCCTGTACTCGCAGGGCGGCTCGTTCGGCCGGGTCATCACGCAGATCGACATGAGCGTGAACGTCAAGACGCGGGACATCGACCGCGCCTCGGTCGTCGCGGACAACCACGTCGTGACCCGGACGGTCGCCGCCGACCCTGAGATCTCGGCGTTCGTCCAGACGTGGAAGGACCGCGTCGCTCCCGTCGCGAACAAGACGGTCGGGACGATCAGCGCCGACATCGGCAACACCGCCGCGCCCTCCGGCGAGACCCCGCTCGGCGACCTCATCGCCGACGCGCAACTGGCCGCCACCAGGACCGGCGGCAACGCGCAGATCGCGCTGATGAACCCCGGCGGCGTGCGGGCGCCGCTCTCGTACGCCTCCTCACCCGCGCAGGAGGGCGACGGCGTCGTGACGTACGGCGAGGCGTTCACCGTGCAGCCGTTCAACAACCTGATGCAGGTCGTCACGCTGACCGGCGCGCAGCTCAAGACGGTGCTGGAGCAGCAGTTCACCGGCGGGCCGAACAACCAGGCGTTCACCAAGATCCTGCAGCCGTCGGCGAACTTCACCTACACCTACAGCCAGGGCGCCGCCTGGGGCTCCAAGGTGTCGGAGATGAAGATCGACGGCGTGCCGGTCACGGACACGCAGACGATCCGGGTCGCGGCCAACAACTTCCTGGTGGGCGGCGGTGACGCGTTCCTCGCCTTCAGGGACGGCACGGACCTGTGGAGCGGGCCGCTGGACGTCGACGCGTTCGTCGAGCACCTCGGCCGGGACAACCCCATCGCGCCCCCGGCCACGAACCGCATCACCGTCGTGAGCTGACCGCTCTCCCGACGGCAGCCGGGCCCGCCTCCCCGGAGGCGGGCCCGCTCATTTCCGGCTCAGCCACTTGCGCGCGACCTCCTCCTCCAGGTCCACCCCGTGCTGGCGAGCCATGAGCAGCACGTGACACAGCACGTCGGCCAGTTCCTCGCGCAGGGCCGTCGCGAGCTCCTCCTCCGTGCGGCCCTTCTTCCTGGCTCTGCCGGTGAGCATGAGGAACGCCTGTGTCAGCTCGCCGACCTCCTCCTGGAGCTTGAGCACGAACCAGGTGTCGTCGCGCCGCACGCCGATGTGGTCGGCGTAGCGGCGCGAGATGGACTCGATCTCCTCGGACAGCTCGCGCAGGTCCATGCCGCCGAGTCTAGGGCCGGTGCAGCGGGAACACGGCCTCGAACCGGGCTCCGGGCTCGTGGTCCACGACGACGAGCGCGCCGCCGTGCGCCACGGCGATCTCCCTGGACAGCGGCAGCCCGAGGCCGCTGCCGCCCTTCTCCTTGGCCCTGGCGCTCTCCAGCCGGGTGAACCGCTCGAACACCCGCTCCCTGTCCTTCGGCGCGATCCCGTCGCCGTCGTCGGTGACCGTCACGACCACCCGGCCGTCCCGTACCAGCACCTCCACATCGATCCTGGACGCGGCGTGCCGGGTGGCGTTGTCGAGCAGGTTCGTCAGGAGGCGGTCGAGCTGCACGGGCGAGCCGTGGACCGGTGCCGCGCGGGGGGCGTCCAGGAAGATCGGCACCCGGCTGCCCTCACGGCGGCGGAGCTGGTCCTCGGCGAGGCGGCGCATGTCCACCACGCGGCGCTGCGTGAGGGCGCCCGCGTCGAGCTTGGCCAGCATGAGGAGCTCGTCGATGATGCCGGTGAGGCGGTCGGCGGCGGCCAGCGCCCGTGCGCCGGTGACCGGCCAGTCGGTCTCGTCGGGGTAGCTGTTGGCCACCTCGAGCTGGGCGCGCAGGGCCGAGATGGGGCTGCGCAGCTCGTGCGAGGCGTCGGCGACGAAGCGGCGCTGGGTCTCGGCCGAACGTTCCAGGCGGTCGAGGGTGTCGTTGGTGGTGGCGGCCAGGTCGGCGATCTCGTCGCCGGTGTCCGGCACGGGGACGCGCCGGCTGAGGTCCTGGCCCGTGATCTCGGCCAGCTCGGCGCGCACCCGCTCGACGGGACGCAGGGCGTAGCTGACCGCGGCCCAGGTGAGGAGCGCGACGATCACCAGGATGAGGGGGGTGCCGATGAACACCATGATGTGGATCCACATGAGGGCCCGCTCCACGTCGGCGAGGGAGGAGGCGCCGTACACGGTCATGGGGCCCTGCGGCGTGCGCACCGTGAGGGCCATCAGCAGGTAGTTGGTCCTGGGCTCGTCGGGGTGGCGGGAGAGCCGCAGTTCGGTGGTCTCGGGGGTGTCCAGTTGTTTCGGCCGGAACGCCGTGATCCGGGGGTCCTCGGGAAAGGACGGGCTGCTCGCCCGGACCTCGCCGGTCTCCGAGACCACGCGCAGGAGCAGGACGCGTGAGGGGGTCTGGAGCACGGCCGGCAGGGTGCCCATGCGCGCCTCGCCCGCCACGCGCCGCACGGCCAGCTCCACCCTGGTGTAGACGACCCCGCGCAGGTTCTCGGGCACGGTGGCGAGGGTCAGAATCGACGCGCCCACGAACACCATGGCGGCCACCAGGGTCGCCGCCATGGTCATCCGCGCCCGGATCGAGCGCGGGAAGAGCCGCCCTGACAATCCCATCCCACCTTCCTAGGTCACTGTCTGTGACATTTACCCGGCGCTGACGGTCACAACATGTTCTGGTGGACACTCTCCGTACATGTTTCGCTGCCGGCGATTCCGCTGACGGCGTTCATGCCTTCCACGCGGGCGGCCCGGCGGGCAGGGTGAGGCCATGAGGCTTCTGGTGTTGGGTGGCACGGGGTTCGTGGGCAGGGTGGTCGTCGAGGAGGCGCTGGCGACGGGGTGGGAGGTGACGACGTTCAACCGGGGCGGCCAGCCGCCGCCCGCGGGGGCGACGGCGTTACGCGGCGACCGCACGGCGCCCGGCGGGCTGGCCGCGCTGGACCGCGGCGAGTGGGACGTCGTGATCGACACCTGGTCGTGGGCGCCCTCGGCGGTCCGGGACTCCGCCGCGCTGCTGGCCGGGCGGGCCGGCTCCTACGTCTACGTCTCCAGCCGCTCCGTCTACGCCGAGCCGGTGCCGTTCGGGGCCGACGAGAGCGCGCCGGTGGTGGCCGCCACGGCCGACGACGGCGACGGCGACTACGCGCGTAACAAGGCGGGGGCCGAGCTGGGGGCCGTGGCCGGGTTCGGTGACCGGGCGCTGCTGGCCAGGGCGGGGCTGATCATCGGGCCGCACGAGAACGTCGGACGGCTGCCGTGGTGGCTGACCCGGATCGCGCGCGGCGGGCCGGTGGTCGCGCCCGCGCCCGGCGAGCGCGGCCTGCAGTACATCGACGCCCGCGACCTGGCCGTGTGGTGCCTGAAGGCGGGGGCCGCGGGCCTCGGCGGGGCCTTCGACGTGGTGAGCCCGCCCGGCTTCACCACGATGCGGGAGCTGCTGGAGACGTGCGTGAAGGTGACCGGCTCGAATGCCGAGCTGCGCTGGATCGAGGAGGAGCGGCTGCTGGCGGAGGGCGTGCAACCGTGGATCGGGCTGCCGTTCTGGCTGGTGGGCGCCGACTACGACTTCCTGCACGGGGGCGACGTGCGCAAGGTGCTGGCGGCGGGGCTGCGTCCGCGGCCGGTGGCCGAGACGGTGGCCGACACGTGGGCCTGGCTGCGCGGGCTCGGCGGGCAGGCGCCGTTGCGCAGCGACCGGCCGCTCAAGGGCCTCGACCCGGAGGTGGAGGCGCGACTGCTGGCGTCATGAGAAGCCGGGGCCGGGGTCTCGGTCTCGGCGCTGGTCTGGGTCTGGGTCCCGGCGCGGGTCGAGGTCGGGACCGGGATCTTGGCACTGGCCGAGGTCCGGGTCTCGGCGCGAGTCGGGGTCTGGACGTCGGCGCGGGTCGGGGTCCGGGTCTCGGCGCGGGTCGGGTGCGGGGCGAAGGGTCGGGGTG
>NZ_SSXE01000220.1 GCF_021699195.1 Nonomuraea sp. MG754425 | reverse complement strand
GCGGAGACGTTCCCGTTGTAACGCCGCCGCCTTACCCGCCTTACCCCCCCAGCCCCGGTGCGGGGCTTGGGGGGTAAGGCGGGTAAGGCGGCGGCGTTACAACGGGAACGTCTCCGCATCGGTTTCGGGCGGCGAGGCCATCCCGGTGGCAAAACGCCCGTAAACTCAGCCAGGTGGATACGACGACTGCGGACCCCCTGGTCGGGCGGCTCCTCGATGGGCGCTACCGCATCGAGAGCCGGATCGCCCGGGGCGGTATGGCGACCGTCTACCTGGCGCTGGACATCCGGCTCGACCGGACGGTGGCGTTGAAGGTCATGCACGGCTCCCTCGCCGAGGACCCGGCGTTCGTCCGGAGGTTCATCGGCGAGGCCAAGTCGGTCGCCAGCCTCTCGCACCCCAACGTGGTGCACGTCTTCGACCAGGGCACCGACAACGACGTCGTCTACCTGTCGATGGAGTACGTCCCGGGCCGCACCCTGCGCGACATCCTGCGCGAGCGCGGCAGGCTGCCCGCCCGGGAGGCGCTCGAGATCATGATCCCGGTGCTCGCCGCGCTCGGCGCGGCCCACCAGGCCGGGATGGTCCACCGAGATGTGAAGCCCGAGAACGTCCTGATGACCGACGACGGCCGGGTCAAGGTCGTCGACTTCGGCCTGGCCAAGGCGATCGAGGCGACCAACCAGACCCGCACCGGCGTGATGATCGGCACCATCGGCTACATGGCCCCCGAGCAGGTCGTCACGGGCGCCGCCGACGTGCGCAGCGACGTCTACGCCGCGGGCATCATGCTGTTCGAGCTGGTGACGGGACAGCAGCCCTACGACGGCCAGACGCCGATGTCGGTGGCCTACCGGCACGTCCACGACACGGTCCCGGCGCCGTCGTCGCTGGTGGCGGAGGTGCCGCCGCTGGTCGACACGCTGGTGGCGAGCGCGACCGCCCGCGAGCCGGAGCACCGCCCGTCCGACGCGACCGCGATGCTCGTGGCCGCCGTGGACGCCCACCGCCTGCTGCCGCGCATGACCGGGCCGCAGGCCACGCCGCCGGGCACCGGCCCGGTGACGTCCCACTCCGCCCCGTTCGGCGCGCACTCGGGCGCGGCGTCGATGCCGCGCCCGGCCCCGGCGCACACGCTGATCCAGCCGCGGGTGGAGGTGCCCGCCGAGCGGCGCCGGTTCCGGCCGAGCTGGTTCCTGGTGCTGCTGGCCGCCGTGATGGTGGTGGCGGTGGGGCTGACCGGCTGGTACTTCGCTCAGCCCGACTACGTCACGGTGCCCGACCTCGTCGGCAAGAACCTCGCCGTGGCGGAGAAGAGCCTGGCCGGTGCCGGGCTGGTGGCCCACAAGGCCGACGGCCGGTACGACGAGAAGATGGCCGAGGGCCTGGTCCTCAGCACCGACCCGGCCGCCGCCGCCGAGCTGGAGAAGGGCTCCACGATCACGCTGGTGCTCTCCCTCGGCCCCGAGCGCATCGTCGTGCCGAACGTGACGGGCCGCACCGGCAACGAGGCCCGCGCCGCGATCGCCGAGTCCGGGCTCACCGTCGGCAACGTCAGGCGGCTGGCCAGCAGGGACGTCGAGCGCGACAAGGTGATCCGCACCTCGCCGCAGGTGGGCGAGAAGGTCAAGAAGAGCGCCAAGGTCGACATCTACGTCAGCGCCGGGCTCACCATGCCCGACGTCAACGGCATGCCGAAGGACCAGGCGGCCGAGTTCCTCGGCCGTGAGGGCTTCGGCGTGCAGGTCAACGAGGTCGACGACGACGCCGAGCCGTGCACGGTCATCGCCCAGTCGCCCAAGGCGAAGTCCGAGGTGGACAACGGCGCGCAGGTCATGGTGACGGTGGCGCGCTGCCAGACCGACATCTGGGACTTCTTCCGCAGGCACGGCGAGGCCCGCGACGACGAGCAGTTCTCCCTGGTGCCCGGGGTGATCGGGAAGAACGTCAACGACGCCAAGGCCGAGTTGCAGGCGCTGGGGTTCCAGGTACGGGTGCAGCGGCTCGGCAACGGCGGCGTGGTGCAGTACCAGCGTCCGCTGCCGAACAGCGAGCGCCCGGCCGGCAGCACCGTGTACCTGTGGCAGTGACGCCCTGACCTGACGCGCCGGTCGCCGCGCGTCAGGCCGGGGCGCTGTCAGGTCAGGTCAGGTCAGGTGGCCGTGCAGGCGTACCCGGGCCAGGCCGCCGTCCGGGTGGATGTCCACCCGCACGTGCGTGACCGGCTCGGCGTGGCCGAGGCGGAAGCGGTGCGGCGTGTCGGGCTGCAGGCGGGTCCTGGGCAGCAGTTCGATCTCCCGTTCCCCGTCCAGCCCGGTCAGCGCCACCTGCGCGGGCGCGTTGTACAGCAGGTTCGTGGTGTCGATCTCGGCCAGCCGGACGACGCCGCGCCCGGCCAGCCGGATGAGCAGCCAGTCGTTGCCGCCGCCGCGCCGCCGGGCGGTCTCCCATCCCTCCGCCTGGTGCCTGGCCAGGCCGGGCGCGATGACGTTGTTGGGGGCCGAGTAGAACTCGTCGGAGCAGGCGGTGACCAGGCCGCCGTTCGCGAGCGCGGCCAGGTCGAGCCCGAGGCCGTCGTGGACGGACAGGTCGGGACGGGGCTCGCCGTGCACCCGCAGCCGGGCCACGCCGCCGTCGGGGTGGATGTTGAGCCGCACGTGCGTGTACCGGCCCTCGTCGAGGACGTCGAAACCGTGCTCGGCGTCGCCCTTGAGCTCGGACAGCGGCACGATCTCCGTCCACCGCGCCGCCAGCACCTCGTCCGGTGACGGGTGCCCGTCGACGGCCGCCGCCTCCACGGAGGCGTGCGTGGGGTAGTTGCCCTTGAACCAGGCCGTGTCGATCACCACGCCGCGGATCACCCCGGGCATGCCCAGGCGCACCAGGGCCCAGTCGTGGCCGGGCGTGCGCCTGCGCCGGGTCTCCCAGCCGTCGTACATCTGTCCCTTGTTGCCGAAGGTCTCCGCGCTGAAGCCGGGCCTGCCGGGTCTGATCAGGCTCTCCTTCTCGGCGAAGGACTCGTCGCTGGCCGCCGGGACCGAGCCGCCGTGGCTGCGCAGGGCGAGGTCGGGCAGGGTGGTGAAGCGGGTCATCAGGTGCGCTCTCCCAACAGCAGTCGTCCGTGCGGGTCGTGGGCGGAGCCGTCCACCGGGTGGCCGCGTAGCCAGGTGGTCAGCACGGCCCCCTTCAGGGTGCGGCCGTGGTAGGGGGTGACGGGGTTCTTGTGGTGCAGGCGGGCGGCGTCGACGAGGAACTCTGCGTCGGGGTCGAAGGCCACGAGATCGGCGTCGTTTCCAACCTTTATCCCGCCTTTTCCGGAAATACCGGCTATTGCGGCGGGTTGGGCGGACATCCAGCGGACCACGTCCGCCAGGGCGAAGCCCCTGCGCGCGGCCTCCGTCCAGATCGCCGGGAGCCCGAGCTGGAGCGAGGCGATGCCGCCCCACGCGGCGGCGAAGTCGGGCACCTTGAGATCGGCCGGCGAGGGCGAGTGGTCGGAGACCACGCAGCTCAGCACGCCCCGCGCCAGGCCGTCCCACAGCAGGTCGCGGTTGGCCCCGGAACGGATGGGCGGGCAGCACTTGTACGCCGTCCGCCCCTCGGGCACCTGCTCGGCCGTCAGCGTCAGGTAGTGCGGGCAGGTCTCGGCCGTGACCGCGACGCCCCGGGCCCCGGCCGCCTCCAGCACCTCCAGGCACTCGGCGCTGGAGACGTGCAGGATGTGCATCCGGCAGCCGGTCTCCTCCGCCAGCCGCACGGCCCGCGCGACCGCGCTGCGCTCGGCGGCCCCCGGCCGCGAGGCCAGGAACTGCCCGTAGCCCGGCCCGGCGGGCTCGGTCAGCAGCTCCGGGTCCTCGGCGTGCACGATCATCAGCCCGCCGAACCCGGCGACCTCCTCCAGCGCGGCCCGCAGCTCGGCCTCGGCCAGCGGCGGGAACTCCGCCACCCCCGACGGCGACATGAAGCACTTGAACCCGAGCACCCCGCGCTCGTGCAGCGGCGCGAGGTCCTTGACGTTCCCCGGCACGGCCCCGCCCCAGAACCCGACGTCCACGTGGCACCGCCCGCCGGCGGCCCGCAGCTTGGCGTCGAGCGCCTCGGTGCTGACCGTGGGCGGCAGGGAGTTCAGCGGCATGTCCGCGATCGTGGTGACGCCGCCCGCCGCCGCGGCCCTGGTCGCGGAGTCGAAGCCCTCCCAGTGGGTCCGTCCGGGCTCGTTGACGTGGACGTGCGTGTCGACCAGGCCGGGCAGGAGCGCCAGGTCGCGCAGGTCGACGTCCTCGGCCGCGGGGAGCGGGGCGTCGTAGTCGTGCAGGGCGGCGATCCGCTCACCCCGTACGGCGACGGCCGCGGCCCGCGGCCCCTCGGGCGTGACGGTCCTGCGGGACCTGACGACGAGATCGAACGGGGTCATGCACTGCCCTCCAGGCGACGGTCGGCGGCGAGCCGGGCGGCGAGGCGTTCGAGCAGCGGCCCGGCCTGCGCCATGCAGCGCGCCGGGTCGGGCTCCAGGTCGGTCAGGGCGTAGGCGGCCTCGATGCCCGCGTCCTTCAGCTCGGCGTCGGTGAGCGTGCGCCGCCCGCACACGGCCACCACGGGCACCCCCGCCCTGGCCGCCGCCTGGGCCACGCCGACGGGGGCCTTGCCGCGCAGCGACTGCTCGTCGAGCGACCCCTCGCCGGTGATCACCAGGCTCGCCCCCTCGACCAGCTCGCCGAACCCGAGCAGGCCGAGCAGGTAGTCGATGCCGGGCCGCAGCTCGGCGTGCAGGAACGCCAGCGCCGCGAACCCGACGCCGCCGGCCGCGCCGGCTCCCGGCGCGCCCGCCACGCCCATCGTGCGCGGGACGCCGTCGTGCTCGACCGCGCCCATCAGCCCGTGCGTGGCGGTGGCGACGGCGGCCAGGCGGGACAGGGCCGCCTCCAGGGTCTCGACGTCGGCGGGGCCGGCGCCCTTCTGGGGGCCGTACACGGCGGCGGCGCCGTGCGGGCCGAGCAGCGGGTTGTCCACGTCGCTGGCCACCACGAACTCGACGCCGGAGACGTCGAGGAAGCCGGACAGGTCGATGCGGGCCAGATTCCTGAGCGCCGCGCCGCCCGGGGGCAGGTCGTCGCCTCCGGCGTCCAGCAGGCGGGCGCCGAGGGCCTGCGCCATGCCCGCTCCCCCGTCGGTGCAGGCGCTGCCGCCCAGGCCGAGCACCACGCGCCCGGCTCCCCTGCGTACGGCGTCGGCGACCAGCTCGCCCGTGCCGTAGCTGGTGGCGGTCAGCGGCTCCAGGCCGCCGGGCAGGCGGCGCAGCCCGGACGCCTCCGACAGCTCGACGACGGCGGTGCCGGCCTGCCAGGCGTAGGAGGCGGGGACGCGTGCGCCGGTCGGCCCGGTGACCTCGATCGTGATCCGCTCGAAGCCGCACGCCACGGCGGCGTCCACGGTGCCGTCGCCGCCGTCGGCGACGGGGAGCTCGACCGTGGGCACACCCAGCCCGGCCGACACCCGGGAGCACACCTCGGCCGCCGTGAGCGACCCCTTGAACTTGTCCGGGGCGACCAGAACGTGATGAACCACTACGAACTCCCACCTGATGATGAACAATGTCCTGACACGCCTTCCTGCCCGGTGCGAGCGGGCAGGAAGGCGTGACTCATCATCCTGACATTCGGGTGCGAGCGGGGAGCACGCCGGTGGCCGGGTAAGCCGTTCACCTCCGTCACAGACAGAGACGGACCGTGCCCGATCGGCTACGGTGCGGGACATGCCGACGGACGACGAGGACCTGCCGCCGGTCTGCGACGCCTGCCTGGGCGCGGGCGGCGAGTGGATCGAGCTGAACGGCCAGAAGCACCGCGAACGTGTCTGGGTGCCCTGCCGGACCTGTAGCGGGACCGGCCGCACGTGAGCGACCCGGTCACCTGCCCCGAGTGCGACGGCCTGCGCGGGCAGCGGATCGGGCCGCTCTTCCTGACCTGCCGCTTCTGCGGCGGGCACGGCACCGTGGGCGGCCCCGACGAGCCGGCCGAGCGCGGTGACCGGCCGCCCCCGCCGCCCCCCGCCGCGTGGAAGCACAAGGTGTGGTCGGATCCGTGGATCTCGGCCACGATCGGCTGCCGCGTCTGCCTCGGATCGCGGGAGGTGGCGCACGTGGACGAGGAGGCGGGCACGCTCGTCCTGCTGCCGTGCCGGTGCGCCGTCCGGCCCCGCCCGGAGCCGGACGGCGGCGGGTGAGACGGCCGGGCCGGGCCTCACGAGCGCGGGGCCGGCGGGTTCGGGCGCAGGTGGTTGAAGACGAGGTTCAGGACGATCACCAGCAGGCTGCCGGTGCTGATGCCGCTGTTCAGGATGGTCTGGGCCCAGTCGGGGAAACGTTCGTAGAAGTCGGGCGCGCCGACCGGGATGGCGGCCACGCCGATCGAGACGGCCACGATGACCAGGTTGTGGTTGCCCTCGAAGCTCACCTTCGACAGCGTGCGGATGCCCGAGGCGGCCACGGTGCCGAACATGACGATGCCCGCGCCGCCCAGCACCGGCGCCGGGATGGCCGCGATCACCGCGCCGAGCACGGGGATCAGGCCGAGCACCACGAGGATGCCGCCCGCCGTGGCCACGACCCACCGGCTGCGCACGCCGGTCAGCCCGACGAGTCCGACGTTCTGGGCGAAGGCCGTGTAGGGGAAGGTGTTGAACACGCCGCCGAGCGCGGTGGAGAACCCGTCGGCGCGCAGCCCGTCCGCCAGCCGCCGGGGGGTGAGGCGGGAGCCGGTCATTTCGGCCACGGCCACGAAGTCGCCGGTCGTCTCGGTCATGGAGACGAGCATGACCACGCACATCGAGATGATCGCGGTGAGCTGGAAGGTGGGCACGCCGAACGCGAACGGCGTGCTGATCCCGAACAGGTCGGCCGAGCCCACGTTCGAGAAGTCCGTGAACCCGAGCGGGATCGCCGCCAGCGTGCCCGCGGCGATCCCGGCCAGCACCGCGACCCGGCCGAGGAAGCCCTTCGACAGCCGCTGGACGGCGAGGATGAACAGCAGCACGGCGGCGGCCATGGCGATGTTGCGCGGCTGGCCGTGTCCCGGGCCGCTCGCGTCGCCGGCGGCCCAGCGGGCGGCGACCGGCAGCAGCGAGATCCCGATGATCGTGATGATGGTGCCGGTGACCAGCGGCGGGAAGAATCTGACGATCTTGGCGAAGAAGGGGGCGACGGCGACGACGAGCAGCCCCGAGACGATGACCGCGCCGTAGATGGCCGGCAGCCCGCCCTGGGTGGTGCCGATCAGCACCATCGGGGTGACGGCCGCGAACGTGCAGCCCTGCATGATGGGCAGCCGGATCCCGAACCGCCACACGCCGACGCACTGGATGAGCGTGGCGATGCCGCTGATCAGCAGGTCGGCGTTGATCAGGTAGGCGAGCTGCTCGGGCGGGAGCTTGAGCGCGCCGCCGACGATGAGCGGCACCGCCACGGCTCCCGCGTACATGGCCAGGACGTGCTGCAGGCCGAGCGTGCCGAGTTGCGCGGCCGGGAGGCGGGCGTCGACCGGATGCGCCTCAGTCTTCATGGGTCACTCCAGGTTCGGGGGGTGGCCTCCAGTGAAACCGCCGCCCCGCCCGCGAACCTATGCACGGGCCCATCAACCGCCGCCCCTGCGGCCCGGCTCCGGATGTGTGATCCTCCAACCGGCCTCACCTCGGACGGGGTGGCGTTTGTGCGGAATTCGCGCCGCCGCCCGTCCAGGTGAGGTCGTCGCTCAGGAGACCGTGCGGACGAACTCCTCGAAGGAGTACCGGCCGTCCTGGTCGGAGTCGGCCGCCTGGCTCATCGCGCCGAGCGCCTCCGCCGGGAGGCCGGGGAAGTGCCGCGCCAGCTCGGCCTCGCTGATGTAGCCGTCGCCGTCGGTGTCGATCGAGGCGAAGGCCACCTTGAGCTCCGCCAGCCGCTCGTTCGGGAGTTCCTCCGACACGGGACCGCCTTTCCTGCTTGTTCCGGACATTTCCACCCTAGTGGCCCCGGACCTGAGCGGAGCGGTCACGGGCCGGACGGCCGCCGGATCTCCTCGGCGGCGGTGAAGCCGCGCTCCTGCGCCAGCCGCAGCAGCCGCCGGCGCGCCCGCACCCCGGCCCGGCCGGCGGCGTCGTGGGAGACCGTCCGCAGCTCGCCGTCGGCCACCACCGTGCGCCCGCCGACCAGCACCCTGGCCAGGGGCGGCACGGGGCCGAAGACGAGCGCGCAGACCGGGTCGGCGACGGCGGCGGCGTACGGGCCGTCCACCCGCCACAGGGCGATGTCGGCCAGCTTGCCCGGCTCCAGCGAGCCCAGCTCGCCCGCCCGGCCGAGGTTGCGGGCGCCGCCCAGCGTGGCCAGCTCCAGCGCCTGCCGGGCGGTGAGCGCCCCCGGCCCGTACCTGGCGCGCTGGAACAGCAGGGCCTGCCGCATCTCCCCCGCCAGCGAGGTCAGCTCGGAGGAAGCGCTGCCGTCCACGCCGAGCCCGACGTTCGCCCCGCGCCGCAGCAACTCCGACACGCGGGCGATGCCCGCGCCGAGCCGCCCGTTGGACGAGGGGCAGTGCGCGGTGCCGGAGCCCGTCGCGGCCAGCTTGCCGATGTCGGCGTCGCTGAGGTGCACGGCGTGCGCGAACCACACGTCCGGCCCCAGCCAGCCGAGCTTCTCCATGTAGTCGACGGGACGCAACCCGAACTGCTCGCGGCAGTGCGCGTCCTCGTCCACGGTCTCGGCGATGTGCGTGTGCAGCCGTACGCCCAGGGTCCTGGCCAGGGCCGCCGACTCGGTCATCAGCTCGGCGCTGGCCGAGAACGGCGAGCACGGCGCGACCGCGACGCGCAGCATGGAGGAGGGCGACGGGTCGTGGTAGGCGGCCACGGCCTCGGCGGTGGCGCTCAGGATCTCGTCCAGCTCCTCGACCACGCCGTCCGACGGCAGGCCGCCCTTGGAGGCGCCCCGGTCCATGGAGCCGCGCGCCGGATGGAAGCGCAGCCCCACCGCGCGGGCGGCCTCGATCTCGGCGGCCAGGAGATCGCCCCGGCCCTTGGGGAAGATGTAGTGGTGGTCGCTGGTGGTGGTGCAGCCCGACAGCGCCAGCCAGCCCAGCCCGGCCATGGCCGCGCCCTCGACCACCTCGGCGTCCATGGCCGACCACACCTGGTAGAGCGCCACCAGCCACTCGAACAGCGTGGCGTCCTGGGCCAGGCCCTGCGAGGCCCACTGGTAGAGGTGGTGGTGGGTGTTGACCAGGCCGGGGGTGGCCAGGCAGCCGGTGCCGTCGATCCGGGCGACGCCGGGGAGATCGGGCGCGGGCCCCGCGGCCACCTCGGCGATCCGGTCGCCCTCGATGCGGAGGTAACCGGAGGCGATCTCGGGGCCGGCGACGGGGGCGATGTGCACGTTCTCGATGATCATCCGGTGGCCTTCCGCTCGGCGGCCAACCGTACCGCGTCGAGGATCTTCTCGTAGCCGGTACAGCGGCACAGGTTGCCCGCCAGCGCCTCCCTGATCTCGGCGTCGGACGGCCGCGGAACGCGTTCGAGCAGGTCGTGGGCCTGTACGAGCAGTCCGGGCGTGCAGAAGCCGCACTGCACGGCCCCGCACTCCACGAACGCCTCCTGCACCGGGTCGAGCCGGTCGCCGTCGGCGAGCCCCTCGACGGTGCGCACCCGCCGCCCCTGCGCCTGACCGGCGGCGACCAGGCAGGCGCAGACCGGCACGTCGTCCAGGTAGACCGTGCAGGAGCCGCATTCGCCCTGCTCGCAGGCGTTCTTGGAGCCGGGCAGGCCGAGCCGCTCGCGCAGCACGTACAGCAGGCTCTCGCCCTCCCAGACGCCCTCGGCGCTCTCCTCGCGCCCGTTGACGGTGAAGGTGACGCGCATCAGGCCGCCCTCTTTTCCAGGTGGTCGTTCCAGGCCCAGGTAAGCGTGCGGCGGGCCATCACGCCGATGGCGTGCACGCGGTAGGCGGCGGTGCCGCGCACGTCGTCGATGGGCGCCGCGGCCCGCGCGCTCAGCTCGCCGAAGCGCCTGAGCAGCGCGGGGTCGAGCGGCGCGTCCCAGTCGAGCTCGGCGGCCAGCAGTTCCTCGGCCTCCAGGGCGCGGCGCGGGGTGGGCGCGGCCGAGCCGATGCCGGTGCCGACCCGCCGCTCGCGCGGGTGCAGCGCGATCGCGAACGAGCACACCGCGATCACCATGGCGTTGCGCGTGCCGACCTTGGAGAAGTACTGGGGCCCGGTGGCGGGCGGCACGTGCACGGCCCTGATCAGCTCGTCCGGCTCCAGCGCGCTGCGCTTGACCCCGAGGTAGAACTCGGCCGCCGGGATCATCCTGACGCCGCGCGCCGCCGACTCGACCTCGACCACCGCGCGGGCCGCCAGCAGCGGCGGATGGCTGTCGCCCGCCGGGGAGGCCGCGCCCAGGTTCCCGCCGACGGTGCCGCGGTTGCGGATCTGCGGCGAGCCGACCGTGCGCGACGCCTGCGCGAGCCCCGGCAGCGGCCCGCCGAGCTCGTCGATGACCGCCGCGTACGGCACGCCCGCCCCCAGCCGGCAGTGCCCGCCCGTCATCGACCACTCCCGCAGCTCAGCCACCCCGCCCAGGTCCAGCAGCGCGGGCGGCCGGCGCAGGTCGAAGTTGATCTCGACCATCACGTCGGTGCCGCCCTGGATGGGCACCGCCTCGGGCTGGTCCGCCTTGGCGGCCAGCGCCTCCTCCCACGTCGTGGGGCGCAGAAAGTCCATCTCCCCCTCCTCCCCTCACTCCCAGGCGAATCCCGCGTCGGGCGCGTCCTCGCGCAGCACGCCGCCCTCGATCAGCCCGTACGGCCGGTCGGCGGCGTAGAAGACCTCGTTCTCGTTGTCCAGCCCGAACGGCGACAGGTCCACCGGGAAGTGGTGCCTGTTCGGCATCGCGAGCCGGACCTCGCAGACCTCGGGGCAGGCGGTGAGCGCGCGCTCGGCCATGGTGTACAGGGTCTGCTGGAGCGAGAGGCTGTGGGTGCCGGCGAACGCCTCGATCAGGCAGCGCCTGACCTCCGCGTACGAGGTGCCGTAGGGCGCGGCGTCGGGCTCGGTGTGCCGCCAGCGGGCCGCGACGGCGGTGGCCAGGATGCGGTCGGTGGTCGGCTGGAGCGTGGTGTACTCGTCCACGATGTAGCCGTGGAACTCCGAGCCCGTGGAGTTCATCACGACCAGGTCCTTGAGCCCGGACAGCACGGTGGAGCGGCCGTCGCGGTCGTGGTGGACCACGCACGTGCGCACCTCGCCGCCGTCGCGCACGAACGAGTGCGGGCCGGCGCGGTTCCAGCCGTACTCCTCGATCTCCACCCTGGCGTGGTGGATCGAGGGCTGGGAGGCGACGAAGTGGCGGGCCAGCAGGAGGGCGAACTCCTCGATCTGGCCGACGCCGTGCCGCCTGGCGAAGGCGTAGACGGTGTTCTTCTGGCTGTCGGTCGGCAGCACGGCGGCGTTGTCGCCGGTCAGGTGCACGGCCTCCATGTCACCCGACAGCGAGGTGCTCACGTTGACGTCCTTGACGTGGTGCACAGGGCCTTCCCTGACCACGCGGACGAGCCTGGTCTCCGCCTTGCCGTAACGGTTGGCGCCGAGTCTGACGGTCATTAGCTCCCTCGGTAGGTGGTGTACGCGTACGGGCTGAGCAGCAGGGGCACGTGGTGGTGCCCGTCGGGGTCGGTGACCGTGAAGGTGACGACGACCTCCGGGTAGAAGGTGTCCTCCAGGTACTCCCCGGTGTCGAAGACGATGCGGTGCACTCCGGCGGCCACGCTCCAGCCCTTGATGCGGCCGTCGCCGTCGGTGCGGCCCTCGGCCACGACCCGGCCGTCGTGTTCCAGGCGGACGCGCAGCCCGGCGGCCGGCCGGCCGGTGACCGCGTCGAGCACGTGGGTCGAAAGGCTCATGCGGCCTCCCCCATGAGTCTGCCCAGCCGCAGCCGGGTGATGGCGGCCAGCTCGCCGCGGACGACCGCGCGCTCGCGCTCGGCGTCGTTGCCGAGCCGCTCGCGCAGCCGCTCCAGCAGTTGCGCGCCGGTGAGCCCGCTGGCGCAGACGAGGTAGACGTGCCCGAACCGCTCCTCGTAGGCCCGGTTGCCCTCGGCGAGCGCGTCGCGCTGCGCGTCCCGCACGCCCGACTGCTCCTGCCGGGACCAGGACGCCTGCCTGCCGCCGCCGTCCGGCCGCTCGCCGATCCTCGGGTGCGCGCTCAGCGCCTCCATGACGTCGTCCCAGCCCAGCTCCAGCACGGCCGTGCGGGCCGTGTCGAGGAGCCGGTCCAGGTCGGAGTACGGCCTGGCCGCGGCCACCCGCTCGGCGAACACGCGGGAGGCGCAGCAGGCCAGCAGGTCTTCCTCGGCCTGCGCCGGCGACCTGGCGTTGAAGACGGTGAGCATGCCAGAAGTACACACATGTCCCTGGTGCCCGGTCCATCCGCGAGAACTCCCAACTCACCGCCCGCAAGCCCGGCACTTTTCGTGTCATGCTCCAATCAGAGGAGAAAGACCGTTTTGCCCCTGGCCCGCCGGCCGGCGATCTCGCGCAGTTCGGCGGGCGCGCGCTCCAGCGGCACCTGGGCCTCCACCCGCACGCGCAGCCGCCCGGCGTCGATCAGGTCGGCGAGGTTCGTCAGCACCTGCGGGGTGGGGTGGTTGATCACGTTCACGCCACGCAACTCCCTGGCGGCCAGCGCGTCGGGGTCGAGGGCGTGCACGATGCTGCAGATCACGCCGCCGGGGCGGAGCAGCGCCTCCGCGGGCCCGGTGGCGCCGGCCGGGGAGACCAGCTCCAGCACCGCGTCGATGCCGTCCGGGTGGGCGGCCCGCACCTGTTCGGCGGCCCGATCGCGGTCCACGGTCTCCGCCGCGCCGAACCCGCGCACGAGGTCCTCGTCGGCGGGGGCGGCGGTGGCGATGACGCGGGCCCCGCGCAGGGCGGCGAGCTGGATCGCGGACTGGCCCACTCCCCCGGTGGCCCCGACGATCAGCACCGTCTGCCCCTCGTCGATCCTGGCGGCCTCCACCACGTCCCAGGCGGTCCCGGTGGCGGTGGGCACGGCGGCGGCCTGCTCGGGGGTCATGCCCTTGGGCATCCGGGCCACGGGCCCGTCCTCGGCCGCGACGGCGTACTCGGCGTAGCTGCCCAGGCCGCGCGCGGGGTGGCTGAAGCGGCCGTAGACCTCGTCGCCGGGCCGGAAGCGGCTCACCTCGCCGCCGACCGCCGTCACGACCCCGGCGCCGTCCTGGCCCATGATGAGCGGGAACGCGGGTGACATGACGCCCTTCATCGCCCCACCGGCGATCTTGGTGTCGACCGGGTTGTACCCGGCCGCGCGCAGGCGGACCAGGATCTCCCCCGGCCGCGGCTCGGGCTCGGGCACCTCGATGAGCTCGGGGTCGGCGCCGAAGGCGGATATGGCGATGGCACGCATGGGCTCTCCCGTTCTGGCCTCGCGTCAGCGAACGCGATCCAGCCTCTCTCACGGGCGCTCGCGGCAGCAGCGTCCGGGCCGGGCTCTTGGAGCAAGCTTTGTGCGCGCGCCGTGCCGCCGGAACGGTCGTGGGCTGCGCCTACACTGATTGCCATCATGACCCTCACTTCCCTGATCGGCGGACACGTGTCCGTGACGGGCGGCCTCGCGACGGGCGGCCTGAAGTACATGGCCGAGATCGGCGCCGAGATGATCCAGGTGTTCGTCACCAACCCGCGTGGCTGGGCGCTGACCGAAGGCAAACCCGACCAGGACGCCAAGCTGGCCGAGTCGGGTGTGCAGACGTTCATCCACGTGCCCTATCTCGTCAACTTCGGCTCGCCCAGCCCGGAGACGCTGGCCAACTCCATCGCGATCGTCCGCCACACGCTGCGGCGGGGAGTGGAGACCGGCGCCAGGGGCGTGGTGGTGCACACCGGCTCGGCGGTGACGCAGCCGCGCGGCGACGCGCTGCGCCAGCTCCGCGAGACCTTGCTGCCGCTGCTCGACGAGATCCCCGACGGCGGCCCCGACCTGCTGCTGGAGCCGATGGCGGGGCAGGGGGCGATGCTCTGCGCCACCGTCCAGGACCTCGAACCGTATCTGGCCGCGCTCGACCGGCATCCGCGCGCGTGCATCTGCCTCGACACCTGCCACGCCTTCGCCGCCGGGCACGACCTGGCCGCCGAGGGCGGGGTGCGGGAGACCTTCGACGCCCTGCACTCGATCGCGCCGGGGCGGCTGAAGCTGATCCACGCCAACGACTCCAAAGACGTGTGCGGCGCGAAGAAGGACCGCCACGAGAACATCGGGGCCGGTCACATCGGCGCCCAGGCGTTCGCCGAGATCATGCGCCACCCGGCGGTGGCCGGAGTGCCGCTCTGCATCGAGACGCCCGGCAAGGCCCCCAAGCACGCTGAGGACATCGCGCTGCTGAAGAAACTCCGCGACGCCTGACTCTCCGGGATAAAACACCCGGCGGAGCACGAACCATGATAGGGGCGCCCGCTAGCGCGATCCGGCCGCCCCCGAGGGCCAGATCGCGGGGCCGGGTCACGCGGCCTCAGCGGGCGCCCCCTCACGATCGGCTTGGCGGGCCCCACCCCCCGGTCAAGGGCCCGACAGCCGCGGCGACCTGCGTAGTGTCGCCGGTGAACCCGCGCGCATCAGTCCTCTCTACGGGCCTTGTGGGCCCCGTCCCCCCAATGCGCCGGGAAGGCTTCCGATGCCGAAACACTACGGTTGCGATCATGCGGGCGAAACCCTGTTTACGGACAGCTCGTCGAACGGTCTGTAGTCAGCGACATACGGAGAGTGCTGTTACGACAAGCGGTCGCCTGGACGCGACGGGCGGTAGGTCGGGGGGCCCGCAAGATGCTCGGGCACATGCATCCTGGCCAGCATCCGGCCTGCTCCCCACGGCATTCGACCCGGCGTGACCAGGGAAATCACCACCATCGCGGCAAACGACAGCGGCACCGCGACCGGAGCGGGGCAGGAAGTCAGCGCGCCCATCTTCACGCCCGCCCGCTCCGCGAGCACAAGCACCGCCGTCACGCCCCCACCCGCGACGAACCCCGCCAGCACCCCGAGGTCCGTCAGCCGCCGCCACCAGATGCCCAGCACCAGCATCGGGCAGAACGTGGCGGCCGAGAGGCTGAGGCCGAGCAGCACGAGCGCCACCGACGCCCCCGGGCCGCTGATCGCCGTCAGGCCCAGCGCGGCCAGCAGCACGGC
>NZ_SSXE01000219.1 GCF_021699195.1 Nonomuraea sp. MG754425 | reverse complement strand
ACCATCGACCTCACCGCCACCGGCCGCTACATCCGCATGCACGGCACCACCCGCGCCACCGGCTACGGCTACTCCCTGTGGGAGTTCCAGGTCTACGGCACCGGCGGCGCCACCTCCACCCCGCGACCGCGCCCGACCTTCACCGACGAGGTCACCCACCACGAGTTCCAGGCCAACTGCTCGATGACCGCCAACCGGCCCGACGACCCGATCGTCTTCCCCGGCCTGCCCGGCGCCTCGCACATGCACACCTTCATCGGCAACCGCACCACCGACGCCGCCAGCACGTCCGGCTCGCTGCTGGCCGGCGCGACCTCGTGCACCAACCCGCACGACCGCTCCGCCTACTGGTTCCCGAGCTTCTACAAGGGCGACCAGCTCATCGCACCGACCGGCAACCAGGTCGTCTACTACAAGTCCGGCATCCTGGAGTACTGGCGGGTGCAGCCCTTCCCGCAGGGCCTGCGCTTCGTCGTCGGCAGCCCGACCGCGACGCTGGCGGAGTTCCGCGACTCCCCCGGCGCCGTCGAGGGCTTCGAGTGCGGCGACCTGTCCCACAGTTGGGACATCCCGGCGTCGTGCCCGGCCGGCACCCAGGTGAACGTCCGGTACCAGGCGCCGAGCTGCTGGGACGGCGTCCGCCTCGACAGCCCCGACCACAAGGCGCACATGGCCTACCCGGCCGGCGGCTACTGCCCGGCCTCGCATCCGGTGGCGGTGCCGATGCTGGAGTTCAAGATCGCCTTCCCGGCGGACGGCGACCTGTCGCAGGCGCGCCTGTCCAGCGGGCGGGGCTACTCCTGGCACTACGACTTCTTCAACGCCTGGGACAACCTCGCCATCCTCGACGCGCTGGTCACCCACTGCATCAACGGCGGCCTCCAGTGCGACCCCCGGGGTTACGACCTGTACAAGCCGCACCGCGGCGCCGCTCTCACTCCCGACTTCCAGCTCCCCTGACCAGGCGCCCGCGTCGGGGAGAGCGCTCTCCAAGCGGTGTGCTATAAAGACGCAATGAGGGAAGATCTCCCGCCGTCATCCCCCACACTGGAGGACGTCGCCAGGGCGGCGGGGGTCTCCCGGGCCACCGTCTCCCGGGTGATCAACGGCATCCGCAACGTCGACTCCACGATCCAGGAAGCGGTCAGGCAGGCCGTCGCCGCCACCGGCTACGTGCCCAACCGGGCGGCCCGCTCGCTGGTCACCCGCCGTACGGGCGGCATCGCCCTGGTCGTCTCCGGCGCGGGCGGCGAGGACGGCCACTTCCCCGTCCAGGTGTTCACCGACCCGTTCTTCGGCCGGGTCGTCGCCGGCATCGTGGGCTTCCTGCGCCCCCGCGGCATCCACCCGGTCCTGATGTTCGCCGAGACCGCCGAGGCCCGCGCGCAGGTGCTCGCCTCCCTGCGGCAGGGCGACGCCGACGGCGCGGTGCTGGTCTCCACCCACTCCGAGGACCCGCTGCCGGAACTGCTCGCCGAGGCGAGGCTGCCCGCCGTGCTCTTCGCCCGCCCCGCCAGGCCGGTCCCGATCAGCTACGTGGACGTCGACCACCAGGCGGGGGCGAAGCTGGCCGCCGACCACCTCGTCGCCCGGGGCCGCAGCCGGATCGTGACCATCTCGGGGCCGCTGGACGTACCGGCCGGGCAGGCCCGCCTGACCGGGTTCCGCGACGCGATGGCCGCACACGGCCACCCCTTCGTGCCGTGCGCGGAAGGCGGCTTCACCGCCCACAGCGGCGAGGAGGCGATGGAACGCCTGCTGGCCGAGCACCCCGCCCTCGACGGTGTCTTCGCGGCCAACGACCTGATGGCGCAGGGAGCCCTGCTGGCGCTGCGCCACCACGGCCGCGGGGTGCCCGACGACGTGGCGGTGGTCGGCTTCGACGACAGCAGCGCGGCGGCGGCGTGCCGTCCCGCGCTCACGACCGTGCGCCATCCCGTGGAGGACATGGCCGCCGAGATGGCCCGGCTGCTGCTGCGGCACATCGAGCAGCCGGGGCATCGCCCCACGTCGATCATCTTCGAGCCCGCCCTGGTCGTGCGCGACTCCTCGTGAGGCTCAGCCGCGCGCCGGCCGGTAGTGCAGCCCGGTGACCCCGCAGGCGAACCCGCGCGCCTCGACCAGCCGCAGCCGCCGGGGGGCGTCCCCGCCGGGGAAGACGGGCATGCCGCCGCCGGTCGCGGCCGGGTTGACGAACAGGTGCAGGTCGTCGATCAGGTCCTGGGCGATGAGCCCGCGCACGAGCGTGCCGCCGCCGTAGACGATCAGGTCGCCGCCCGGCCGGGACTTGAGGTCGGCGACGATCTCGGCCAGGTCGCCGCCCATGACCGCGGCGCCCGGCCAGGGCGACTCGGTGAGGGAGCCGGAGATCACCACCTTGGGGGTGTCGTTCATCCAGTCGATGCTCTCCTGGGTCTCGCCCTCGGGGGCGGCGGCCCAGGCCGGGATGAATCCCTCGGCGAGCCTGCGGCCGAGCACGATGCAGTCGGCCTTCTCGCCGAGCGTGTCCACGTAGGCGCTCAGGTCGTCGCTCCACGGCGAGGTCAGCCAGTCCATCGCGCCGTCCGGGCCGGACATGTAGCCGTCTACGGTGGTCTGCACCTGGAGCTTGAGCGTGCGCACGGGGTGTCTCCTCCGGGTCGGGTGGCGGGCCGGGGTGGCCCGTCCGAGGTGCCCTCAGCCTCGCGGAGCGGACTTACGGAACGTTTACCGCCGCGCCCGCGCCGACCGTAAGGACCCCTGCCCGCACGATTTACATCGAACATTGATATAAATGACGGGTGGCGGCGAACTCACCGGACCTCGACGCGCTGGCCGACGCCATCGAGGGCTTCAACGTGTACTTCATCCGGCTCTCCGCGGTCAGGAGGCTCAGCTTCTCGGCGCTGTCCGTGCTGCACACCCTGTCGCGCGTGGGGCGTCCGATGCGGCTGACCGAGCTCACCGCGACCGAGCAGCTCAAGCAGCCCGCGCTCACGAGCCTGGTCGCCAAGCTGGAGCGGGACGGGCTGGTCGCGCGCCGCCCCGACCCCGGCGACGGCCGGGCGGTGCTGCTGTCGCTCACCCCGGAGGGCGAGCAGGTCGTCCGGTCGCGGCGCGCGGACCGCGTGGCGCGGCTGGCGCGCGTGGTGGACCGCCTCGACGACGAGGAGCGCGCGGCGCTCGACGACCACACCCGCCTGCTGACCCGGCTGAGCGAGATCGCCGCCGCTCTCGACGACTAGGAGGACCTGATGCCGACCCGACCCTTCCCGCTGCGACCGCAGCCGCTGCACGTGCCGGACGAGGTGCTGGACGATCTGCGCCGCAGGCTGACGGCCACCCGGTGGCCCCTGGACGTCGGCAACGACGACGGCCGCTACGGCGTGCGGCGCTCCTACCTGGAGGAGCTGGTCGCCTACTGGGCCGACGGCTTCGACTGGCGGGCCGCCGAACGGGCGATCAACGCCTACGAGCACTACCGCGTGGACGTGGGCGGCGTGCCCGTGCACTTCATGCGCAGGCCGGGCGCGGGCCCCGACCCGGTGCCGCTGATCCTCAGCCACGGCTGGCCGTGGACGTTCTGGCACTGGTCCAAGGTGGTGGACCAGCTCGCCGACCCGGCCGCGTACGGGGGCGATCCCGCGGAGTCGTTCGACGTGATCGTGCCGTCGCTGCCGGGCTTCGGCTTCTCGACCCCGCTGACGCACCACCCCGACATGAACTTCTGGAAGATCGCCGACGTGTGGCACGAGCTGATGACCGGCGTGCTCGGCCACGACAGGTACGCCGCCGCGGGCTGCGACGTCGGCGCGCTGGTCACCGGGCAACTCGGGCACAAGTACGCCGGCGAACTGCTCGGCCTGCACATCGGCTCGGCGCAGAAGCTCACCATGTTCAACGGCGACCGGGCCTGGGACTTCAGTGGCGGCGCGCCCATCCCGCCCGGCCTGTCCGCGGACGCGCACGCCCGCGTCCTGGAACTGGACCGCCGCTTCGCCGTGCACCTGGCCGCGCACCTGCTGGCCCCCTCCACGCTCGGCTTCGGGCTGGCCGACTCCCCCGCCGGCATGCTGGCCTGGATCCTGGAACGCTGGGCGAAGTGGTCGGACAACGGCGGCGACGTGGAGCGCGTGTTCAGCAAGGACGACCTGCTCACCCACGCGACGATCTTCTGGGCGGGCGGCGGGATCGACACCTCGATCCGCACCTACGCCAACAACAACCGCTACCCGTGGACCCCCTCGCACGACCGGTGGCCGGTGGTGGAGGCACCGACGGGCATCACGTTCGTCGGCTACGAGAACCCGCCCGGCGTGACGACCGGCGAACAGCGCATCCGCGGCTTCCTCGACGGCGACCGGGCCGCCTGGTACAACCACGTCGGCATCACCGCCCACGACCGCGGCGGCCACTTCATCCCCTGGGAGATCCCCGAGGAGTGGGTCGCGGACCTGCGCCGCACGTTCAAGGACCGCAGGTCATAAACCCGTGCGGACCTGCGCCGCTCGGTCAGGAGGCGCAGGTCACAGGCCCATGCGGACCGGCTCCCTGGGCACGCCGCCGGCCAGCAGCGCGCCCAGGACGCCGGCCAGGTCGCGCGGCGAGAACTGGTCGTCCCCGTTCCCCTCGGCGATCTCCGCCACGCTCCACCACCGCCAGCCGCTGATGTTCTCGGCGGCGATCTGCTCGTCGCTCAGCGTGCCGCGCGGGGCGAAGCCCGGACGGCGCAGCAGGAAGTACTCGTTGACGACGCCGTCGTAGCCGGGGGCGTACTGGGGGTCGGCCACGCTCTGGTGCCAGACGTGCGGCGGCGGGTCGCCGCCCAGGCTCAGCCCGACCTCCTCCTCCAGCTCGCGGGCCAGCGCCTGCAGGTCCGTCTCGCCGGGCTCCACGCCGCCGCCCGGCGCGGCCCACACGACCGGGCCGCCGTCGCGGGTCAGGTCGATCCGGCAGAGCAGCACGCGGTCGTCCTGGTCGAGGATGATGGCGCGGGCTCCGCGGCGCATCCGGTTCGAGGTCATGCGGCTCCCCAGCGTCGTCGGACGATCACTTGCCGCAGGTTATCGCCACCAGGGTCAGGATCCCGGCCATGATCAGCACCATGGCGAGCACCGCGGCCAGCTCGCCCCGGCTGACGTGGGCCGCGAAGCGCTGCGGGCCGTCCTGCCCGGCTCTCTGGTTGAACTCGTTGAGGCGGGTGGCCAGCCGCTCGCCGCTGTGCCGCAGTTCGAGCTCGATCGCCGCGAGCACGATCCGCTCCCGCGGTGACAGCCCGTCCATGCCCCTCACTCCGCCACTCTTCCGCCGACGTGCGGGTAGTGCAGGTCGAAGGCGGGACGTTCGGAGCGGATGCGCGGCATGCTGGAGAAGTTGTGCCGGGGCGGCGGGCAGGAGGTGGCCCACTCCAGCGAGTTGCCGAACCCCCAGGGATCGTCCACGACGACCTTCTCCGCGCGGCGCGCGGTGTACCAGACGTTGTACAGGAACGGCAGCGTCGAGGCGCCCAGGATGAACGCGCCGATGGAGGAGATCAGGTGCAGGTCGGTGAAGCCGTCGGCGGCGCTGTAGTCGGCGTAGCGGCGCGGCATGCCGGCCACGCCGAGCCAGTGCTGCACGAGGAACGTCGTGTGGAAGCCGATGAACAGCAGCCAGAAGTGCAGCTTGCCGAGCCCTTCGTTCAGCATCCGCCCGGTCATCTTCGGCCACCAGAAGTAGAAGCCGGCGAACATGGCGAACACGACGGTGCCGAACACCACGTAGTGGAAGTGGGCGACGACGAAGTAGGAGTCGGTGATGTGGAAGTCGAGCGGCGGCGACCCGAGGATGACCCCGGTCAGCCCGCCGATCAGGAAGGTGATGAGGAAGCCGACGGCGAAGAGCATGGGCGTCTCGAACGTCAGGTACCCCCGCCACATGGTGCCCGTCCAGTTGAAGAACTTCACGCCGGTCGGCACCGCGATGAGGAAGGTGAAGAAGGAGAAGAACGGCAGCAGCACCTGACCGGTCGGGAACATGTGGTGTGCCCACACCGTCATCGACAGCCCGGCGATGGCGATGGTGGCCCCGACCAGGCCGATGTAGCCGAACAGCGGCTTGCGGCTGAAGACGGGCAGCACCTCGGTGATGATGCCGAAGAACGGCAGCGCGATGATGTAGACCTCGGGGTGGCCGAAGAACCAGAACAGGTGCTGCCAGAGCATCGCGCCGCCGTTGCCCGGGTTGAAGAAGCCGGTGCCGAGCTTGCGATCGAGTTCCAGCGCGAGCAGGGCGGCGGCCAGCACCGGGAAGGCCATCAGCACGAGCATGCTGGTCAGCAGCACGTTCCAGGTGAAGATGGACATCCGGAACATGGTCATGCCGGGGGCGCGCATGCAGATGATCGTGGTGATGAAGTTGACCGCGCCGAGGATCGTCCCCACGCCGGCCAGGCTCAGCCCCATGATCCACAGGTCTCCCCCGGGGCCGGGTGAGAAGACCGAGTGTGACAGGGGCGCGTAGGCGAACCAGCCGAAGCTGGCCGCGCCCGCGGGCGTCACGAAGCCGCTGACCGCGATCAGCCCGCCGAACAGGAACAGCCAGAAGCTCACCGCGTTCAGGCGGGGGAAGGCCACGTCCGGAGAGCCGATCTGCAGCGGCATGACCACGTTGGCGAACCCGGCGAACAGCGGGGTGGCGAACAGCAGCATCATGATCGTGCCGTGCATGGTGAAGAGCTGGTTGTACTGCTCGTTGGTCATCAGGTCCATGCCGGGCTGCATGAGCTCGGCCCGGATGAGCAGGGCCATGATGCCGGCGAACACGAAGAACACGAACGACGCGATCAGGTACATGTAGCCGATGATCTTGTGGTCGGTGGTCGACAACCAGCTCGCCAGCACGCGGCCCTTGCTCGTCGGTGCGACCGGCGACGCGGCGGGCGTCAACGAATCGTCAGCTCGCGGTTCGTCAATGGTCACCGGAGACCCCCCATTTGCCCCGTGGTGCTCGCGACGACCCCCGAAGACAGCGTTTCCGCAGGTCAGCGCCGTACGTCCGGCTTACCCCCATCGGGGGGACCTATGCTCGCGGCGGCCCTGGGCAGGGCTCGGGCGCGGCCTCCCCCGGCCGACGCCCCGGAGGGAGGCGGCTGACCGGGTCGGGGCCGGGTGGAGGGGCTCGGATAACCTCCTGAACGTCCAGTTTGGGAGGGAATGGGGTGTCGGGGGTTGTCGCGGCGTTCGCCGCTCTGGTGTCGGTGGCCGTGCTGGGTTACGTCATCGGCGTCATCGGCGTGCTGCGGTCCAGCGATGAGCTGGTGCTGTCGCGGCTGGCGTTCTTCGTGGCGACCCCGGCGCTGATGTTCGCCACCGTGTCGAAGGCCGACCTGGGCTCGCTGCTGTCGCCGGTGCTGCTGGCCGAGGTCATCGCGGTGGCGTTCACCCAGCTCGTGTTCGTGCTGGTGGCCAAACTGGCCTGGCGGCGGACGACGGGGCAGGCCACGATCGGCGCGCTGGCCTCGTCGTACGTGAACGCCGGCAACCTGGGCGTGCCGATCGCGCTGTACGTGCTCGGCGACGCCGCCCTCGTGGCCCCCATCCTGCTCTTCCAGCTCCTCGTGCTGACCCCGGTCTCGTTCCTGATCCTCGACAAGGGCTCCCGCTCGGCGCGCGCCGTGTTACTGCTCCCGTTCCGCAACCCTCTCACGGTCGCCTCGCTGCTCGGCCTGGCGCTCGCGCTGAGCGGAATCTCGCTGCCGGTCACGGTGATGCGCCCGATCGACCTGCTCGGCGGCGCCGCCGTGCCGGTCGCGCTGCTGGCCTACGGCCTGAGCCTGTACGGCTCCCGCCGCGCGGCGAACGCCGCCGAGGAGGACGGCGTGGGCAAGGACCTCTTCCTCGCCGTGATGCTGAAGGCGTTCGCGCAGCCGGCGCTGGCGTACGTGTTCGCCCGCTTCGCGCTCGGCCTGGAGGGCACGCAGTTGCTCGCGGCGACCCTCTTCGCGGCCCTGCCCACGGCCCAGAACATCTACGTGTACGCCGTCACGTACGACACCGGCAGGCGCCTGGCACGTGGCGCGGTGCTGCTGACCACGGGGTTGTCCATCCCGATCATGACCACGATCGGCGCCGTCCTCGGCTGACCGGAGACGCGGAAAAAATCTTCGGCGGCCGTGTCGATCCGCGCGCGTCCCGTACGACGCGTCAGTGACGAAACGATCCCCGAGGAGGGACCCGCCATGCAGAAGATCACCACGTACCTGTGGTTCGACGACCAGGCCGAGCAGGCCGCCACCTTCTACACCTCGCTGTTCCCCGGCT
Source organism: Nonomuraea sp. MG754425 (assembly GCF_021699195.1). GTDB lineage: Bacteria > Actinomycetota > Actinomycetes > Streptosporangiales > Streptosporangiaceae > Nonomuraea. The sequence continues at coordinate 6,983 of NZ_SSXE01000219.1, read as the reverse complement.
CCAGCATTCTCGACGTGCGCCGCCAGGGCGCGGACCAGACGGTGCTGATGGTCGACTTCGAGCTGGCCGGCCAGCGGTTCCTGGCGCTGAACGGCGGCCCGCGGTTCACCTTCACCGAGGCCGTCTCGCTCTACGTCGACTGCGAGTCGCAGGACGAGGTGGACGAACTGTGGGCCAAGCTCACCGAGGGCGGCGAGGAGTCGCGGTGCGGCTGGCTGAAGGACCGCTGGGGCCTGTCCTGGCAGATCATCCCCCGGCGGCTGGAGGAGTTGCTCACGCACCCCGACCCGGACACGGCCCAGCGGGCGATGAAGGCCATGCTGGACATGGGGAAGATCGACGTCAGCGCGCTGGAGGCCGCCGCGGGGCAGGTCACATGACGTCCGCCAGGTGAATGATGATCGAGCCCCTCGACGCGTGACGCAGGAGGAGAGCCGGGCCCGCACGCGGGCCCGGCCGCGCCCCGCCCGCGCGGCGCGGTGACGCTGTGGATCATGATCACCTGCCTGGTGTCGCACTTCGTCGACAACCACGGCGCGAACCCGCTGCCCGGCCTCGTCGAGGGCGATCCGGCGACGCTGCCGGCCAACCGGTCGCCGTCCGGCGTCCTGGCGCGGCGGGCCGCGTGTCGCGCGCTGGGAGATTGACGGCCGCTCGAACTGTAACTAACCTCATTACAGTTCGAGCGGAGGGAGCCCCGATGGGTCTCAGCAGCAGGAGCGCGGTGGCCATCCACGCGCTCACCTTGCTGGCGCGCTGGGGCGGCAAGTCGCTGACCTCGGCGGAGATCGCCGACAGTCTGGAGAGCAACCCGGTTCTCGTCCGCCGCATCCTCGGCAGCCTGCGCGACGCCGGCCTGGTGTGGGCCACCGAAGGACGGGGCGGCGGCTGGACCCTCGCCCGCGAGCCGCGGCAGATCACCCTGCACGACGCGTTCGCCGCCGTCGAGCCGGGGCCGATCCTGTCGCGGCACCCGCACCCGCCCAGCGCCGAGTGCGAGGTGGGGCGCAACATCCAGGCCCTGCTCGAAGTCGAGTTCCAGGACGCGGAGCGGGCCATGCAGGAGCGGCTCGGCCGCACGACCATCGCCGACCTGCGTCAGCGGGTCTTCGACATCGAACGCGAGCTCGGCCTGAAACGGTAGCCGGGCGGCGGCGGAGGCGAACCCTCCGCCGTTCTTTTTCGCCAAACTGTAACTACCATGGTGGCAGTTAGCTGCCACGCGGAGGACATGCCGAATGACAGCCACACCGACCACGACCGGACGAACCGGTTCCAGCCGGGCCCTGCTGGCGGTGCTCCTGCCCGCGATGCTCGCCACGGTCATCGCCAGCGACATGGTCAACCTCGTACTCCCGGCGATCGGCACGCAGTTCGGGGCGTCCGAGGCTGAACTGGCGTGGGTCGTCACCGGATTCCTGCTGGTCTTCTCGATCGGCATCCCCTTCTACGGCCGCGTCTCCGACCGGGTGAGCCTGCGGCGGCTGTTCGTCTTCGCCCTGCTCGCCTACGCCGCCGGCAGCCTGATCTGCGCACTCGCCCCGAGCCTGCTCGCGCTCGTGCTCGGACGGATCGTGATGGGAGTGGGGGCGGCGGCGATCCCCGTGCTCTCGATCATCGCCATCACCAGGCTGATGCCGGCGGAGCGGCGGGGGATGGGGATCGGCGTCGTCTCCGCCGCCACCGGCATCGGCACCGCGGCCGGACCGGCCGTCGGCGGCGGGATCGGCCAGTTCCTCGGCTGGCCCGCGCTGTTCTGGCTCATGTTCGCGGTCGCGCTGGCGCTGCTCCCCGCGGCGTCGCGGGTGCTGCCCGGCACGCCGCCCGCGGGCGCGGACCGCTTCGACCTGCCCGGCGGCGTGCTCCTCGGCCTGGGAGCCGGTCTCATCCTGTACGGCATCACGCAGGCGCAGGTCGCCGGGCCGGCCGCGCCGTCGTCCTGGGTCAGCCTCGTCGTGGCGGTCGTGGCGATCGGCTTGTTCGGGTGGCGTACCGTCCGGGTCGAGCGGCCCTTCGTGCCGCCCGCGCTGTTCGCCAACCGGGTCTTCAGGAACGCGGTCATCGTCGCCTTCCTGTCCATGATCGTCAATCTGGGCGGGCTCGTGTTCGTCCCGCTGCTGGTCGTGGACGTCAACGGCCTCACCCCCGGGGAAGGGGCGCTGGTCATGATCCCGGCCGGGATCGCCGTCGCCGTCGTCTCGCCGCTGATCGGCGGCCTGGCCGACCGCGTCGGCACCCGGCCCCTGGTGCTGACCGGCCTCGCGGTCATCGGCCTGGCCACCCTGTTCCTGTCCACCGTCGCGGGAGGCGCGTCGGCGATCCCCGCCGCCGCCGGGATGCTCACGCTCAGCGTCGGCTTCATCTTCGTGCTGACCCCGCTGATCAGCGCCGCGGCCGGCGCGCTGCCTCCCGACCAGGTCGGCGTCGGCCTCGGGATCCTCCAGGGCGCCCAGTTCCTCGGCGCGGGCACCGGTCCGGCCCTGTTCGGCGTCCTGGTGACCGCACGGCAGCAGAGCGGCGCGGACGCGGTCAACGCGCTGCACGCCGCGCAGGAGGGGGCCGCCTTCTCCGACGCCTTCCTGCTCATGGCCGTGGTGGTCGTCCTCGCGGCGATCGCCGCCTTCCGCATGCGCCGCCCCACCGAGATCTAGCCCGAACCCGCCCGCTCCGGGCACCGGCGACCCGGGTTCGGAACCACCGTGGGCGGATCAAGGGGCGTTCGCGGCGGGTCGTGCGGGGTCGCCGACGAGGTGGGTCAGCCGGCGGGCCTCCATCACCAGCCGGCTCGATCCCCTGCGGCCGGCGACCGCCGCCACCTCGGGCAGCTCCGCCCGTGCCCCGGCGATCCTGGCCGCCCGCGCGCCCGTCGCGAGCAGGTCGGCGACGCCCGCTCGGGGCCGCTCGTCCTCCTTCGGCAGCAGGCTCGCCAAAACGCCCGCGATCACCGCCCACACCGCCTCGTGCGCGCCCGCCTGGGTGGCCTCGTCGAGGACGGACACCACGCGGTTGAGCTTGACGACGTCGGCCGTGACCAGCGCAGTTACCGCCTGTGCCAGGGCCTCGGCCGGGAGCTCGTCGCGGGCGGCCAGGGTGAGGAAGGCGTCGGTGGCGGCGACCCGTTCGGCGGGTTTGGCGTGGCCCATGCCGCAGACCAGGGCGTGGGCCACGGCGGTGCCGGGCGGACCGTCTCCGTGGGCGAGGGCGGGCAGCGCGCGGGCCGCGGAGTCGGGCAGGTCCAGGGCGTTCGGCAGGTGACCCACCAGGTGGGCCGCGCCGAACTCCCGGTGGGAGGGGAGGGCGAGCGGCCACCAGGTCATCGCGGACGTGTAGCCGTCGCGTATCTCGAACAGGGCCCGGATCTCCTCGGGCAGGTGCGGTGCGGGCGGGCCGAGCACGGTCTCGAGCTGCGCGTGGTGGCTCGTGCGCAGCACGGTCACGGTCGTGCCGGGGTCGGGCAGGCCGCCGTCGCGCATCCACGCGGCGCACGTGCGGCCCGCCTGCGACGTCAGCGCGGCGGCCCGGACCACGTCGGCGGAGGTGAACCGGCGGGGCAGCCGCAGCAGTGCCTGGGCCAGGTCCGCCGGCAGGGCCTCGATGCCCGCGGCCTCAAGGCGTTCGAGGCGGTCGAGCAGCGTGGCCGGGTCGAGCCGGCCGGTGCCCGCCGTGGGGGTGGCCAGCAGGACCGGGTAGCCGGTGCCCTGCTCGAAGGGGGTCACCAACTCCATGGCGCGTCGCCGGTAGAGCAGTTCCAGCGGGGCGGGGGACGCCGGGCGGCGGCGCTTGGCCGCCCTGGCCGTCAGCCGCCTGCTGTGCTCAGGCGCGGCGAAGGCGAGAAAGGCGGCGGACACGGCGGTGAACAGGCTTTCGTGGACCTCGCGGCCGTTGTGCCCGTAAGCGGCGGGGGTGAAGGGGTGCCACCAGGGCCGCAGCGCCGTACGCAGCCGTTCGGGCTCCCGGTGCGACCATTCGGCCAGGCCGGCGAGCAGGCGTTCGAAGGTGACGGCGTCGGGAGGCCAGCGGAAGGCCACGAGTTCCTGGACGAGCTCCTCGGGCGAGGCGATCGGCGGCGGCAGCCGCGGGCCCGCACCGGGCGACAGGCTCGGCGCGGCGGGCAGGGCGGCTTCGGCGATGCCGCCGCCGTACGCCGCCGAGATCTGCTCCCGTAACGACTCGGGCAGCTCCGCCGCCGCCTGCCTGATCGCCTCCCGGCCGTCGGGCCCGGCCTGCGGGGCCAGCCTGACGGCCAGGCGCACGGCGCGTTCCTGCAGCGCGAGCGTGTCCTGGGTGCAGATCGTCGCGAGCGTCTCCAGCACGGTGTCGGCCCGGCCCGCCTCGCGCAGCGCCGCGTCGCCCGCCCACGACACGGCCGCGCGCAGCAGCTTCTTCTCCGGCCGGAAGGCCAGCGACCGCATGGCCTCGGCGAACAGCTCCTCCCCCAACCGTCCGGCCTCCTCCAGCCGTCGCAACTGCGCCAGCGCCAGATCGGCCACCGCGACCGGGCCGGCGGGCAGCAGCCCGGTGTAGTCGCGGGCGCGGGCGGCGGACTCGTCGATGTCGAGGTCGAGGCGGTCGTGCAGGCTCGCGAGCTCCGCCCTGGCCGCCGGGCCGTCGCGCAGCAGCCGCCGGACGAGGGCGTCGATGACGGCGGCGCGGTCGAGCAGGCCGTCGTGGACGAGCCGCGCCACCGTCTCGACGACCTGTCGCAGCGGGGCCTGCGCGAGGCCGTCGAGGTCGAAGATGCGGGGGCCGTAGGCGGCGAGCAGCGGGTCGTTTCCGGCCGTCTCCGGACTCAGCCGGCTCAGCCAGCCGATCATGAACGCCTCGCTGTCGGGCGGCTCGATGCCCGTCTCCCTGACGAGCGTGGCGGCCACCTCCCAGTGCCGCGGGTCCGGCAGCCGCATGCGGGCGGCGAGGCGGCGGGCGACGTCGGCCTGCCACTCCACCGGCCGCCGCCGCAGCAGGTCGAGGAGCAGGCCGATGTCCTTCTCGTCGAGCCAGCGCGGCAGCTCGCGCCGGAACAGCCAGGACGTCACCGCCGCCGCGCCGCCCATGCAGGCCACGCCCGCCATCAGCAGCGGCCTGCCCTGCCTGGGCCACTCCCACCACGAGGCCGCCCGCGCCGCGCCGCTCACGTATCCGGGCAGCTCCGCCGCGATCGCCCGGCGGCCCGGCTCGTCGAGCGTGGCCAGGAACGCCAGGAGGCCGGCGGTGTCGCCGGAGGAGACCTTCTTGAGGGTCTCCTCCCAGGGGGTCCTGGGGACGCGGGGGGAACGGGCGCGCAGCCGCGCCGCCAGCGAGAGTGCCATGGGTCGGGACGTTAGCGAGCGGCTGCGACAATTCCGGGATCATGCCGCGCGCCGAGTTCCGGTGCTGCTTGCGGCGAGGTCGGCGCGCGCTTCGACGCGTTGCGTGGCCCGTGGTCAGACGAGGGCCGAGACGCCTTCGTACGCGCCGCGCGACGCCTGGCCGGTGGTCTCGTACTCGAGGAGCAGCAGGCCGCTCGGGGTCGCCTCGTGGCGTACCAGCCGCAGGCCGGACGTGGCGCCCTGGCCGGACAGCAGGCGGCGACCGGCGCGCAGCACCGTGGGCGCGACCGTGAGGCGGAGCGTGTCGACCAGGCCCGCCGCGAGGAGCGTGTCGCCCAGGCGGGCGCTGCCGTGGATCTGGAGCTCGCGTCCGGCGCGTGCCCTGAGCTCGGCGACCGTCTGGGCCGGGTCGCCCCTGAGCACGGTGACGGGGCCCCAGGTCGCCTCGGCGAGGGTGTTCGACACGACGTACTTCGGCAGGGTGTTCATCCGCTCGGCGTACGGGTCGGCCGGGTCGGTGATCCGCGGCCAGTCGCGGGCGAACGCCTCGTACGTGCGCCGCCCGAGCAGCAGGCCGCCGGCGAGGTCGAGCTGCTCGGAGGTGTGCCGGACGAAGGCCGGGTCGAGGTGGGGCACCAGCCAGCCGCCGCGGGCGAAGCCGTCGCTGGTGTCCTCCTGCGGCGAGCCGGGCCCCTGGCTGACGCCGTCCAGGGTGACGAACTCGGTCAGGACGATCTTCATCAGGCGGCCGTGCCTTCGGCGAGAGCGGCGAGCTGAGCGGTGACGGAGCCCCAGCCGCCGGCGAAGCCGAGCTTCTCGTGCAGGGCGCGCGCCTCCGGGTCGCCGTGCCGGACGACGAGGTGATAGTCGGTGCCGTCCGGGTGCTCGCCCAGCGTGACGGTGGCGGTCATGGCGACCGGAACGGGGCTCGCGGGACGCCAGGCGCTGGTGATCGCGTTGGTGAACACGATCCGCTCCAGTTCGTCCACGACGAGGAAGCACGCGTCCAGGTGCGGGACGAACACGGCCCCGTCGTCGCTCAGCCGGGTCACGAACGCCCCGCCGGGCCGCGGCTCCAGCCGCTCCACCCGGCAGCGCGACGGCGACGGGACCCACCACCGTTCCAGCCGGGACGGGTCGGTCCAGGCGCGCCACACGGTGGCGCGCGGGGCGCGGATGACGCGCCGCAGGCCGAGGTCGAGGTCGGGATTCATCGTGGGTTCTCCTCAGGGTCGGTGACGAACTGTTCGAGGCGGTCGGTGCGCTCGTCCCAGACGCGGCGCTGCTCGGCGAGCCAGCCGTCCACGAGGGTGAGCCGCTCGCGGTTGAGCGCGCACGTGCGGACCCGGCCGGACTTGGCCGTGCGGATGAGCCCGTTCGATTCGAGCATCCGCACGTGCTTCATGAACGAGGGGAGCGTCATCGGGAAGTCCCGGGCGAGGTCGCCGACGCTCGCGGGCCCGCGGCCGAGCCGCCGGACGACGGCGCGCCGGGTCGGGTCGGCGAGCGCGACGAACACGCCGTCCAGTTGCGCCTCATACTGTGCCATGAGGCTAAGCATTGTGGCATCGCGATGGTTGGCGCAAGGGCTAAGTTTTCTGGTGGCCGCCTGCCTCACGGGGGCTCTTCTAGGCTCGATGCCATGACCTCTTCCCAGCCCGCCGCCCCGCCCGCCGC
>NZ_SSXE01000218.1 GCF_021699195.1 Nonomuraea sp. MG754425 | reverse complement strand
CGCCTGCACGAACGCCTCGGTCACCTCCCAGGAGGGCACCTGCTCGCCCGACTCGGCCTTGGACAGGGTGCTGGGCGCGTATCCGGCCCGGTCGGCCAGCCGCCGGATCGTCAATCCTCGGCCGGCCCGTAACTCCCGCAACCGCAGGGCGAAACGTTCGGCCTCGGTCGAGCCGCCGAGCGGCTTCTGTCGTCGGCCCATCGACCCTCCTGAGCGAGATCGTGCGCGACTCCTTCGATCTTCCTCGACGGGCGGCCCCGCGCAAACCGGAATCTGCCCGCGGATCGAGCCCGCGCCGCGCGGCCGGGTGTCGGGGCGCGGGTCCGTAGCGGGAAACTACCGGCTGTGCGTTCCCATTCTCTGATCTCCCTGACCCCCGTCCTGCCCGTCGCGCTGCTGGCGCTGGTCGCGCTCGGCTCCCTGGTGGCGTGGCTGGGCCACCTCGGTCACGGGCGGGCGGTGCTGACCGCCTGCCTGCGGGCCGCCGTGCAGCTCGGCGCGGTCTCCCTGCTGATCACCTGGGTGGTCACCTCGTTCCCGGCCGCGACGGGCTTCGTCCTGCTCATGTTCGCCGTCGCCGCCTTCACCGCGGGCCGCCGCATCACGCCGGGCCGGGCGGCCTGGTGGGCGGCGGTGCCGGTGGCCGCGGGCACCGCGCCGGTGCTCGCCCTGCTGGCCGGCACCGGCGTGATCTCCATGGAGGCGATCGTGCTGATCCCCGTCGCGGGCATCCTGCTGGGCGGCTGCATGACCGCCACGTCCCTGGCCGGGCGGCGGGCCGTGGACGAGCTGAGGCAGCGCAGGGGCGAGGTGGAGGCGGCGCTGTCGCTGGGCTTCCTGCCCAGGGACGCGGCGCTGGAGATCTGCCGCCCGGCCGCGAGCCAGGCGTTGGTGCCGGCGCTGGACCAGACCAGGACCGTGGGGCTGGTGACGCTGCCGGGCGCGTTCGTGGGGATGCTGCTCGGCGGGGCGAGCCCGGTCGAGGCGGGCGTCGTCCAGCTCGTGGTGCTGGTGGCGCTGCTGGCGGCGGAGGCGCTGGCGATCGTGGTCACGACGGACATGGTCGCGCGCGGGTACTTCACGTGAGCGCGGATCGATACGATCAGGTGGTCGAAGAGGCGAGGAGGCGGGCGTTGCCGGACACCGACGAGCGGGAGCCGCTCACCTGGCTGGTGCTGGCCTACCGGGTGCCCAGCGAGCCGACCAGGCTGCGGGCCGCCGTGTGGCGCAAGCTGAAGAGTCTCGGTGCGGTCTACCTGCAGAGTTCCGTGGCCGCCGCGCCGCGCACGGCACGCAGCGAGCGCACGCTGCGGGCGCTGCGCAACGAGATCGTCGAGACGATGTCCGGGCAGGCGTTCCTGATGAGCACCTCGTCCGTGATCGGCGAGGGTGACCTGGTGGCCCTCTACAACGCCGCCCGCGACGACGAGTACGAGGAGATCCTCGACAAGTGCGCCGACTTCCACGAGGGCGTCGCCAAGGAGGTGCGCGCGCGCCACTACACCTACGGTGAGCTGGAGGAGAACGAGGAGGATCTCACCAAGCTCAGGGGCTGGTACGAGAAGGTGCGGGCGCGCGACGTGCTCGGGGCCGCCCGCGGCAAGGACGTCGTCAAGGCGCTCGACGAGTGCGCGAAGACGCTGGAGGGCTTCGCCGCCTCGGTGTACCAGGCGGAGGACGACGCCGTCTCCTGACGGTCCGCGGCCGGGGCCGGGGGGGTGCCCGGCCCCGGAGGCTAGTGTCCGCGTACGTCGATCGCCAGCGCGATGGCGAAGGCCGCCATGAGGGCGACGCCGAGCACCGGCGTGAGCACGAGCGCCGGCACGCCGAACGCCAGCAGCGCCACCGTGCCGATCGCCAGGGTGACGACGACCGCCACGGCGATCTTCCAGTCGTCACCGACGATCAGGTCGTACCAGAACTGCCCGAAACCTCTGATGAATCCCATGGTCAACTCCCTGACGTGCTCGGTACGGGCGCGGGCTCGGGCCGTCTGAGCGTGCGGACCAGCAGCCGCGACAGCCCGAACCAGGCGGCGATGAGCACCAGGATGGCCAGGTCCGCGCCCGGCCAGTCGAGGCTCTGGCGGCTGTCGGTGAAGATGCCGAGCCCTTCGACGGCCCAGTAGCTGCCGAAGCCGGCGAGCAGCAGGCCGACGCCGTACTTGAGGGTGTTCTCGGGCACCTTCGACAGCGGCCCTCTGACGGCGATGCCGACGACCAGGACGAGCAGCACGCCGATGACGGCCGCGCCGATCGCCACCGGCATGTTGCCGGCGCTCAGGCCGAAGGTGATGACGATGAAGACCACCTCGACGCCTTCCAGGAAGACGCCCTTGAAGCTGATCATGAAGGAGAACCAGTCGAGGCCGCCCTGCCTGACCTCACCGGCCTTCCTGGCCGCGGCGACCTCCTCGGCGAAGATCTGGTCCTCGTCGTGCATGGCCTTGCGTCCGGAGGAGCGCAGGACGGCCTTGCGCAGCCACTGCAGGCCGAAGATCAGCAGCAGGCCGCCGATGGCGAGCTGCAGGGCCGCCTCGGGCAGCCAGGTCGCCAGGGCGTAGCCGGCGGCGGCGGTGAACGCGGCCAGAGCCACGAGGGCCGCGCCCACCCCCATCAGCGTGGAGCGCCAGCTCCGCGTCATGCCCATCGCCATGACGATCGTCAGGGCTTCCACCATCTCCACGATCGAGGCCAGCAGCACCGCCGCGCCGAGGCCCCATGCGGCCGCATCCATCGGCCCACTTCCTTCCGGTTCGTTCGCTGGAAAATATAACGGCTGTTAGTTTGCGCATATATCGAGCATTATGTCTACGGCGTATCGGCCAGTGCCCGCACGATCGACGCGCAACCGGCCACGGTGTCCCGCGCGAGGTCGTCGATCCACGGCTCGGGCCAGGAGGAGAACTTGGCGACGACGACGCCGGCCGCCTCGTCCACGTACAGGAGCTGGCCGTGGATGCCGAGTGCCAGGTAGACGCCGTCGCGGCCGGCCCGGCGCGGCCCGGCCACCCACCACTGGTTGCGGTAGTAGGCGCCGGGCACGGCCAGGTACGGCGTGCCGTGCGGCGCGAAGGCGTCCGCCTGGCCGGGATCGGGCACGAGCGTGTCGGCCACCCAGCCGTCCGGCACCACCCGCGTCCCGTCCGGGCGGGCGCCGCCGCCCAGCAGGACCTGCCCGAGCCGGGCCAGGTCGCGGACCGTGCACGAGACGCCGATGTCGGCCAGCGCGTTGCCGTTGCGGTCCACGGTGATCTCGGCGTCGTGCTCGGCACCGAGGCCCTGCCACAGGTGGCGGGAGATCAGCTCGGGCAGCCGCAGCCCGCTCGCCCGCTCGGCCAGCATGCCGAGCAGGCAGGTCAGGGTCGAGCGGTACTCGAAGTGGCCGCCGTGCGGGCGCACCTGGGTCAGCCGGGCCAGGTGGGCGCGCGAGTCCTCGTCCCGGCCCGGGGACTCGGGCAGAGGCGCGGGGGGCGCCCACAGGCAGGTGGCGTAGTAGGCGCGCTGGAGTTCGAGCGTGGTGATGTCCTCGCGGGTGCCGGTGCGCATGTCCAGCACGTGCCGCACGCTCGCGCCCGCCAGGCCGGTGCCGCGCAGCTCCGGCAGCAGGTCGCACACCTCGTCGTCCGGTGACATCGCGCCTGAGGCGATCACCGAGCCGACCGCGGTCGCGGTGATGGACTTCGACACCGACATGCACAGGTGCGGCGTCTCGGGCCGCATGCCGTTGGCGTAGTGCTCGTGCACGATCCTGCCGCGGTGCAGCACGACCAGCGCGTCGGTGGCGGTCCGCGCGGCCAGTTCGGCCACGTCGGCGTACGGGCCGGCCAGCCGCAGCCCGGCCAGGGCGGGGCCCGGCTCGAAGCCCAGCACCGGCCCCTCACCCCTGGAGATGCCCGCCGTCGGCACCAGCTCTCTGACGTGCTGGAACCCGACCACGTGGTACGGCGCCCGCAGCCAGTTGGCCAGCGTCACCGCTCCCGCGGCCCCGGACCCGTCATACTCGGTCATGGGTCTGCTCCTTCTTTGACGAAACCTTTCGGCACGGCTACAAATGGGCCTGATCCGCAGTCGAGCGGTCGCAGGACACGCCGCCCCGCGGCCCAGGACACGGATGGAGTCCGCTCATGAGCACCAGGCGCGCGCGCCCGACGATCCGCGACGTCGCGACCCAGGCGGGGGTGTCCATGACCACGGTCTCCGCCGTGGTCAACAGCAAGGGCCGGGTCGATCCGGCCACCCGCGAACGCGTCCTGACGGCCGTCTCGGAGGTCGGCTGGCGGCCCAGGCGCTCGGCCCGCGCGCTGCGCTCCGGCCAGACCGGGGTGTTCGCGATGTGCCTGCCGGTCGGCCACGTCGGCGTCGGCGACTGGCTGGTCAACGCCGAGTACGACATGGCGCTGGTGGCCGCGTGCGCCGCCGCCACCGTCGACTCCGAGCGCCAGCTCCTGGTGGCCCCGCGCCCCAAGGACGTCACCGACCTGGTGCGGCTCGACGTCGACGGCGTGATCATCGCCGATCCGCGCGAGGGCGACCAGGCGCTCACGGTGCTGAACAACGCGGGCGTGCCCGCCGTCACCATCGACCGCGACGTCCAGCGCACCGACGGCTGGTGGGTCGAGACCGACAACGAGGGCAGCACCATGCAGGTCCTCGACCACCTGGCCGAACGGGGCGCGCGGCGGATCGCGCTCGTGACCGCCGACGCGCCGTGGGCCTGGTTCGAGGACACCTCGGCCGCGTACGAGCGCTGGTGCGCCGGGCACGGCGTCAAGCCGCTGGTGCGGCTGATCGACGTGGAGCGGCCCAGGGCCACGGCGGCGGCGGGCGTGCGCGGTCTGCTGCGGCTGAAGAACCCGCCGGACGCGATCTTCGCGATCCCGTACGGCACGCCGCTGGGCGCGCTGGACGCCATCGTCGAGTCGGGCCGCTCGGTGCCCGGCGACGTGCTGCTGGCCGGCGGCATGGACGGGCAGCTCATGCAGGGCTCCTCGCCGCCCATCACGGCCGTCGACCTGCGTCCGCTGGAGATGGCCAGGGCGGCGGTGGACCTGCTGGCCCGGCGGGTGAACGGCGAGCAGGCGGCGGGCCCGGTCGTCGTCGAGACCGCGCTGCGCATCCGCGCGTCCACGGCCGGCCGCGAGACGCCGCTCACGAGCCGGGAGCCAGCGACTCGGCCAGCCGGACGCAGGCGCTGACGGTGTCCTGGGCCAGCAGCGTCGACCAGCCCTGCGGCCAGGACGAGAACTTGGCGATGACCACCTCGGCCGGCTCGTGCACCAGCAGGAGCTGGCCGTGGATGCCCAGCGCCAGGTAGACCGCGCCGCTCGGCTCCGACTCGGCCACCCACCACTGGTTGCGGTAGAAGGCCCCCTCCTCGGGCAGGTAGCGGGCGCCGTGCCGGGCGAAGGCGGCCCGCTGGCCCGGGTCGGGCAGCAGCGTGTCGGCCACCCACTCCCGGGGGATGGCCTGGATCCCGTCCACCTCGCCGTTGCGCCGCATGGCCTCGCCGAACCTGGCCAGGTCGCGCAGCGTGCAGCAGACGCCGACGTCGGCCAGGGCGTTGCGGTGTCCGTCCACGCAGATCTCGGCGTCATGCCCGGCGCCGATCGGCCCCCAGACCTCCCGGGCGATCAGTTCGGGCAGCCGGGTCCCGGTCGCGTGCTCGGCGACCCGGCCGAGCACGCAGGTCAGCATCGAGCGGTACTGGAAGTCGCCGCCGTGCGGGCGGTCGTTGACCAGGTCCGCGAAGTACGACGTCAGGTCGGTGCGCACGCCGGGGCGTGACATGGGCGCCCACAGGGTGGCCTGCATGTCGGTCGCGGCCTGCTCGGGGGTCAGCGGGGCGGTGCCGGTGCGCATGTCGAGCAGGTGCCGCACGGTGGCCCCGTCGAAGCTCGTGCCGCGCAGTTCCGGGACGTGGTCGGCGACGAGGTCTCCGGGCGCGAGCGCGCCGGCGGCGATCGCCCGGCCGACCGCGGTCGCGGTGATCGACTTGGAGATCGACATGCACAGGTGCCTGGAGGCCGGGCCCATGCCGCCGGCGTAGTGCTCGAAGACCCGGCGGCCCCGGCGCAGCACCAGGAAGCCGTCGGTGTGGGTGCGTTCGAGCAGCGCGTCGAGGGGCTCGACGCCGTCCGCGCCGCCGTCGTCGGGGTGCGAGGTGTGGCGCACCTCGTGCTCGCCCAGCGGCATGGGCTCCTCGGGCAGGTCCATGACGGGGCCGTCGCCGCGCCGGATCGCCGCCGTGGGAATGAGCTCCCGCACGTGCTGGAAGGCCCAGCGGTGGTGCGGGGGCCGCAGCCAGTCGGCCAGCGTGGCCCGGTCCGTGACGGCGGCCGGGGGGAGGTGGATGGTCACGCGTACCTCGTTCTGCCGAAGCACTGCCCCAGGCAATGCCGAATCGTTTCGGCAACCATAGACACCGGGCCTGAGCTCCGCAACGGCCTAACAAGACCGACCTGAACAGCGTGATCGTTTCCGCGGCCGGGCACCGTTGACACCGTCAATCGCCGGTGGTTGGATGTGCCGAAACGTTCAGGCAAGAACGCTTCGGCCGCCTCCGATGACCGTCTTCGCAGGTCAACGGGCTGATAGAGCCTGGACAGGCGCCGAGAGAGGAACAACATGAGCGCGCCCCCCACATCGCCTGACAGTTTCCGCCCCCGCTCCCTGCTCATCGCCCCGCTCGCCGCCCTGCTCGCCGTCGTGGTGACCGCGACCGGCTGCGGCGGGCCGGCCCAGCCCGCCGCCCCGGCCGGCTCCGCCCCGCAAGGCAAGAGCGCCTCCTTCTCCTTCACCGACGACCGCTCCGAGACGGTCACGCTGGACCGCGGGGAGCTGCGCGTCGTCGCCCAGGAGGACGCCGCCAACGCCCTGATGCACCTGGGCATCAAGCCCGTGGGCGTCTTCGGCGGCGCGCCCCTGGCGAGCAACCCGATGCTGACGGGCCTGGACCTGTCCGGCGTCGAATCCGTCGGCGAGGTCTTCGGCGAGGTGAAGATGGAGAAGCTGGCCTCGCTGAGACCGGACGTCATCGTCTCGACCTTCTACACCGGCGACGGCGTGCTCTTCCCCGGCGGCGTCTACGGCTTCCAGACCGAGAAGATGCAGAACGACGCCAAGTCGATCGCCCCGATCCTGGCCATCGACTCGACCAAGCCGTCCTCGCACGTCATCCAGCGCTTCGCCGAACTGGCCGAGGCCCTCGGCGCGGACGTGGACGGCGGCGCGGTCGGGCAGGCCCGCACCACCTGGCAGGCCGCCGTCGAGCGGCTCAAGGAGACGGCCGGCAAGCGCGCCGCCCTGCCGGTGCTGGCCGTGACGCCGGCCCAGGAGCAGGTGTACTTCGCCGTCCCCGACCTCTTCCCCGACCTGCTCGACCTCAAGGAGTGGGGGGTGAACCTGATGAAACCGTCCGGGAAGCTCGTCAGCTCCTACTACGAGGCCGTGAGCTGGGAGAACGCCGCCAAGTACCAGCCCGCCGTGGTGCTGGTCGACGCCCGCGGCTACACGCTCGGCCTCGACGCGCTGGCGAAGTACCCCACCTGGAACAGCATGAAGGCCGTCCAGGCCGGTCAGGTCGGGAGCTGGGTGCGGGTGTCGCTGAACTACACCGACTACACCAAGCAGATCCAGGATCTGACCGCCGTGCTCGACCGCGCAGAGGGCGTGTAGCCGCGATGGCGACCACCGTGCGGCGCACCCCCGCCGGCAGCCGGTCGGCCCGGCCCCGCGAGGGCCTGGTGCGCGGCCTGGGCCGCCCCGCCGGGCTGGCCGTCGCGATCGCGGTGCTGGCCGCCGTCGCCATGGCCAGCCTGGCGCTCGGCTCCCGGCACCTGCCGCTGGACGCGGTGCGCGACGCGCTGTTCCACTTCGACCCGGCCGACGAGGCCCAGACCGTGATCCGCTCCCTGCGCGCCCCGCGCACCCTGATCGGACTCATGGCCGGGCTCGCGCTCGGCCTGGCCGGGGCCGTCATGCAGGGCGTCTCCCGCAACCCGCTGGCCGACCCCGGCATCCTCGGCGTCAACGCCGGCGCCGCGCTCGCCGTGCTGATCGGCGTGCAGTTCTTCGGCGTCACCACCCTGCTCGGCTACGTGTGGTTCGCCTTCGCCGGCGCCGGGATCGCGGTGCTGGTCGTGTACGTGATCTCCAGCATCGGCAGGGACGGCGCCACGCCGGTCAAGCTGGCGCTGGCGGGCACCGCGGTCACCGCGCTGCTGGCCTCGTTCACCACGGTCGTCCAGCTTCTCGACGTCCGGACCATGGACGCCTACCGCGCCTGGGCGGTCGGCTCGCTGGCGGGCCGCGGGGCCGAGATCGCCGCGCAGGTGTGGCCGTTCGTCGTCCTGGGAGCCGTGCTCGCGCTGGCCGGCGGCCGGATGCTGAACACGCTCGCGCTCGGCGACGACATGGCCCGCTCGCTGGGCCAGAACGTCACCCGGGCCAGGGCCGTCTCCGGCGTCGCGGTGATGATCCTGGCCGGGGCCGCCACCGCGGCGGCCGGGCCGATCGTGTTCGTCGGCCTGACCGTGCCGCACATCGCCCGCGCCCTCGTCGGGCCCGACTACCGCTGGATCCTGCCGTACTGCGCCGTGCTCGCCCCCATCCTGCTGCTGCTCGCCGACGTCGTGGGCCGGCTCGTGGTGGCCCCGGCCGAGTTGCAGGTCGGGATCGTGACGGCGCTGCTCGGCGCCCCCGTCTTCGTCGCCCTCGTCCGCCGCAAGAACCTGGCCTCGCTATGACCTCCATCGCTTCACCCCACGACGCGCTGCGACAGGTGGCGCGCACGCGCTCCCGCGTGGCGGGCCGCCGGCGCGCCGTCACCGCGGGGCTGGCGCTGGCCGCCCTGGCGGCGTTCTGCCTCAGCCTGTCGGTCGGCGACTTCACCATCTCCGTGCTGCGGGTGCTGCCCGCCGTGTTCGGCTCGGGCGACGGCGGCGAGGTGTTCGTCGTGCAATCGCTGCGCCTGCCGCGGGCCTTGCTCGCCGTGCTCGTCGGCGCCGCGTTCGGCCTGTCCGGCGCGGTCTTCCAGTCGCTCGCCCGCAACCCGCTGGCCAGCCCGGACATCCTCGGCATCACCGCCGGCGGCAGCCTGACCGCCGTGATGGCGCTGACGCTGCTCGGGCTGAGCGGGCTGCCGCTGTCGCTCGCCGCGAGCGCGGGCGCGCTGCTGACCGCGCTGCTCATCTACACCTTCGCCTACCGGCGCGGACTGTCCAGCTACCGCCTGGTGCTGGTCGGCATCGGCGTGGGAGCGGTCGCGACGGCGCTGACGCAGTACTTCTGGACCCGCGCCCACACCCACGACGCCGCCTCGGTCGCGCTGTGGCTGAGCGGCAGCCTCAACGGACGCGGCTGGGAGAACATCCGGCCCGTCGCCCTGATGCTGCTGGTCCTCATCCCGGCCGCGCTGGCCCTGGGCAAGCAGCTCAACGCGCTGGAACTCGGCGACGACTCCGCCACGGCGGTCGGCGTGCCCGTCCAGCGGGCCAGGCTGCTGCTGCTGGTCGTGGCGGTGGCGCTGGCGGGGGCCGGGATCGGCGCGGCCGGTCCCGTGGCGTTCGTCGCGTTCGTCTGCGCGCCGGTCGCGCGGCGGCTGTCCCGCGCGCCCGGCCCCGCGCTGCTGCCCGCCGCGCTGACCGGGTCCGTGCTCGTGTGCGTGGCCGACCTCATCGGACGCACGGCGCTGCCGAGCACGGAGGTGTCGGTCGGCGTCGTCACCGGCGTCATCGGCGCCCCGTACCTGCTGTGGCTGCTGGCCACGACGAACAGCTCAGGACAAGGAGACTGACGGCGATGCCATCCTTCCGAGCCGACGACCTGCCGCACACGGCGGGCACCCTGGAGCCTCCCGAACGGCCGGCCCCGCCACCGGACCCGCAGCGGTTGTGCGGCCACGGGCTGCGGCTGGGCTACGACGGCGCCGACATCGTCGGCGACCTCGACATCGACATCCCGCCCGGCAAGATCACCGTGCTGGTCGGCGCGAACGCGTGCGGCAAGTCCACGACCCTGCGGGCGCTGGCCAGGCTGCTCAAGCCGCGCGGCGGGTCGGTGACGCTCGACGGCAAGGCCATCCACCAGATGCCGTCCAAGCAGCTCGCCACCAGGATCGGGATCCTGCCGCAGACGCCCACGGCCCCCGAGGGCATCACGGTGGCCGACCTCGTCTGCCGCGGACGCTACCCGCACCAGAAGTGGTTCACGCAGTGGACCGACGAGGACGAGCGGGTGGTCGCCTGGGCGCTGGAGGCCACCGGCACGGCCGGGATCGCCGGCCGGTCGGTGGACGAACTGTCCGGCGGGCAGCGCCAGCGCGTGTGGATCGCGATGGCCCTGGCGCAGGAGACCGGCATCCTCATGCTGGACGAGCCCACCACGTACCTCGACGTGCACCACCAGATCGACGTGCTGGACCTGCTGGTCCAGCTCAACCGGGAGGAGGGCAGGACCATCGCCGTCGTCCTGCACGATCTCAACCTGGCGTGCCGCTACGCCCACCACCTGATCGCCATGCGCGAGGGCCGGATCGTCGCCCAGGGCGAGCCCGGCGAGATCGTCACCGAGGAGCTGGTGGAAGCGGTGTTCGGGCTGAAGTCGAAGGTGATCCCCGACCCGGTCTCGCACACCCCCATGGTCGTGCCCATCGGCCGCCACCTCAGGTTCTGAGCCGCCGATGTCACTCAACCTGAACGTCTCCGCCGAACGTGACCCGCTGGCCCGCGGCACGGAGATCGGCACCCGCTGGCGCGCGGCCATCCACGGCACCGCCCGCGACTACGACTGGCTGTTCGACGCGGCCGGCCTCGACGGGCGCACCGTGCGCACCGTCGCCGAGCAGGGCTACGAGCTGCTGCGCGACTGGGCTCCCGACCTGGCCGACGAACTGGCGGGCGTGGCCCGCGGCGCGGGGCTGGAGCTGTGGCGGGTCGCGGCGCTCAACTGCCGTACCGAGATCCTCGTCAGGGGCCGGATCGCCGGGCTGAAGGAGTGCACGGCCGCGGCCTGGCTGCCGCCCGGCGGGCCGCCGCACGCCCTGCAGACCTGGGACTGGATCCCGTCGCTCAGCAACTTCAGCGTGCTGCGGCACACCTCGCCGGCCGGGCTGACGGTCGCCACGTTCGCCGAGAACGGCGTGCTCGGCAAGGCCGGCGTCAACAGCGCGGGCCTCGGCCTGCTGTTCACGCTGCTCTGCCACACCTCCGACGGCAGCCGGGCGGGCGTGCCCATCCACGCGGTCGCGCGGCGCGTGCTCGACACCGCCCGCACCGTGGCCGACGCCGTGCGGATCGTCCGCTCGGCGCCGCTCACCGCCTCGGCCTCGTTCACCGTGCTCACCTGGGACGGCGAGCGCGCGGACGGCGTCGTGATCGAGGCGTCGCCCGCGGGCGTGGCCGTGCTGCCGCCCGAGGACGGCTACCTGCTGCACACCAACCACTTCCTCGACCCGGCGTTCGCGCCCGGCGACCGGCTGGCCGCCATCGGCGACGACACGCTGCCCCGCATGGACGTCCTGCGCGCCCGCAGGAAGGTGCTGACCGGCGCGGACCGGACGGGGTGGGCCGAGGGGCTCGTCTGCCACTGGGAGGATGGCGCGCCGGTGTGCGCGCACCCGCGGCCCGGCGCGCCCGTGACCGACCGATGGGAGACGAAGATGCTGATCGGCTTCGACCTCGACCGCCACGTCCTGGTGCTGCACCAGGGCGGGCCGTGCGCCGTCACCGAGCACGGCTGGCTGGAGGTCGCCGTATGAGCTGGGACATCGCCGACACCGGCCAGCCGTCCAGGGAGATCGCCTTCACCACCACCGAGGGCACCTGGATGAGCGTCTCCGTCAGCCCCGACGGCGAGACGATCGTGTTCGACCTGCTCGGCAACCTGTACGCCATCCCGTCCGCGGGCGGCACGGCGACGCTGCTGCGCGGCGGGCCCGCGATGCACCGCATGCCGTGCGTCAGCCCCGACGGCCGCGAGATCCTCTACCTCAGCGACGCCGACGGCTACGACAACCTGTGGGCCTGCGGCATCGACGGCTCCGCCCCGCGGCAGCTCACGTGGGAGACCGACGCCATCCTCACCGACCCCGTCTGGGGCCCCGACGGGCGCAGCGTGATCGCGCCGGTCATCTTCCGCGCCCACCGCAAGCTGTTCTCCTCGCAGATCCGCCTGTACGAGGGCCCCGGCGCGGGACGCCTGCTGGTGGACGTCCCGTCCAGCGGGCGCGACGTGCTGGAGCCGGCGCTGTCGCCCGACGGCGCCTGGTTGTACTACAGCGAGCGCCTGGTCCACCCGAAGATCTACGTGGACGCCAACCACGCCAACTTCGCCATCCGCCGCAGGAGGCTGGAGGACGGCCGCACCGACACCGTCGTCGGCGGGTTCGGCGGCGCCATCAGGGCCGCCCTGTCCCCCGACGGCCGGCGGCTGGCCTTCATCCGGCGGGTGATGGACAAGACCGTGCTGTTCTGCCTGGACCTGGAGGAGGGCAGGCAGCGGCCGGTCCACGACGGGCTCGACCGCGACAACCAGGCGGTGTGGGAGCTGCAGGGCAACTACTACCCGAGGTTCTCCTGGTTCCCCGACAGCCGCCACGTCGCCATCTGGGCGGGCGGCGGGCTGCACCGCATCGACATGGTGAGCGGCGGGCGCACCCCGATCCCGTTCACGGCCGAGTGCCGGCACACCCTGATCGAGCCCGTACGGGTGCGCCACGACCTGGCGCCCGACCGGGTGACGGCGCGGGCGATCCGGCACCTGGCGGTCGCGCCCGGCGGGCAGGAGGTCGCCTTCACCGCGCTGGGCCGGCTGTGGCACACCACCCGGGGCAAGGACGCGGTCACGCCCGTCGGCGACCACGCCCGGCACGCCGCCGAGCCCGCCTACAGCCGCGACGGCCGCCTGCTCGCCTACGTCGAGTGGGACGACGAGCGCGGCAGCACACTGCGGCTGTGCCGCCGCGACCGCTGGGACGAGGCCGTCGCGGTGACCTCGTCCTCGGGGGTGCTGCGCCAGCCGGCCTTCTCCCCCGACGGGACGCTGCTCGCCTACCGGCTGCAGGAGCACGACCCGAACCTCGGCGGCTCTGCCGCGCGGCCGGGCCTGTACGTGGTGGACGTCCAGGGGGGCGAGCCCCGCTACCTGGGCCCCGCCGACGACGCCCCCGCCTTCTCCCCCGACGGCTCGCGCGTCTACGCCTGCGTCGTGGACTCCTCGAGCAGCGAGCCGGTCGAGGTGCTCGAAAGCGTGGGGGTGCACGGCGGCGAGCGCAGGACGCACGCCCGCACGGCCGACGCCGACACCTACGAGCTGCGGCTGAGCCCCGACCGCCGGTGGCTGGCCTTCCGGCACGGCGGCGACTACCACGTGCTCCCGTACCGGGAGACCGGCCACGAGCTGCTGGTCTCGACGGACACCCGCGAGGTGCCCTGCCACCGGCTGACCGGCGCCGGCGGGTACGCGCTGGCCTGGGCCGCGGACGGCCGCAGCGTGCACTGGGCGGTCGGCCCCGACCTGCACCTGCGCGAGAGCGGCGGGTGGGAGCTGCCGCAGGCGCCGTCGCGGATCACGCTCACCGTGGACGCGGACGTGCCGGACGGCTGCGTCGCGCTCGCCGGCGGCACGGTGATCACCATGCGCGGCGAGGAGGTGCACCGGCCGGGGACCGTCGTCGTGCGCGGCAACCGCATCGTCGCGGCCGGCCCGGCCGGCGAGGTCGAGATCCCGCCGGAGGCCACCGTCATCGACTGCTCGGGCATGACGCTGATGCCCGGCCTGGTGGACGGCCACGGCCACATCGACGGCGGCGGCGACGGCGTCACCCCGCAGAAGCAGGCGGCCAGGTACGCCGCGCTCGCCTTCGGCGTCACCACGAACTTCGACCCGTTCTCCTCCGAGCTGCCGAACTTCGAGAGCACCGAGACCACGCGGGCGGGCCTCACCGTCGGCCCCCGCTGGATCGGCACCGGCTCGGCGATCCACGGCCGCCCGCACAACGTCTTCCACCTGTACTGCCCCATCGAGACATACGACGACGCGGCCGGGGTGCTGCGCCGCAAGAAGGCGCTCGGGGCGCTCAGTGTGAAGAGCTACAAGTGGCCGGCCCGCCGCCACCGGCAGATGCTCGTCAAGGCGGCCCGGGAGGAGGGCGTCAACATCGTCGTCGAGGGCGAGACACACTTCTACAACAACATCAGCATGATCCTCGACGGCCACACCAACCTGGAGCACAACCTCCCGGTGGCCACCCTGTACGACGACGTGGTGCAGCTCATGACGCTGGCCGGGGCGTCGAACACGCCGACGCTCATCGTCGCCTTCGGCGAGCTGTTCGGCGAGAACTACATGTACCAGCGGACCGAGGTGTGGAAGGACCCGAGGGTCCGCACGTTCGTGCAGGCGTGCCTGAGCGGTTACAGCCCGCTGAACACGCCGTACGAGGCGCCGCCGTACGCCCGCGCCATGACCACGATCCACGTCGCCGACGAGCTGTACGACATCGGCGTCCTGGCCGTGTCGCGCTCGGTCAACCGGCTGGACCAGGCCGGGGTGCGGATCAACGCGGGCTCGCACGGCCAGGTCCCCGGCATGGCCATGCACTGGGAGATGGCGCTGCTGGCCGCGGGCGGCATGCCGGCGCACCGGGTGCTGCGGGCGGCCACGATCAACGTGGCCGACAGCCTCGGGGTCGGCCACCAGATCGGCTCGCTCGAACCCGGCAAGCTGGCCGACCTGATCGTGCTGCGCGACAACCCGCTGGACGACATCGCCCACTCGACGTCGGTGACCATGACGATGGTCAACGGGCGGTTGTACGACGCGTACACGATGGACGAGGTCGCGCCGCGGGCCAGGCCGAGGGGCAGGTTCCACTGGGAGACGCACGACACGCACGGCATCGACTGGTGCTCGGCGTGGGGCGGGGGGTGCTGCACCTGAGCCGGGGCGGCTCCCGCCGGTCAGTGGTGGACGGCCTCGATCATGCCGCCCAGCCGCTCGCGCAGCCCCTCCAGCAGCGCCGGCTCGGCGACGACGACCCACCGGTCGCCGACGAGGTAGGTGCCGCCGTACATCTGGGCGTTGTCGAGCCACACGCGCTTGCCCCCGTCGGTGGTGAAGGTGACCAGCGTGTAGCGTCCGCGTGATGTCTGGCAGGCGGCCTGACGCAGCTCCGCGGCGTCCACCTGCATCGACGGGCTGGCGCAGCCGGCCGTGGCGGCGATCTGCTCCATGCTCGCCCACGGCAGCGCCTGCCCGCCGGCGGGGCGGGCCTGCGGGGACGACGCGCC
>NZ_SSXE01000217.1 GCF_021699195.1 Nonomuraea sp. MG754425 | reverse complement strand
CACGACTCGGCCAACTCAGCCCGATCGACTACGAGAAGACGACAGATAACCTGAACTCTGCCGCCTGAAATCGGTGTCCACGTTTATGGGGAAAGCCCCGTCCTCCGCGCTTGTGCGCCCGGTCTCTGGCGGCGCGCACCCTGGCATAGGCGGTGTCCTGCCTGCGGATCCGCCCTCGGGTGTATTGCGGGATCAGAATCTTCTCGACGAAGTCGTCCAGCCGGTGCAGGTAGATGTTCGACAGGATCGGTGAAACGACGCCACCTTGCGGGACCCCGCTCAGCGTCGCGTTCCAGACCCAGTCCTCCAAGTATCCGGCCATGAGCATGTTCCGCATCAGCCGCAGGAACCGGCCATCATGGATCCGCTCCGCCAGCGTCGAGAGCATGATCTCGTGATCGAAGCTCCCGAAGCAGTCGGCGACGTCTCCCTCGATGAACCAGGTCGTCCCGGTCCAGGTCTCGCCCACTTTCCGCAACGCGGTGTGGCAACCTCGACCGGGACGAAAACCGTGGGATAGGTCGGAGAACATCGGCTCGTAGTAGGCCTCCAGCAGGAGCCGCACCACTTCGCCGACGAGCTTGTCCGACCACGGCGGCAGGCCCAAGGGCCTGGTCTTACCGTTCTTCTTCGGGATGTGGATCCGCTTGACCGGGCTCCACCGATACCGCTCGAACCGCAGCGCCTCGATGATCGCCTCGATCTTGCCGATCGACATGCCGTCCACGGTCTCCCCGGTGACCCCGGGCGTCATCGCCCCCTTGTTGGCGTAGATGCGCCCGTAGGCCAGCAGATACAACTGCGGGTTGAACAACTGCCGATACAACTCCCTCAACGGCAGGCCACGCCTGCCGCGCTCACGCAGGACACCCAGCACCGTTTCGGCGCTCTGCATTACGCATACCTCCCGACCCTGAGGTGTCCGATCACCTGGCCCCCTTCGCCCTGCATCCGGCTCTCCCGGACTCCTTGGCCGGTCGTGACTCCGGCGACTACTACGGGGCCTCCGTCGCCATAGGACTCGCGTCCCGTAGGCGATCCCATGTTCGTCCTGGCCGTACGTGACAGCGTGAGGTAGGCGTCCCACTCATCTCCTTCAATGCCCTCACTGGGCATCGCTCCGCGCTCGGAAGGTGCCCAGGCCATGGCACTAAACCCGGGCAGAGCGCGGCGTCGGCTTCGGGCGTCGATTTCCGACGGATGCGACCTTCCATCAACTGGAGATTGGGATTCAGGCAATCCAGCTTTCGCCCTATCACGCGGGTCCCACGACGCGCCGCCTCCAACGCCTGAGCACGGCCGCCGCTTCAATGACATGCTGCTGTCCCCTTCACCTTTCGGATCCAGGTAAGCCATCGGACCCAGGAACCTCCTTCCAATTCCTCCCGGCTCAGCCGGGGATACGACCAGGCGCCTCATGGCGCACTGCCAGCGGTCGGAGACGTGGACGGCGTCCGGCAGGGCGCGGCGGATCGCTTCGGCGTAGGCGCCGGAGTCGTCCCGGCACACGACCTGCACTCCGGGGTGCTCGCGCAGCCAGGCTTCCAGGACATCAGCGGTGCGGCCGGGCAGCACGTCGATGCGCTCGCGCGTCTCGGCGTCCGATCAGCACGGTGGCGTAGCGACTGCGTCGGCGTAGGGCGAAGTCGTCCACCCCCACCACGCGGGGCACCCGCGGCCGGGGCAGGGGCAGGGGCAGGCGCAACAGGAGGCGCAGGGCGGTATGCCGTGATAAGCGCACGGCCAGCGCGGATATGACTCTCATGCCGGCGCGTCCAGCCAGCTCGCGGACCACCGCACCGATCTGGGAAGCCAAGCGAGGGGTGCGCCGCTGGTAGCGCTCCAGCACGCCAGGAAGCTGTTCACGAAACGTCTGGCGGCAGCCGCGCGTGGGGGCAGACCAGGCGGCGGATCCGTACCACGACCAGAACGCGGCGGGCGTCAACCGGGACATCAGCCACACTGCGCTGGTGATAGCCGTGCACCCGCGCCGTCTCGGCCCCGCAACCCGGACAGGCGACCGATTCATCCGGGGTCCGCGCCCGTACCCGAATCAGCTCGCCCTCGTCTGCCACGTCCTCCACGACCAGCGGCGATAACCCCGAAAACACCGTACGCACAAGATCGTCCATATACACGGCTCAGCGTGACGCTACAACACGTCCCGTCACCACCGAATCTGCGACAGAGCCGAAAGAGGAGACAGAGCCGAAAACCGTACAGTCCCGGCTGGAGCGCGACCTGGACCGCCGCGCCGCTGCGCCCCGGCGCCAGTTACACCGGGGTGGTGGCATCCGTGGAGCTAACGATGTCTTGGGCGAGGGTCAGGCTGGATGTGGAAGCCGTGTGCTCTCCGCGGTCGTGATCGACTGCAGAAGTGCTTGGGAGGCTGCGGCCCTATCGCCCGTGGCGCGGAAGACTTCGGCGGTCGTGACGCGTTCAATCGTCTGCCGTTGCGGTGCGACACCGGCCGTGTCCGCTGTGTCCGCTGCCGCGAGAGGGCGCGGCCGGTCCAGCGCGCGGCGGAGGCGAGGCTCTCCTCCGGAAGAACGTTGCCGAGGGCGACACCGAGCATGGCGCGGGCTTGTCCGAGGAGTTGCGCGGCGGCATGGTCGGCGTGCCCTTCGGCGAGCCGTGCTTCGAGTCTCCGGATGAGCGGCCACAGTTCGTTGATGGCCTCGGCGCTTTGTCCTGACTCGCGAGCGACGCGGGCCAGGCGGATGGTGGATTCGCCGAACTTGATCATGGAGATGAAGCCGGCGTCCGCGGGGTCGGTAACGCTGAGAACGTGTGGAGGCAGTCCCATATTGTGGGTCACTCGTCGAAGGGTGGGCTCGTCCGTGATGACTCGCCGCCCGTTTTCGAGCATCGAGATATCGGTCGTGTCGTAGCCCAGCGCCGCGGCCAGGGCGGACTGGCGGTGACCGGGTCGCTGATCCGCTCGGCGGTGATGGGCAACTCGGACATGACGGCCCGGACGTACCTGGCGGGCCGCATGTCGCCCTTCATGGTTGGATTTCCGCCCCCAGATGGTGCACTACCGTTACGGCGATGTCGCCCAGTACGTCGAGTTGTTCCGGCGTCAGCAGGTCGATGATGTGCGCCCGTACGGACTCGACGTGATCGGGCGCGGCTCGGACGATCGCGTCCAGTCCTCGGGCGGTGAGAACGATGACGGCACCGCGGCCGTCGTCGGCACACTCCTGCCTGGTCACCAGGCCGCGCTCCTCCATCCGGCTCACGTGCCGCGACAACCTGCTCTTGGACCACAGCATGCGGTCGGCCAGTTCCTGCAGCCGCCAGCGTCGGCTGTCCCTGGAGGACAACGCGGACAGCACGTCGTAGTCCGCCTCGGAGAGGCCCGAATCGCGATGCAGGTCACGGGCGATGCGGGCGTCGAGAAGCAGGCGCATCCTCCGGTAACCGAGCCAGGCACGGAATTCGCGTTCATCAAGCCATCGCGGGTCGGGCATGAGCCGTAGCCTACTGCCAGTTGACATGTAAACCACAGATAGGACACTCTCTCGTTTACACGTAAACTAGTTAGGAATCGAATGCCGAATTTGAAGGTCATCGTCGCCAGCACCCGACCGGTACGCATCGGCAGGACGATCGGCGACTGGGTGCTCGCCCGCACCGCCGAACACGGCCACTTCCAGGCCGAGTTGGTCGATCTCGCCGAAGTGGGCCTGCCCTTCCTCGATGAGCCCGAGGACGCCACCACCGGCAGGTACGCACACCAGCACACCAAGGACTGGAGCCGTGCCATCGACGCCGCCGACGCCCTGGTGTTCGTGATGCCCGAGTACAACTACGGTTTCAGCGCCCCGCTGAAGAACGCGCTCGACTTCCTGCACGACGAATGGGCGTACAAGCCTGTGGGGCTGGTCAGCTACGGAGGCCTGTCAGGTGGTCTACGTGCGGTCGAGATGCTCAAGCCAGTGCTGGTCAAACTACGCATGGTTCCGGCCGGCGACTCGGTGACCATCTTCCATCGCGAATCGATGGACATCGACGGCCGGTTGATCGCAGACGATCACCTGTGCTCCGCCGCGGACAACATGCTGCAGGAGTTGCGACGCCTCACGGCGGCGATGTCGGTGATGCGAGTCACAACCGGCGCGGAGAAGTCACATCTCCAGACAGCTCACAGCTTCTTCAAATGAGCGTAAGCAGGAGGAATCACGTCGATGTCTGACATCTCGGCCGAAATCGCCACGCAGTTGTTCGCTGACCATCGCGAACTGCTGTTCTCCGTGGCCTACAACATGCTCGGCAGCGTTACCGACACCGAGGACGTCCTGCAGGATGCCTGGCTGGCCTGGGCATCGACAAAGGTGGAGCAGGTCAAGAATCACCGCGCCTACCTTGTGCGCATCGTGGTGAACAAGACACTCGCCCGGCAGGGCGCCGTACGACGCCGCCGTGAGGCATACGTCGGCCAGTGGCTTCCGGAACCGCTCGTCACCGCCGCCGACTCCACGGATGACACCCTGCAGGCGGAGTCGGTGTCACTGGCGCTGCTCGTGGTCCTGGAGACACTCACGCCGCTGGAGCGAGCGGTGTTCATCCTGTACGAGGTCTTCGGGTACCCGCACGCCGAGATCGCCACCATGATCGACCGGACACCGGCGGCCGTCCGGCAGATCAGCCACCGAGCACGCGAGCACGTCCAGGCACGGCGCCCCCGGTACCGCGTCGACTCGCGGATGCAGCAACTGGTGACCGAGCGGTTCGTGGCCGCCACGTTCGGCGGCGATTCGAACGCCCTGATGAATCTGCTGGCGCTGGAGGTCACCCTGTGGACCGACGGGGGCGGCAAGGCCAAAGCCGTCGGGCCCGCGGCCGATCCACGGCCACGACAACGTCGCCCACCTTCTCGTCACCCGCGCCGCTGGTCCGTTCGACGGGCTGGAGATCCAGTACCGGCAGGCCAACGGTGAGCCGTTAGCAGTGTTGTTCGTGAAGAACTCGCCCTTCGCCGTCATGGTCCTCGATCTGACGCCGACCGGTGACCAGGTGCGCAACGTCTACGCCGTCACCAACCCCGACAAGCTTTCCCGAATCCCCTGAAAGGACCACGCATGATTGCGGCAACCGGTGCGACAGGCACCATCGGACGGCCTCTCGTCGAATCGCCGGCCCTCGAAGGCGCCAAGGTCCGCGCCGTCACCCACAGCCCCTGACGACGGCCCTGCCCAACGGTGTCGAAGTCATCGCTGACGATCCGGCGCGGCCCAGCACGCCGGCCCCAGCCCTGGAGGGCGTCACCCCGAGCTGTTCCTGAACCCACGTGCCCTTGGCCTGACCGCCCCGGAGTTGCTGGCCCTGGCCAAGAAACGGGGAGTCCGGCGTGTCGTGCTGTCGGCCATCAAATATGGACGATCCGTTGGAGGAGTAGCCGTCCCGGGCAACGGCGACCGGAACAGGGAGGTCGAACAGGCTGCGATCGCGAGTGGCCTGGAGTGGTTGGCCTGCGCTCCAGCACCTTCGCAGTCACCCGCTCAGGCGGTCACGGGTCCTCCGGACGTTGGAGGGGTGAACGACGGTGAGACGATCGGCGCCTCCGGCTGCACCGCATCCTGCGGCTCGTTCGACGCCGCTCACGCCACGATCATCGCCCCGTGGGGGACCATGGTCGGCAAACGGCAGATCGAAGGCCTGGTCATCGCCGCCGTGCCCGATCCCGCGCGCCGCCACCGAACTGGTGTGCTCGGCACCGGCGGCAAGGACGTCGCGACACAGCCCGAGGTGCTGCGCCCGGCCACCCGCTCGGCCTCCGGTGAGAGACCCTGCCGCACACGCATGGCCACCCCGGCGCTGGTCCACGACGCGGTGCCCGCACCCCGACGCCGTCACAACGTGCTCAGCCTCGTGTCGAGCGTCAGGAAAATGACAGCTTTCGACGTGAAGAGATGTCCGTAACCGCGAGTGATCGATAGTGAGACTCGGGGCATGGTTCAGGCCCTTCGCCTGTACCGCCACGGCAGGCTGGCCGAGTGGCGTGCCTGGCCCTGGCCAAGGACCTGATCGTCGGCCCCCGCGCAAGTTGGGCAGCGCGACGCCGTGCCTGCCTGGACTCGCATCTGGCATGGCGTAGGCCCGGCGGGGTTGGCGACAACGACTCCCTGTCCGATCCTGATATCCGTCCGGCCTCATCGGCACCGTCGTTTACATGATCGCGCGGATGCCCTCCGCGATCTTCTTCAGCTCGCTCAAGCCATCGATCTCCTTGGCGTACCCGGGGCTGATGAATACCTCGACGGCCACGTCGTCACGGAGCTTCCAAATGATCGTGGGCGTGCTCGGTCCGCCGGCGGCGCCGGAATCACCGTCCTTGGACAGCCGCGCCGGCCTGCCGCCGATGTCCACGATCTCGACCTGCAATTCAGGCATGAAGTTGTACAGAGCATCCGCGGACGAGCCATGGGCCACGATCACCTGGACGGAATATTCGCCCTCGGGAACCCCCGGCTTCTGGTAACTGGTGGTGTAGCTCTTGCCGGTGCCGATCACATCGTCTTTTGACCATTTGCCCCATTCGAGACCCGCGGGCAGGTAGGTGAGCCGGATGCCGCCGAACTCCCGCCCATCGCCAAGGTCTCCCAGGGCCTGCGGTCTCGGCGCGGAGGGGAGTTGGGCGAGCTTGATCGGGCTGCCCCATGCGACGACCGTACCGGCGGCGGGCTCCTGCGTGATCACCTTGCCGTCGCGTACCTCCCTCCCGGAGAGCACGGCCTTCAGCCCGACGTCGCGGAGCGCCTGCACCGCCTCGGTGATGCGCCGGCCCGTCACGTCGGGCACGGTCACGTTGTTGCGTATCACGACGTGGTCCTGGCCGGTGGCGGTCTTAGAGGTGTTCGCGGGTTCGCCGAAGTTCACCATCGCTGGCAGGGCCACGGCCACGGCCGCCGTGACAAGTGCCGCCCCCGCCACGCGGAGCCTGATCACGTGCGCGCGATGCCTGCGGCGTACGGTGCTGCCCAGGTTCGGCGCGGCCTCAACGCCGGAGACATGCGCCGCCATGGCGTTCGCGAGGTCGTCCTCGATCGTCATCTGGTCACTTCCTTTGCGACATCCATGCTTTCGCGGATTTTGGCAAGCCCGCGCGCCGCCTGACTCTTGACCGTCCCGACCGAGCAGCCGAGCATGGCCGCGGTGGCCTGCTCCGACTGGTCCTCCCAGTAGCGCAGCACGAGCACGGCCCGCATCCTGGGCGGCAGCCTGCGCAACTCACCAATGAGCGTGTCGCGCAGGTCGAGGTCGGGAGAGTCGGCGGCGGTCTCAGGCGGCCGGGCGAACATGATTTCCTGGACGACCTTGCGTCGCCGCGCCCTGCTGATCGCCGCGTTCACGATGACCTTCTTCGCGTACGCCTCGGGGTTGTTGCGCCTGATACGGGGCCAGTTCCGGTAGACCCTCTCCAGCGCGTGCTGGACCAGATCCTCGGCGTCGTGCCGCGTCGCCCCGCACATAAGGATCGCCGTACGCAGCAACGAGGTGCTCCTGGTGGCGAGGAACTCGTCGAAGGCCGCTTCGTCATCTGTCATCAGTGAGGATCCCCTTTCGCACTCCCTAACGCGTGAACCCATCCGGAGGTTGAGTGTGCCTGTCGCACGACAAGAGAACGGCCCGTCCTCCACTAAGTCACGTTTCGCCTCGTACGGCACCATTCCCCTAGCGGCTTCCAGGGCTGGTCGGCCTGGGGCAGCCGCTTTTGTTCCGAGATAACCTTTGTTATCTGGCAAAATAGCGATCATCGGCATAGCGCGAGCTGGGCCGCCGTCGCCCGGCGCGAGCGCTTCGTTTCCCGGTTATCTGGCAACTCGGCGGAGGGTGGAGGTCGAACGCGGTGGATCCGGTCATCGCCGAGTAGCTCGGCCGCTCCCACCCGCTCGCGGCGCACCTGGACGATTTCCTCACCGACCTGGCCAACGCCGGGAAGTCGGCGCACACCCGGCGCGCCTACCGCGGCGACCTGATCGCCTTCGCCGCTCACCACGGCGACGACCTCGCCGAGCTGACCGCCGCGCCGGTCCGGGCCTACCTGGCCGGGCTCGCCGAGCTGTCGCCGGCCAGCCGCAAGCACAAGCGCGCCGCCGTCGCCTCCTTCACCAAATGGGCCGTCCGCCACGACCTGCTGGACGCCAACCCGATGGACCGCATCGACACCGTCACGGTGCCCAGGAACCTGCCCCGCCCGGCCAGCGCGGCCGACATGGCCAAGGTGCTGGCGATGATCTGCTCGCGACGGCCGCGCAAGGACGTGCCGCTGAACCGGCTGCGCGACCGGGTGCTGTTCGAGACCGCCTACGTGTGCGGCGCCCGCGCCTCCGAGGTGTGCGGGCTGTACGTCGAAGACCTCGGCCTGCGGCTGGACGACGAACACGTCCGCATCCACGGCAAGGGCGGCAGCGTCCGCACCGTCCTGCTCGACGACCGCGGCTACGTCGCCCTGCTCAAGCTCTACCTGGCCCGCGCCGGCTGCACCGCCGGGCCGCTGTTCCGCGCCTCGATCAACGGCCGCGGCGGGGCGAGCCGACATGGAGCTACCTGTGGCGGAACATCATTCCGCCGCTGGTGGCGGCCGGGCACCGGTGCGTCGCGCCGGACCTGGTGGGGTTCGGCCGCTCCGACAAGCCAGCCGACCGTTTCGACCGCACCTACCAGGCCCATCTCGACTGGCTGCGCCGGACCGTCCGCGCCATCGCCACCAACACGCTGTTGCCTGTGGGCGAACCCAACGAGATGGGCCCGTTCTTTGCCAACTGGCTGCAGATGAGCCAGCGCTCCAACCCGTTCACCGCGAGCGCCACGGTGGCGCGTAACCTCCGGGCCGCCACTGCCGACGTGGACCCGCGTGTCCTGGCCGCCTACGACGCGCCCTTCCCCGGCGAGCCCTATCTTCCTGGCGCGCGGCAGTTCCCGCTGCTCGTCCCCCTGTCACCGCACGACGGGGCTAGTGGCCCGAACCGAGCGGCCTGGGCCGTGCTGGAGCGGCTCGAGATCCCGTTCCTGTGCGCCTACGGGGAGTTCGACCCAGTGACGCGCCCGCATGCGGAGACCATGTCCGCGCGCATCCCGGGAGCCAACGGACAACCCCACGCCACGCTGGAGGGAGCGGGGCACTTCCTTCAGGAGGACCGGCCCGCAGGAACTGGCCGAGACCATCGTCGAATTTATCCAGAAAACCCGGTAATCCGCCTTCATGGCGGGTCCCCCGAGACCTCGTCGCGAATGCCTGGGAGACGCCACATGGCCGCGAGCCACCGACGGCCTCGCGGCCTGGACGCCGGCGCACAGCGAGGTACCGGGATCGCGTACCCGTCTCGTCCGCTGACCATGCTGAGAGAAATGCCATGACCTCCACATCAGCACGCCGCTTCACAGCCGGGGACACCATCCCGGCCCGTGAACCATCCGGTCCCGCCGCGTCCAGTTGCCCGCAGTCCACGGTCTCACCCATCTTCAGTTCCGCCGCTACGCCGGCTGCCCCATCTGCAACACGCACCTGCGCTCGATCAGTCTGAGACATGACGAACTGCGTGACGCGCGGATCACCGATATCGCGGTGTTCCACTTCAGCGCCGAGGCGATGCGCCCGCACCAGGGCGACCTGCCGTTCCATGTCGTGGCCGACCCCGAGCGCACGCTCTATCAGGAGTTCGGCGTCGAAGTCTCGCCCCGGGCGGTGCTGCATCCCAAAGCTCTGGCAGCACCGTTCAAGTCATCGACCTACGCCACCGTGGTGCGCGGCCTGCGATCGGGTGGCTCGCCCGCCCCACCACGCGGCGACAACGCTCTCGGGTTGCCCGCCGACTTCCTCATCGACGCCGACGGGCTCATCGTGGCCGCCAAGTACGGCAGGCACGCCGCCGACCAGTGGTCCATCGACGAAATGCTGCACCTGGCCGCGGAAGGGGCATGACGGCGATGAAACCCTTCCGATTCGGCGTGGCCTTGAGCCTCGCCGCCGACCGCCGAGACTGGATCGAGCAGTGCCGTACGGCCGAGGCCATCGGCTTCGACACGATCGCGGTCATCGACCACCTCGGCAAGCCGGCGCCGATCCCGGCGCTGATGCTGGCCGCTGAGCATACCAGCCGTCCCCGCATCGGCACCTACGTCCTCGACGCCACCTATTACCACCCCACGCTGCTGGCCCGCGATCTCAACACCATGAACCAGTTGACCGACGGCCGCCTGGAGGTCGGCATCGCCCCGGGACGACCGTCCGCCACTCGCGAACATCTGGCGGAACTCGGCATGCCGTACCCCACCGGGGTCGAACGCGCCGACGCCCTCGAACACGCCGTCAAGGAGGTGCGGCGCCAGTTGACCGGATCCCTTCCACCTCTGCTCATCGGCGGACGCGGCGACCGAGCCCTGCGCCTGGCGGCCAAACATGCCGACATCATCGCCATCACCGGCAGCGCCAGCAGCCGCTACGGCAAGGTAGGCCTGCCGGCTTTCGCCGGAGCGTCCGTCGTTGCCGAGCGGGTCGCCTTCGCCCGAGCCGCGCTCGGACCACGTCTGGAACAAATCGAGCTGAACAACGAGATCCCGGTCGTCATCGTGACTCGTGATCGGCGCGCCGCACTGGCCAAGCTCCAGGACTTCGCGCCGGATGTCCCTCAGGACGAACTGGGCGACGTACTCGGCTTTCTCGTCGGTACGCCCGAGCAGATCGCCGACAAACTGCGCCACAATCGCGAACGCTACGGGTTCAGCTACGTAACGGTGTTGGAGGGGGGCGTGAGCGGCGGCATGCGCGCCATGGCGCCCGTCATCGAAATGCTCCGCTGACCAGCACACGCAGATCAGCACGGCGGCTCCGATGCGCGGCTCATCAGCGTCACAGTTCCGAAGCCGGATTCGCTCTTGAAAGGGCAACGGACGAGCGACTGGAACGTCCACGATAAACAGCACGCCCGTTCAAGTATCCGGGAAAGCCCCGAAATCGCCGACAATCTTCATAGGAGAACGTCATGCCCCACAACGATCGGGTCGCCGTGGTTACCGGAAGCGGGAGAGGAATCGGTCGGGCGATCGCGCTGCGGCTGGCCGCCGATGGAGCGAAGGTCGTCATCAACTACCGGAGCGATGCGGGGCGGCCGAGCAGGTCGCTGCCACCATCCAGGCATCCGGGGGCCAGGCGTCGGTGGTCGGAGCGGATGTGACCGACCCGGCGCAACTCCGGTCGCTCTTCGAGACGGCCGAACGCGGCTATGGCGGCCTGGACGTGTTCGTGCACAACGCCTATGGATTCGTGCACGGCCCACTCGCCCAGGCCGCCGACGAGGACTATGCGCACGGTTTCGCGGCCAACGCTCTGGCCACGTTCATGGCGTTCCGGGAGGCGACGACGCGTGTGCGTGAGTATGGCAGGATCGTGCTCGTCTCCACGGCGATCACCCGCGCGAGCAATCCTGGCACCTCCCTGTATGCGGCGAGCAAGGCGGCCGGCGAGCAACTCGTACGGGTGCTCGCACGAGAGGTCGCTCCGCGAGGGACCACGGTCAACAGCGTGCTGCCCGGACCGGTCAACACCGACGCGGCGCAGGCCATCATGGACACGATGGCGGCCTCCATCAGCCGAACCCCCTTGAGCCGGATCGGTGAACCCGAGGACATCGCCGATGTTGTCGCGTTCCTGGCCTCCGACCAGGCTCGCTGGATTACCGGCCAAAGGATCGTCGCCGACGGTGGTCTGACGACCTGAGTCCGGCAGCCTCCAGCGACGGGTGCCAGCTCATCTGCGGGCGAAGCCCGGAGCGGGCCCCGGCGGGGGCGTGGGCGATGAGCCGTGCCGGGAGCCTTCGACGATGGGAACGTGGCGGCCGAGGAACAGCACCGCCGCGGGTGGGCCGGACCGCCTGCCCTGGAAAGCGGGGACGATCACGACTCGTTGCATCACGCGTTGCGCGCTCTGCACGATGACGGTCAGCCACCACCTGCGGCGTTGTACCTTGTCAAGGTCGGCCTCGGTGAGCCGGCCGTGCCGTAGCGCCTCGCCGAGCAGGCGGGCGGTCGCGGCCGCCGGGCGATCCGCTCCCGGAATCGGGTCACGCCCTCGGCCCGGAGGCGGGCGTCGGCGCCCTTGTGGGTCAGGTACGCGAGCTGGAAGTAGTCCTTGCGGTACAAGGACATCGGGACCCTTTCGCCCTGGATCCTTCGGTCAGGAACGTCAGCAGGTCCCACTGGGGGATCATGGCGACGTAGTTGTAGGGCTCGGGCGGGCAGGCTGCCGAAATCGCCGAGCGTCACCATGGTGTCGTGGCGGTCGGGCATCTCCAGGTTGCCCATCCGGCTTTGCGGCAGCGCCCGGAACCTCGCGCCGAGCCTGAGCTCGTCCATCAACCCGGACGGTGGAGGCGTGCACGGTGTCACCGCGGAAGTCCCGCAGGAAGTCGCCGTGCTTGTCCAGCACGGCCACCTCGATCCCGGCCCTGGCCGGCAAGAGGCCCAGCGTTACTCCGGCGGGTCCCCCACCGGAGATGAGCGCGGCCTGTAGTCTCTGCTCATGGAGCAGATACGGGCCGGGCGGCTGCGGCCACTGCCGTTTGCACTGCTCGTACAGCTCCTGCTCGCCCCGATCGCAGCACACATGCTGCTGCGCCCCACGTTGGAAACCACCTTGGGGCCCGAACTTCCCTCGATCGACGAGACCTGCGAAGTCTTCACCCAGGCGTTTCTCCGCGCCGCCGCCACCTGACCACCGGCAGGCGCCCGCACTGGGCGGGAGGAATCAAACAGAATTCTCGGAAGATGTCACACCTTCGCGGTGTCCGCCTCTCCTAGCTAGTCCGGCCCTGGGAGCCTGGCACGAGTCCTTCATTGTCGCTTCGAGCACGCGGATGAGCTTCCGCAATCGCCTGGGGTTCGCTGCCGCCGATTTTCGGATTAGATGGTTAGGCTGACCCTGTAGTCAGTGGATTTCTCACTATCGGGATCGACCCGGCTGACCGGTGTCGACACGTGTCCGATCACCCGGAGACTTTGGCGAGCAGTTCGTCAGTGAGGCGAGACAGCCGTTCCGCGTCCTTTGCGGAGAACAGTTTGGTGTGCACATTCAGCTCGGCGAACAGGTGGAAGGCGCTCAACGGTGGCGTCGGCGGATCGTCGAGTAGCCGCAGGAGCGGCGGGACTACATGGGTTGCGGGTTTGGCCAACATGCGCTGCTGCTGGAGATACGCTGCGGTCTGGGGATCGAACTCCCCCGCGTAGCTGGTCGCCGTGGTATCGGGGTGGAAGAGCACGTACCGTACCGGACCCTCGCCGTGCCGCGTGGCGAAGGTCACACCGAGCAAATCGTTCAGGCGGCCGGTCATGAACATCGCGTGCACCAGGTCGTACTGCCGGGTGCTCTGCAGATCATCCCAGGCCACCGGCGTGTCGTGACCAGGCCCCGCGACGTTCACAATCACCGGTTGGTCCGCCTTCTCCAGCGGGCCGAGCAGCCCGTAACTCATCAGCAGGCGGCTGAGATAGAACAGAGCAAAGTTATCCTCGAATCCTTCGGCGGTCACCGACCGGTGGGACCGCATGAACCGCGCGCACAACACCACGCCATCGATGGCCGGATACTCCTCGGCGAGCATGTCGACGGTGCGGCGGGTGTTCGAGACCAAGCTGAGGTCGGCCTCGACGAATGCCGCGCTTCCCGGCGTCAGGGCGGCCTCGGCCACTAGCTGGTTGCCCTTCTTCCGGCTGGTTCCGACCAGCACAGCCCTGTCGCCCCGGGAGAACAACGTGCGGGCCAGCGCCGCACCGATGCCATCGGTGCCACCAGTGATCACATAGGTCTTCATCAAACCAGTTTCCTTGTCGTCGTTGTCGCGTGCGGACTCACCGTGCCTGAACATGTGCACCTTTGGCCACGCGTCGCCGCAGCTCCCTTCCATTAACACTGTTAGTATACGCATCTGTTCATGAAAACATACTACTAAGTCTGGTTAAATGGTCGATCCAATACTCCAGTGGCACTTCGCGATCATGGTGTGGATCTGCGCTGGTTGTGGCAGTGCCGGGCTGTGGCCTGGTGGCATCGGCGCCAGTGTGACCAGCGCAGGACGTCCGTGACGGAGCGGTGTCGGGTCAGTACGAGCGCAGACAGCAGCCGGCGGCTCGGGCAGGGTCAGTGGGATACGGTCGTCGGCGGTGCTGGGTGGCTGGGCCATCGTTATCTAGGGTTGGAGGACCCTTCCAGCAGGTCAGAGGACGATGATCTCTTCTTCCACGTAGGCCAAGTTGACCAGGATCACACCTTGAACAATCCTCCCTGGGGACGGCCGGGCATGGGCTAGGCTGCTCCTCGATGTCTTCCCAGCCGCCTCATCCACAATCGAAACGGCTCAAAGCGCCGACTACCCCGAAGTTGCCCTCGCCGCTGGCCACGGCACGACTGCCCGAACACGACCTGCAAGACGACGGCACCTACCGCGGCCTGGAATTCAACGGCATCGACCTGGCCAATCGCCAAGCGGACGCGACCGACTACGAAGGCTGCCGCTTCATCGTCACCAGCTTCGCCGGCACCTACTTGCGCCAGGCCGGCTTCGCTGACGTGGAACTGGAGCACTGCGACCTGTCCAACATGGCGGCAAGGGGGTCGGGCATGCATCGAGCCCTGGCATCAGCGAGTCGGCTGACCGGCATGAGCTGGTCCGAAAGCACGTTCCGCGATGTGCTCTTCGACGACTGCCGCGCCGACCTGACCGGATTCCGGTTTTCGACGTTCAAGAACACTGTCTTCCGCAACTGCATCATGGCAGAAGCCAACTTCCAGAACGCCGACCTGCGCGGAGTCCGGTTTGAACGCTGCGATCTGAGCGGAGCTCAGTTCTCCCAGGCGCAAATGGACGGCGCGCACTTCTCAGACTGCGTGTTGTTGGGCATCGGCGGGATCACCAGCTTCAAGGGCACGATCATCAAGAACCGGGACGCGCAGGGACTGGTTTCCGCCCTGGCCAGCGCAATGGGAATCATCATCGAGGAATAGGGCAACCTCCATCGTTCTCTCGGCCACGGGTGATTACGGGCGATCATCGGTCAACAGTCCAAGCGTCTCGGGCGCTTCGCAGGCGGTCAGCTGCCGCTCAGAGTCGGTTTCCTGCTGAGAGAACTGGTTGATCAGGTCGGCGAGGGTTTGCCGGTCTTGCGCGGACAGTGCGCCTGCCGAAAATTACATCCATGCAGTTCAAGCCGCTTTCGAGTACTCGTGGAGGACGCCGCCAAGCCGGTCTCGTCGGCGTACGTTCAGGTCGATGATTCGCGTCGGATCCGTGATCGGATCGGGCACGGTGCGTCGCGGCGCTGCTTGGTTCAGGGCTTGA
>NZ_SSXE01000216.1:15346-27565 GCF_021699195.1 Nonomuraea sp. MG754425 | reverse complement strand
GGGCGGGGTTACCGAACCGGGGAAGGTAGCGGCGCAGCACCTCCAGCCCGTCGGCCAGGCTCGGCCTGATCGCGGGCTCCTTCTGCAACATCCCCTGGATCAGATTGGCCAGGTCGGCGCCCACAGGGTACTGCGCGGGGTCGAGACGTGGCGGAGGATCGCTGCGGTGCCGCTCCTCGACGCTCCGGTCAGGAAGATCGCAGAACACTTGTTTCGCGGTGATGAGCTCGTACAGGATGCAGGCGAAGCCGTAGAGGTCGGCGGCAACGGTCGGATCCTTCACTCCTCGGATGATCTCCGGAGCCATGTAGCCGGTGCTGCCGGGGGTGTGGCCGTGGCAGGTGTAGCGGGTAGCCTGCGGGTCGGTGGGCAGAGCGATGCCGAAGTCGATGATGTGGACGGCGCCGTTGCTCGCGAGCACCACGTTCTGCGGCTTCAGATCGCGGTGCACGACGCCGCCCTGGTGGATCCTGTCGAGGATCTCCAGGATCTGCACGCCGACCGCGGCGGCCGCGACGATCGGCGGCGGCCGGTACTGGGAGAGGAAGTCGCGCAAGTTCTTCCCCGGGATGAACTCCATCACCAGGCACGGCTCCCCACGGAAACGGCCGTGGTCGAGCAGGCGCGGGATGCCCGGGCCCGCGAACTTGTCCAGGAGATCACGCTCACGCTCGAAGCGCATGAACGCCTCGCTGCGGACACTCCGCTCATCGGCGTCGTATGGCGACGACCAGTAGTCGCGGCCAAGCTCCTTGACCGCCACCGTCTCCTCTGTGTGCAGGTCCTCGGCCAGCCATACGCGCGCCATGCCACCCGTCTTCAGGGTGGCGCTGATCCGGAACCTCTCGAAGAGCACGTCTCCTGGCCGCACTGCGTCTCCCCTGTTGCCTGGCGTTCACACTTGGCGTTCCCCTTACAGAATACAGACTATCGCTTGACTTAGTTCACAGAGTCCGCTTCTCTAGGACCGTGAGCACTTTCCCGATGCCTTCCGGCCTCAGCGGCCGATCCGACGTGGTCAGGATCGGCCTGCCTTTGCTGCGCTCGGAAGCGGACGCTTGTGCCTGGGGACGGGCCCTGCGGGCACGCCCGCTCCTGACGCAGACCCCCGAACGCTCCCGCAGGAAGCCCGTCCAGGACTTCTTCTTCACACCGGTGCAGAGCATGCTCGACGCGATCGAGCACAATGGCAGCAGCGTGCAGGCCGCGTTGACGGACGGCTGGCACACCCGCAACTGCCACCCCGTTCACCGCGCGTGGGCACTCGAAGCCGTGCCGACCTACCTCGCCGCTCGGGCACGGCACGAGGCCGCCGGATACCCGGTCACGTTCCCCGTGACCACCGAGTGGGTGGGACTGAGTCGGCTGCGCCAGCCGGACACGAGGGGGGTTGTGCAGTACGAGCGCACCGCCTGGTGCCGAAGGTACGCCACTCAGGACGGCTCGGCGCGGGAAATCTGGATTCCGTCCATCGGCTCGGCCAAGGAGAACCGATCGGAGGCGGAGATCGCGGCCGCCGCCGCGATCGCGGCGACCGGGGTACCGGCTCGCGCGTCCTTCGGCGAGCCTTACCGGAAGGTCGAGACCGATGGGGTGAAGCCGCAGCGGGTCCGCGTCATCGGCGTCGGCCTCGCGGACGGCAAGCCCCTCGTCCTGGCGGACTGGGAGGCCGAAGAGGCAGTACGTCAGTTCGAGGAACATGCGAAGGAGCGGTACGCCGCCGTCCTCGACGGGCGGGCACTGCGCCCGGGGTCGGACTGCACCACCTGTGAAGGACTCCTCGGCTGCACAGCTCTTCCCGAAGTTGCAGGGCTGCTCGGTGTACCCGCCCCTCGCCGTCCCCGCAAGCGGCGCAGCGTCTCCATCAGCGACCTGCGCGCCTACAAGTCCTGCCCGGCGCGCTTCCATCTGACCCGGGCCCTGTACATCAAGGACGGCCGGACCGAGAACGAGGCGATCCGCCGCGGCCGCGCCGTCGACGCCTACCTGAACGACCGGCACGGCCAAGATACCCGGATTCCTTGCCGGAACGTTCCACTTCCTACCGAGCTGTCGGGCCTGACAGAGGAGGAGCTGGGCCCCGCTGTTCGCATGGTCGAAGAGCATCGCGCCTTCTGCCCGCTCGACGGGCTGCCCGGGAGCGAACTTGTCCGTCCCCAGTGGCGTCTGGCCGCCTACGACCCGGTCGTTGATGTGGTCGTCATCGCCGACCCCGACCTGCTCTACACCGAAGCGGGTGGCTGGGTGTGGCGCGAGACGAAAACCGCGTCGCGTCGCACCTGGGAAGGCCGTTCCTTGCTTCGCGAATATCCGCAGCTTGCGCTGGCCGTCCTGCTGATGGCTGCCGGCGTCCCCGGCGGCGATCCTCGCCGGTCGCGGATCGAGCTGGAGATCCTGCGGGAGAACGGTTCGGTCTGCGAGGAGATCGACCCGTTCGACCAGGCCACCCGCGACGAGGCACGTGAGATCGTCGCCGGGCTCGCCGCCGGATGGGCGAGCGACGAGACCTACTCCCCCGCTCCCGGCGACCATTGCGCCGATTGTGAAGTCCGCCGCTGGTGCGCTGCGTCAGGAGAACCCCGATGACCGCTGACACGCTGCCTGACGCCGCCGCGGACTGGGCCGCCTACCAAGGCATTCCACTGGTCCGTACGCTGGCCGGCGCCATGCTCGCGCTCGACGCTCAGACCGGGCTTGACGCGTTTACCCTGCCCTACCCGCCGGAGGCCCAGCGAGCGCTGGACCGCACGGTCCTCGCCTGTCTGCTCAGGGAGGCCACATCCCCGGCGAGCCTCACCGAACTCGTGTCCTGGTGTAAGGAAGTGCCCCTCGCCGACTGGCCGGTCGACCTTCCCGCGGACGCGATCGGCCCGGAGGACCGGTTGCTCGACGCGGACTCCGGGCGGCCGACCGAGCTCTGCCACGAATGGGCCGAGCGCACCCGCGACAGCGCACTGGCCTTCCGTGACCGTGAGATCATCCACACCGCGCTGCGCCTGTGCCGGGCATTCGGCGAGGAGGAGGCCTACACCGCCTTCCGCGGCCTGCTCGTCAACCGCCCCGTCCTGACCGCGCCGGAGAGCTTCGAGGTCCTCAACGACCTGGTCCTGGAGCCGGTTCACGAACTGATTCGGCGCATCTACCTCCCGGTTCCCGACAGCTATCGGTACGACGGTGAATACGTCTGCTGCGGGCGCTGTCTGACACTACTCACCCCCGTCCATGGCGGGGAGTGGTGGTGCGAGCGCGACCGCTGCCGCCGCCAGGGACCGGCTCCCCTGGGCAGGCGACTGCGTCCGGAGGAGATGGGCGAGGTACACCAGGTCGAGCGGCCGGTGCGGCAGTTCGTCACCGGGCCTGGACGTGCCGAGGCGGCTTTGGAGAAGGAGCTGACGGCGTTGGGGCTGGCGGTGCGGATGTGGCCAGGCTATGACGCCTACGACCTGCTCGTCACCTTTCCCAACGGTCACCGCTGGGCCATCGACGTGAAGGACTGGGCGAATCCGCTCTTCCTCGGCCGTTCGGCCCGCCTCGTCCCAAAGGAGCCCCCGTACGACGAGGCGTTCTGGGTCGTACCCCACCACCGGGTCGCGGCCAGGCGGGACTACGTCTCCGTATACGAGCGGAACCGCCCCTCCCAGGCCCGCGACCTGCCTCTCCTCACCGACACAGACCTGATCAGACGGGCCAGGGCCCAGGTCCGCAAACATAAGGGGGACATTCGTGCGTGACCGCGAAAGCTGGCACCGACCGGTCAGCCGCGAACTGGGTCAGGTCTGGAACGGCCTGACCGTAGCGCTGCAAGGCATGAAACCGGCCCACCTGTGCCAGGTCGAACTGGCCCTCCGGCTCCTGCAGCGGCTGGCCCCGGAAGAACCCGCCGAAGGCGTATACACGCTGCTCGGCGGCTACCCCTTCGCCCAGGCGGCCGGCCTGGCCCGCACAACTGAGCACGACACGATGCTCATCGCCGCCCGGCACCTGCTCTGGACGTTGCGCCGGCGCCGCGCCTGGCACCAGGCACTGGATCTGTACCGCCAGGTGCCCGCGAGGTTGCGTGCCTACGACGTCCCGGAGGACGGCGGCCCCGCCCTCCCGCTGATCCCGACGATCGCGTTCGATCGCGTCGCGGCCTACGACGACGCGCTCGCCCGGCTGCCGCAACACGCGCGCAAGCCGCTTCCACTTGCTCCTGCGGGTCGCAGCGGCTTCATGGATCGCCGCCGCCCCACCTCGGTCACCATCCCTGAGGCGCTGATCTTCGATCCGGTCCCTGGCCACGACCTGGCGCAGGGACGACCGGGCAAAGGTGTTCCGCTGACGATCAAGCGCACCGAGCTGCTCGCCACGGCCGTATGGATGGATAAGCGAGAACGGAAGCTGGGCGTGGAGCGACCCGGTAACTGGGAGGAGAGGATCAGCGAGCTGCGGTTCGCGCCTCGCGATGCCGACGGCCGGAACTTCAGCGAACGGGACGACATTTACCTCAACGGGCTCATGCATCTGGCCGGCATGGTGGGCGCGGGCAAGAGCACGCTGATGACGCTCGTCGCGGTCTGGGCCGCCCGGCGGGACCTGCGCGTCACCCTCGTCGTCGGCGACGTCGCCGAGCAGCTGCGGCTCTGCGAGCTGCTGAACGGCCTGGAGCTGCCCGCCGTCCCGGTGCTGGGGCCCACCACGCGTGAGACCCATGTGCAGCGGCTGCATCGCCGGCTCGCCTCGCGCGGCCTGGACAACCTTCTCGATCACGACGCGGCGGGCTTTGACGACCTCAGCACCGCGTGCGTGATCGATGCCTTGCGCGGCACGGAGGCCATCCAGCCTCTGCGGTACGCCGACGCGCCGTGCACCGCTCTCTACCCGGAGCAGCGGAAGGTTCAGCACACTGCCGACATCGTCCTGCCTGAGCCGTACCAGCCGGGCGAGGTCGCGCAGAGGCGCCCGGCCGACGAACTGTGGGGCAGCCAGCGCGGCTGCCCGGTGTGGGCAAGATGCCCGCGTCACGGCGCGGCGCGCAACCTCGTCGACGGGCTGATCTGGGTCGCCAACCCGGCGAGCCTCGTGCAGAGCGCCGTCCCGCAGCACCTGAACGAGGAGCTGCTGCGCTATCTCGAACTCGCCTGCCTGCTCAGCGACATCGTCATCGTCGACGAGGCCGACTCGGTCCAGATGAAGCTGGACGAGGTCTTCGCCCCCTCGGCGACGCTCGTCTCCCCGGGCCCCGAATCCTGGCTCGACCAGTTGCACACCCACAAGATCGAGGAGCTCTCGCGCCGCGGCCGGTTGCCTCTCACCGACCAGGACATCGAGCGGTGGAACTCGGCGCTGACCGTCGTCACCGCCGCCACAGACCGGCTCTACCGGCTGCTCATCGCGGAAGAGGAGCTGCGTGACTGGGCGGACATCGAGTACTTCAGCCCGTGGACCCTGCAGGAGAAGCTGCTCGGGGACTGGTTCGACGAGCAGCACCTGGGTCCCGAAGGCGTGCACGACGAACACCAGCTGTACGAGCCCTATGACGACGATTCGACCGACGCCGATGAGAGCCGGATCTTCCGGGACTCTCTCCGTTCACAGCTCACTGAACTCCTGGACGCCTTCCGTGACGATCCGCTGGGCGACTCCGGCCCATACGACACGAGCACCGACGACCTGATCGACACCACGCGCGACCTCCTGCACACCCTCAACACGGCCCGTACCCGCGCCCGCGTCAAGGCTCTGCTGAACAAGCTGAT
The DNA here is from genome assembly GCF_021699195.1 of Nonomuraea sp. MG754425. Classification (GTDB taxonomy): domain Bacteria; phylum Actinomycetota; class Actinomycetes; order Streptosporangiales; family Streptosporangiaceae; genus Nonomuraea. Next base: position 21,827 of record NZ_SSXE01000216.1, on the reverse strand, counting down.
CCAGGGAACGCCTGCCTCCGCGCGGGACGACGGCTGGCGCGACCTGACCTGCAGGCGGCTCGAGTTCCTGCTCGTGCTGTCGGCTCTCCACCAGCGCCTGGAACGCCTGACGTTCCTCTGGCCCCAGGTCGAGGCCGCCCTCCGACTGGACTCCACCGGCAACGAACTGGCGAGGCGACCGCCGCTCGACTATGCACCGCTCATCCCCGAGGCCCCGATGGGCAACGTCCTCGGCTTCCAGTACCTCCCGGACGAGCGGGAACGCGACGAAGACGGCAACAACAGCGGCACCCTGCGCTTCTTCCGATGCGCGGGCGTGGGCCGGGAACTGCTTCTCTCCCTCCACGACCTGGGTGCGGACTCGGGGCAGGGACGCCCGGGCCCGCACGTGGTGCTCATGTCCGGCACCAGCTGGGCCGGAGCCTCGACCCGCGCCCACGTCCTGGCGCCTGTGGGCGCCGTGCTCATGCCGTCGGATCGCTCGCTCGACGCGGTGGGAAGGTCGCGGTTCGCCACGCGTTTCCTCTATGACGCCGACGGAACGCCCATGAGCCTGTCCGGAACCGACCCCAAGGTACGGCCGGCGGCCGCCAGGGCTCTCGCCATGCGCCTGGGCAGCCCCGGACGAGGTGGCGGAGCGAGCCCGCTGGAGGAGGAGCTGGCCCTCGTCGGAGACGACAACCGGCGCCGAGCCATCCTGCTCGTCGGCAGCTACAAGGAGGCGAACGCCGTCGCCGACACGCTGCACGGACTGGACCGCTGGCGAGGCAGGGTACGGGTCCTGGCCGCCGACGACGCCGACCTCGATCAGTCCGTACGCGGCACGGACCCTGCGATAGCCGAGCACGCCATCACCTTGCGACGGGGCGACCTCGCCATGTTCGCCGAGGACTACGATGCCGAAATGCTGGTGGCGCCCTTGCTGGCGGTCGAGCGCGGGCACAACATCCTCAACACCGAGCGCAACGCGGCCTTCGGCACCGCCCTGTTCCTGGCCCGGCCCCATCCCCGTCCCGACGACCTGGCGCTGGCGATCTTCGCCGTGAACGACTGGGTCTGCCGTTTCGTCCGCGACCAGAGACGGCCCGACAACCGCACGGGTCCGGCCACGTTCGGCGAGCTCGTCGCCAAGGCCGCCGGGCTCGACCGGGCCGGGCTCGACTTCCGCCACGAGGCGCGGCAGGAATGGCGTCGCCTGCTGTCCCGGCGCTACGTCTACTCACGGCTGTCACCCTGGGAGAAGCGGGCCTTCGCATGGGATCAGCTGGTCACCATGTGGCAGGTCATCGGCCGACTCGTACGGGGCGGGGTGCCCGCCCGGGTCGTCTTCGTCGACGCCAGTTTCGCCCCGAAGACGGCCCGCGCACTGTCCCCCGGCGCCACAGGCCCCGTCCCCCTTGAGGACGGCCTCCTCACAGCCCTCCGCCTCATCCTCACCCCATACTTCGACGCCGGAGCCGACTCTGCAGCATTCCCGGACCCGGCGGACCCGGCCCTCGCCCGGCTGCTCTACCAGCCGCTGTACAACGCCCTGTCCAACCTCGAACACCACCGCTGAGGACACCGTGCCCGTCAATTACGACTCCATCCGCACCTCCTGCTGGCAACCCGTCTCGCCGGACGCCACCATGGTGGGCCGCTACCGCGCGCTACGCTTCCCCGAGAACTGGCGCGACGCGATCCTCGCGCTCTGCAACCTGGGCCGCCCCGAAGGAGCCGAGCTCTACCGCACGGTGCCCACCTCCCGCTTCGAGCAGGTGATCCAGGCATTCGCTCCCGACCTCCTAGTGTTGCCCCGTCCGTCCGAGCACTGGCTGTACGTGCCCGAAGAAGTTGCGGACCCGCTGCCTGACCCTGCCTTCCGTGCGCTGCTGGACCGCTGGCTGGGAGACCTACGGCCGGAGCCGGAACACCGCGCCTTCCTCAAGGACGTCCGCACCGAGTTGGCGGCATCCCCGCCCATCTGGGAACCGGTCGAAGCCGAGCTGCTCCGCTGCCCCACGACCCCTGTCGGCGGCACTGCCGCACCCCTCCCACACCAATTCCCGCTCAACACCGACTGGCTGGCAAGACGCGTCCTGGCCCTCGGTCCGTACGAGCACGCGGCCGGCCGGCTCCATTTCCGCGCCGTGCCCCGCGGCCCTCGCGACAAGGGCGCCGAACTGGTCTCTCAACCACTTCCGGCACTGTCCGGAACGCGTACCTGGTGGTATTCGGTCGTTCTCAACATCACCCTGCACACCGTTCCCTTCGACCCACTCCCCCGTTTCCACCTGCACTTCGGCATCCGTCGCTGGGCGACGCGGGTCAGCTCGGCGACCGGCAGGGTCCACCTGCCGTACCGGCGCAGGACGACTGTGCTGTTGCGGCCGCGGGTGCCGTACCTGCTGGGTGCCCCGCTCAGTGAGCGCTACGCGCTGGCCAAGGTGGAACGCCGCTGGGACAAGGAGCGAGGAGAGTGGACCACCGGCTGGGTGAACGGCGGACCGACCGGCATCGTGCGCGGAATCTCGCTAGCCGAGCCTTTCCCCGGCGCGGACGACATCCTCTCCCATCCGGAGGAGTGGCTGGACCAGGGGCTGCGCGCGGGCATCGTGTACAGCACGGCTATGGGCGGCCACCAGGTCAGGGCGGGCCTCATGTCGCATCAGCGTTCTGAGCTCACCGAGTGGGCTGAGCAAGCCCTCCCTACCGAGGTGCGGGCGAGCTCCGCATTGGTCCGCACGCGGCGAGTGAGGTCCGCCAAGCCCCTCAATGCTCCTCCCACCGGCGTGAAGAAGGAGGACAAGCCTGAAGAAGACGCCCGCAGGGCGGAGGAACGGCGGGTAGGCGCAGCCTTCGCGATGTCCTTGCTAGCCTCGGAGGCCGATCCGGGAACGCTTCCCACACTGGAGGCACGACTTCTCTGGCAGACTCGTGAGCTACGCGAGGCCGCGATCACGGGACTCGTCGAACGCCTTGGGTTGAAGGGCGAGGGCGGCGTCTTCACCGAGGCGCAGTACGAGGCCGCACGTCCCGGCGACCCGGTGACCCTTGAGTGGCAGTCCGCCGAGCTCACCGTGCGACTGCGCTGTGTCAAGCTGACGGCCGGCCTCGGAGAAGGGCTCGCCCTCCCGCCGAAGGGAAAGCCCCGTACCTCCTCAGCGATCGGCGCGGCCGTCCGTGACCGGCGTACCAGCGCCTGCTCCTGGCTGGCCGACGACATCACGGGCATGGCTCCCACGCTGGCGCTGGTGGAACTCGACCGCAGGGCCGACTTCGAGACCGGCGACCACGACCCCAAGTTCGCGCTCAGGCTCGGCTTCGCGGACGCTGGCGCGGTCACCCAGTTCGTGACGGTGCCCATGAAGGCCGGGCGATACGACTCGGTGAAGACACTCGATCACCGCGTTTCCATGGCCTGGGACGACGGCCTGCGCCAGCTCGGCATCCGGGTGCACCCCGAACATGGCCTTGGTGAGAAACTGCCCGTCGGGCTGCGGTACGCCGCGGTCTGGCTCGTTAGGAAGAATCGCACGGCACGCAATCGGTGGGCAGCGTACGTCCCGATCGCTGTGCTCGTGACTCCGCAACGATCGGGCAGTGGCATCGCCGGTGTCCAGGGATGGGACTCCGAGTCGAATGCGTGGATCCCGTACCCCGCGTTGCTGCTGAAGCTGACGCGGCTCGCGGAGGTCGCCGTGCCCGGCACCGAGAACGGCGAGCCGGGCAGCTACTACCGCGCCATGGACAAGCAGCGGCGTGACACGGAGGAGTGGCTGCAGAAGATGCTGCGCTCCCTGCGCGGCGCTCCCACGCTGTTCCTCGCCTACGGGCAGAACGCCCGTTCGCACTGGACGTGGCTGCAGGACGGCCACGTGGAACCAGACCGCATCCGCGACGGCCACGCGCCGGCTCGTCGGCTGCACCCGAACCTGCGGCTCGTCCGCGTGCGAACCGCGCAAGGCCGGGAGACCCCTCAGTGGTGGGGCGTCAACCCGAGGGATGAGGCGAACGGACTGCCGTCCCACCTGTGGGTGCCACAGTGCGACGGCGCGAGCCGGGTCTTCTACAGCACCACGCCCAAGCCGGCACAATTCAGGACCTCGGCCATCGAGGCCGACAAACTGGCCCCCCGCCGCGCCGGCGAGCACAAGGGCGGTACCAGGATTGACACCAACATCCCCGGCTGGAATCCCGGGCTGGTGGAAATCGCCGTCCTCGGATGCCATCAGGACGATGGTGACGATCCGGAATCGCTGGCGCTCGCTGTCCATCAGCTGCGTCAGCCGCCGGACTACCCGCAGGCCCTCGCTCTGCCCCTGCCGCTGCATTTGGCGGGGCTTGGCCAGGAATACGTCCTGCCGACGCTCGCGGAAGAGGTCGAGGACGAGGCTTCCGCTGTCGCGGATCCGCAATCCACAGATCCCGGGGTGATCCCAGCGGATGACGGCTCCCTGGATCCGGCCATGGCAGCAGGACTCTTCACGGAGCCGGATCCTGAGGAGGATCGGCAAGCGTCACCTCCTGACGCGTGAGATACGGGCTGAAAATTGGTCATCGACGGCTCACCCTCAGCTGTTTCGCTCACCCGGCGAAGATCCTTCACCGGGTGAGCTCGTCGATCAGCACTCGCGTGGCTGGAGGGCCTCCAGGAGATTTTGATCCGCTGCTTCACCGTCCCGAGAGACGGTCCACGGATTCGCCCCCCTCCTACTCTGCCGATGCGGTCACCGCGGCCCTGAACCAGTCGAGCGCCGCAACGACCACGTCAAACACCGCGACGCTCGCCAGCTGACTGTTCTTGATGGAGGGATACAGCTCCAGCTTGGCGACGGGCATGTCCACGCCGGGTGCATCGTTGAGCCGCTGCCGAAGCTCCTCTCGCAGTGCCGGATCGTTGAACGGCTTGCGGCTGCGCAGCAGTCCGAAGGGAATCTCGGCGCTCTTGGCGTAGAAGCGAATGGCGTACAGGGACTGTCCTCCGACCTTGATGATCGGCGCGCAGGAGGCGTTGGCGGAGGTTGCGCCTGCCAACAATTCCATCCATGCAGGTCACGCCGCTTGTGAGTACTCATGGAGGACGCCGCCGAGCCGGTCTCGTCGGCGGACCTTCAGGTCGATGATTCGCTCTGGGTCCGTGATCGGATCGGGGACGGTGCGCAGCGGGGCTGCTTGGTTCAGGGCTTGATGTGCTCGGAACTTCCCATCCCGATCTCGGATCAGAAAGCGCGGCCGGCAGTCCGCATCGTGCAGATCCATCACGAGATTCCTGATCGCCTGGATGACCCAGCTCGCGCTCGGGTGCGCGGTGGTGCCGAGCACACGGACCCGCCTGGTGGCGTGCTCGATCACCGCCAGGATGTACTGGCGTTGCCCGTTGAGAGTGATGGTCTCGATGAAGTCGCAGGCCAGCAGGGCGTCGCCTTGCGAGCGCAGGAAGTCGGCCCACGTGGTGGACGCCCGCTCGGGCGCCGGATCAAGACCGGCCTGCTTGAGGATCTCCCACACCGTGGACGGCGCGATCTTGATGCCGAGTGTGGCGAGCTCACCATGCACCCGCCGATAGCCCCAGCCAGGGTTCTCTCGCGCCAAGCGCAGGATGAGGGCGCGAATAGAGCGGACGATGGGTGGGCGGCCAGGCCGCTTCGGCCGGCAGGTACGGGCATGACGACGTCGCATGAAATCGCGGTGCCAGCGGAGAACCGTGTCCGGACGGATGAGGAGCCGCAGCCGGCACAGGACCTCGCGCGGCAGCGACGTCAGAAGCGCGGCAAGGAAGGCTCGGTCCTCGGGCGCGAATCTCACTCTGGTGTCGGCGCCGAGCTGGCGTTCAAGGACGGTGATCTGGTGACGCAGAGCAAGTATCTCCACGTCCTTGTCCCGATCGGCCATGGGCAGCAACCGCAGCGCGGCGAACGTGTTCGTGACGGTCAGGTAGGCCAGGCGAAGCAGCACAGCGGATCATCCTGCCGTACGCGCTTCCGTCTCCCGGGTGACCAGAGCTCGCGAACGCCACGCGAAGCCCTCGCAGAGTCATGACCTGGGCGGACGTAATTATCGGCAGGCGCAGAGTTCGCGGGCGACCTGCAAGGCGTGCTCTGCGATGCGGAAGTCGCCCCCCGTACCCGCTCCCTACGTCCGCTCGGGCCCAATACCTGGATCGCGAAGTACCACGAACCGTGATCTTCGTCAGCCAGATCGGGGCAGGTCCTGTCCTGAGCTAAGCGACCACACCGCTTGTACACTACCGGCTCGCCCATCTTGCTCCCTCTCCACTACTGCAAGACGGGCGAATCGGGAAAGCATGATGACGCTACAGCTGTAGTTGGGCGCGCATTCGAGGTGTATAAGTCCAGCGTGGGTCAAGGCGTCGATCAAGCCGGCCGTCCGATGTCGACGACGCGTGAATACTGACCCCCAGGCGACGGCCGAAATCTGACCCCTCTTGCAGTTCACTCTGGAGGGTGATCAAGGTGGAGGACTGGGCGGAGATCCGCCG
>NZ_SSXE01000216.1:0-15337 GCF_021699195.1 Nonomuraea sp. MG754425 | reverse complement strand
CTTCGCGGACCAGCTACCAGCCGGGCGAACTCGCGCAGTGCGATCTGTGGTTCCCGCCGGCGCGTATCCCGGTCGGCCCTGATCGGGGGATGAGCCTGCCGGTTCCATTCCCGAGCCGCCTGGCGAATTCGGACAGCCGCAAGACTGCATGGCAAGTGGAGACGTCACGAAGATCGGCAATCACACCGGATCATGGATTCACACATACAATCCGCATCACATCGCCGACTTGAACCCCCACTGGGCCTGATCGCGGAAAGGAAGCATAATGAGAAAGCCCTTGATCTTCACCCTCGCACTTGCAGCGATCACAGCCATGTCTGCATGCAGCGCCGCCAACAACACGGCGGCATCGTCACCCCCAAACCTTTCCTATGCAGAAGGCAAGGGGAGCCTTGACATATCCGTCCTCCGGACAGCGGAGTACGACTTCCCAGCATACGAAACCCCCGAGGCGCTCGCTGCGGATCGACCTATCGTTGCCGCCGGTGTCATCGACGGCTGGCAGCAGGGCCCCATACTCGAAAGTGGTACTGGCACACTTGACTACCGCATCGTTTTGCGGATGCGCGTGACGGAATCAATGAAGGGCGTCAAGGGGAGAGAATCAATTCCTGAGAATCTCATCTTCATTGAACTCTCTCAGGGCGCCGTTCTCAGCGATCCGGCGGTGCCGGCCGATCAATGGAAGCCGTACAAATCTGTTTCGGACTTTGAGAAGGCTTTGCCTGCCGGCACCAAGGTGCTCGCTTTCCCGCGTGAACGGCCGAAACAGGAGCAGTCCATTGCCAACTTGGGCACTCCTCTGCCCCCAGGGGCACAACTGATGCTTGTACCCCCTCAGGGGCTAATACTGGAGGACCCGCAGGTCTCGCAACAGCAGTCGGAAGGATCCACAGCTCTCATCGGCGGCCTAGAACCGCTTAATGTGGGCGGAGCCGCCTGGCTTCAATACAAGAGCGTTCAGGAACTGGTTTCTCATCTGAGAAACCAAGGATTCACCGAATAAAGGATGAGGGGCGGCCAGACTCGTGCATAAATTACTGCGCACTCGGGCCGCATCTCTCTTTGTTTCTCGCTATCTTTCATGAACAAGGCTGAAAACCGGTTCTGAACGTGTGGGGAAACAGTTGGCGAATGGTACGACCACTCCGCACATATCAGCGGCCCGCGATCAGCTCTGAGGGCGAAGCCGCCTGGCTCACAGCGCCACCTGCGCGGGTCTCTGCATCCTGGTGACAAACCTCGGCGGAGCCAGTGTCGGCTTTGGCCTCGATGACTCACGGGGTGGCCAGCCCTCCTGATCGGTTTCGGCAACAGCACATGCGTCCGCTCACACGATGAGCAGCGCGACCGGCGCGGACGCCTTCCCGAGCTCGCCCGCCAAAACGGAACCGGGAGGGCCGTGGTCTTCTCAACGGACGTCGTCACGTTGCCGCCCACCCCGGAACGCCTCAACCAAGACGGAACGATCGATCTGCAACCGTCATCGAGAAGACGATCGAATCCCCGCGAGTCGGGCGCTCATCCTCACCATGGCGTCGCACACGAAAACGGACACCAGTTAAGCCCGCACATGGATCCTGTCCTCACGCCCGCTGACCATCAACCCAAGCTTCGTCCTCAAATTGAGTGGCGCGGAACACGAGGTCACCCGCGTCCAGGTCCTCATCCCGCTCGCTGAGCAGCCGCCCACTGACGCGATCGGCTACCGCTCGATCGAGGTGTACCCGGGCGGCACGCTGGTGTCGTTCATCGGGGTAGGCCTGGCCTCCTGGCACCGCCGCGAGGAGGAGATCGACGACGGCGACTGGTACGACGCCCACGACAGCATCGTGCGCGCCGCCACCGCCGAAGAGGCCGCCCCCGTCCTGGCCGCCGAGGCCAAACGGGCCCGCCGCGCCGCTCTCGCCCGCCGCGTCCGGAACCTGCTCACCGTGAACAGGTACGAGCCCGCCGCCGACTGCCACCGGCCTGTGGCCGAGGAGTTGGCAGGCGTCAGTTTCGGCACCGAGGTGTCCATCCCGGGCAGCGTCGCCGGCACCACCCACCCGACCACGGTGTACGTGGACCAAGAGAGCGGGTTCGTGTGGACCTGGATTCACAACGGGCTCGACAACGACGACTGGTCGGTCAACAACCTCGGCGGCGCCGTCGCGGTGCGTCACCCGCTCACCCCCGAACGACAGGCGCTGATCGCCGACCTGTACGCCGAGTACGACAACCCGGCAGCACTCGCCAAGGAGATCGGCGCCGCCGAGACCGCGGTCGCCGCTCTGCTCGACGCGCGCTGGACCGGCCGACAGATCCGCGACAGCAGGAGGCTGTTCCGCCTGTCCGAACCCGGTGACGGCGCGGCACTGGCCGCGCTCACGCCCGGCCAGTGGCGTGAGGCCGGCTGGTGGGACGAGTTCTGGCGTCCTCCGGGCTTCGCGCCGGGTGACGCCGCCCGGCTGGCTGACGCCGGGATCTCACCGGCCACGGCGCGTGACCTGGGCGGCACTGTGGAGGAGATTCTCGCCGCCGGCCCGCCGCGTCTGCCCGCCGACGCGAGCCGCATCCTGATCCTGCCCCCCGAGGGGGAACGCACGACCAGCATGTGGGCGGTGGCCGGGATGAGCGCCGAGCTGGTGTCGGCCTACCTTGCCGGCTCTGGTGGTGATCAGTTGCGTGATCGACAGGCCGCGCAGCTGCTGACGGAGCGCATCAGGGGCGGTCACGATCAGGGCTTTGAGGCGGCGTTGCGTATCGGCGCGCTGGTCGATGGCGCTGCGTCGGGCGATGCGCAGGTTCCGCAGCGCCTCGATGCGGCCGTCGCGCTGCTTGGGGGTGCCGGTGCGGTCGCCGGCGAGTGCGGCCTTGGCGGCCTGGATCGCGTCGATCGGGTCGGACTTGCCTTGGAACCGTCGGGTTTTGCGGTCGGGCCGGTCGATTTCGATCACGTCGATGTGCTCGGCCTGCAGCAGGCGGGTCAGGCCGGCTCCGTAGACGCCGGTGCCTTCGACCCCGACCCGTGTCAGGTGCCCGAAGGTGCGCATCCAGGTCAGCAGGGCGGTGTATCCGGCTGGGGTGGCGGGGAACTGTTCGGTGCCCAGGACCCGGCCGACCAGGTCGATCACTGCTGCGGTGTGGGTGTCCTGGTGGGTGTCCACGCCGCCGGCGACGTCGTTGATCGGCGCTTTTTCGGGTGTAATGGAGGTCATCGTCGTCCTGTCGTCTCGACCGGGGGCAGGGCGGCACGCACCGGCCGGGCAAGGCGGACAAGACAGTGATGGGGCCTCTGGCCAGGCTCCCATGAAGTCACAGGCGCCACGTCCGGTGAGTGCACATGAGTGCTTCCCGGCCAGGGCCGACAGATCCCGTTGAGGACCCTGCGGTCAGTCAGTCCATGGGTCAAACCCTGGCGGGAGGCGCTCATCTACATCATCACTGTCAGCCCAGGACCTCGAAGCTTTTGGCGTTCCTGCTCGTTTCGGCATAACCGCCGTTTGCCGCAACGGTGGTGAGGGCGGGGCCGGTGCAGTCGCTGGAGGGGTAGATGACGATCTCGCTGTCGGTGTTGTTCTGCCAGGTGTATTTCCAGCCGCTCTGCTGGTAAGGAATCGGCGGCACGACGTAGCAGGACGGGGCGGGGTCGGAGTATCTCTCCAGGGTGAGCATGGCGCTGACCTCGGGGCTCCTGAAAACGGCGCCCGCGTACAACATGCCGGTGGCGTGTGCGGTGCCAAAACTCGTCCATGGCGTCTGACCGGGCCTTCTATCCTCGGCACTCGTGTTCCTACGCCTGCTGTATCTGCTGATGGTCCGGTTCTCGCGCGAGGCGGCACCTCCAAGGACGTGGAGATTTTGGTGCTGCGTCATGAGGTCGCCGTCCTGCGTCGTCAGGCTTCCCGGGCCGCAACCGGACTGGGCCGACCGGGCGCTGCTGGCCGCACTGGCGCGACTGCTGCCCGCACGGCTTCGCCCCCATCGGACCGTGACGCCGGGCACCTTGCTGTCCTGGCACCGCCGGCTGGTCAGCCAACGCTGGACGTACCCGAACGCGGCCGGGCGTCCACCGGTCCCGGATGAGCTACGTCATCTGGTCATCCGGCTGGCCAGGGAGAATCCCCGATGGAGGCACCGGCGGATCCAGGAGGAACTGCTCGGTCTCGGCCATCGAATCGGGGCACCATCCGCCGGATCCTCACCGCGGCCGGCCTCGGCCCAGCTCCACGACAGACCTCACCGACCTGGCGACAGTTCCTCACTTCACAAGCCTCCGGCATCCTGGCCTGCGACTTCCTGCACGTCGACACTGTCTTCCTCAAACGCCTGTACGTCCTGTTCGTCATGGAGATCGAGACACGCCGCGTGCACGTGCTGGGCCTCACCGCCAACCCAACGGGCGCATGGACCACCCAGCAAGCCCGGAACCTGCCGATGGACCTGGGAGACCGCGCCGGCGCGTTCAAGTTCCTCATCCGGGACCGTGACAGCAAGTTCTCCCGCTCCTTCGATGAGGTGTTCACCGCCGCCAGCGTGCGGGCCATCAAGACGCCCGTCCAGTCACCACGGGCGAACGCATTCGCCGAACGGTTCGTGGGAACACTACGCCGAGAGTGCCTCGATCACCTGCTCATCCATAGTGGGCGGCACCTGCGTAAGGTCCTGACCGAGGACGAACACCATTTCCACCATCATCGCCCGCATCAGGGCCGCTCCCTCCGCCCGCCGTTGCACGACCCCAGCGAAGTGATCGACATGGCCTCCCGGATTCACCGTCGAAGGACCGTCACAGGATTGATCAGCGAGTACCGCAGAGCAGCCTGACCGTCCGGCAAGCGCCCAGCTCAGCAGCAGTAGCCGCGTTTGGGCACCGCACACGTTGACGATCTTCCTAGCGATCTCGGCCTCATCCTGTCCACCGGACCGAGGAGAGTCGACACCGGCGACGATGACGACCACCCCCTGGGGACGTCCCAGATGCAGGAAGTCGGCGCTGGTCTCGAGCAACAGGGAACCCTCATGGCGCGCCGCCCTGCGGTCACCGGGCCGATCCGACCGTCATCGCCCAAAGAAGCTCATGAGGAGATGGGCCTGGCCTGCGCTCTGCAGCCGGTCGTCAATCCAGGCGAACGGCGGCCTGCCGTCCTCATATTCGCAGTAGAGGAGCCGCAGCGTAAGCGCCATGCGCGCGCCTCCGTGGTCACGTCGTGGGCCAGACCATGGGCATCTGATGACGTGGCCAGACTTCCGATGACGGTGGACACTCCGCCAGGGCCACGCCCCATGTTGCCCTCCATTTCGATGATCAGCGGCTTGAAGTGTTCGCGGTACTCCGCTCGGTCCATCCTCCGGTAATCGGGATCCAAGTCGGCGTGAGTCACCACGATGATCACCTGGCAACCGGGCTTGACCCGGTCATGAATCCGGCTGGCATCCTCGAGGACGCGCACCCAGCCCGCGCCGTGCTCATGCGTGGTGTTCTCCGCCCTCCGCCGCCTCTCATCCATGAGATGCGTGGCCTTGAGCACGTACAGGACGCAGATCCCCGTCTTCTCGAGGTCCTGCCGGATTCCGTCCAGAGCTCGTCCCGCCCGCTGATGTCCACAACGCTTCGGATGACGATCGGCATCTGGAAGAGGTGCAGGAATGAAGTGGTGACTGCAGTCCGGAAATACTCCTCAGAGATCCTGGTGAGGGTGCGCGTCTGCGCCGGCCTCCAATTCCCGGACAGAGCGCCCTTCAACGTCGTCTTGCCGCTCTGCGACTCTCCAATCAGCAGAAAGTCGCGACGTACAGCGGCCGGGGCCATGAGCATGAGGAACCTGTCAGCGAGGTTCATGAGAATCTCCAGTCTCCGGGAAACGGGATCTGTCCGGCGCGCCCTCCGGCTTCCGCTTCCATGCGGTCGGGCGGCCGAACGGACCGGGCTCCTCGACCTCGGGGGCGGGGGATGCACCGAAGCACCCCGCGACGTGAAGCCGCGAGAGAAGCTTTCGTGCGCTCTCCGCGGTGCCGGTGAGATCGACGTAGTTGAGGCCGGAGAGGTCGCTGGCCTCTCTCATGCGACCGGCCTTCGCGATGATCGTTCGCGTGGGGTACATCATGAGCGCCATGCCGAGCTCGAGGTAGACGTTCGGGCGCGCCTGCATGGCCACCTCGACGTCCTCAAGATCATCCTTATCCGTCACGAGATCGCCGTGGAGCTGGACGGTGTCGTCGGCGGTGAGAAGGACGATGATCGCGCCGGCCGAGGCGAGCCCCTTCGCGATCACACTCCGAAGATAGGGAGTCGGCTGGCCAGTCTCCCGCACGACCGATTCCCATTCCAGCGGTTGCAGCCCCACGCTCCGCAGGAAGGCGAAGAGTTGCCCGCACAGTTCGAGGTCACGACCATGCACGACGAAGACTCTGCGCCTGTCGTAGTCGGGATCGGTGGCGTCGGACTCCGCTTCCACGCTCACCAGAGAAGCTGCGGTATCGGCCATTTCGAGGAACCGGACCTCATCCGCAAGGTTCCCGTGGAACCAGGCCGCCAGGTAGCGGTCTTCTGCGAACAAGCCGCGGTCGACGGCCTCGATTCCGGCGGCCCCCAGTGCGCTTGCCATGTTATCCATGATCATTTCAGTGGCGAGCTCCATGGTCTTCACCATGGCGACGGCCTCGGCCTTCTCCGCGGTGGGCATCGGACGACGCAACGCTTCATGATCGCGGCTCCAGACCCGCACCTGGTGGCGCAGCTTCGCGGCATGCAGAAGGTACCGTCCCAGCTGTGGAATCGAGGCGGTGCCCGCCGACCAGATCAGCGCGCTGAAGTCGGCGTCACGGCGCCCGTCCCCGATGGCCAGCAATCGCCTGTCCACCCGGCCAGCGATCCCAGGTTCGATCTCCCACAGAATGCAGTTCGCTCCTGTGTCGACGCCCCTGTCGCACCAGTCCGTCGTCGCCCCGGCCCGTCCGGTCGGAAGGGCCGGCAGAAGGGCGCAGGCGTAGTCCCGCAAGGCTCCCGGCTCGCCGAGTACCTGAGCAGATGACAGTTCTTCGAGAGTCGCGGCGTAGAGGTGAACAACGCCCATCAGGCGGTCTTTCACCGGTTCGATGATCGAAAGAAGCGGTTCCTCGGCCGCCTGCCAGCCCGGCAGGCGCGATCCGGCGACGGGCGCGGGCACCACGACCGAGAGGTTCAGTGTGTCGTGATGCCGTCGTACCAGTGCCTGGCCGGTTCGCTCCGGGTTCGTCCGCGCCGCGACGAGAACGGCCGGCCGCGTCGGGTCGGGGAAAGGCGGCAGCTGAGCCACCGCGCCGGGCAGGGAGTCCGGCACGCCGAGTTCGGGGACGGCTTGGTCCAGTTGGAAGGTGTCTCGCGCACCTGTCCAGATCCGGCGCACGGCCGCGTAGCCGTGCTCTGGATCGATACCTCCGGTGTGGACGAAGACATGGAGAACGTGGTGTGCTTCCTTCACCGCTGGTGTGGTCACCTCAACCCGTTTCCGCTCGGCGGGCATCGGACACCGTGGCCTCCGTCGGCATGACCAGACTTTCCGCCAGGCGGTTGAGACGCTCCCTGACCTCGTCGGGGACAGGCTCGCCGTTGGTCGTGGCGAGGACGATGCGATCACCTGACGCCGCGTCGAGACGGCCGACGAGGACCGCCGGGATCTGCCCGGTCGTGGGTTCGAGGGACGCCTCGATCTCGGCGAGAATCCCATCAACAACCCGCCAGGCGGTGGGGGCGAGCAGCCGGCCGCCGATCGCCGTGAGGACGTCGAGGAATTCCATGCGCTCGTCAGGGTCTCTGGGATACATGCGAATTGCCGTCATAGCGGTTTCCTCTCAGCCGTGCTGAGGGGCCGACGCCGCATCCGCGGAACCAGGCCCATGGTGGGTGAAACAGGAGTAGTCGGAGACGGGATAGCCGAAGCCGTCGCGGCACTCGCGGACGGCGGCGTGGAGGGACGCCGCCGGATCAGCCCCCTTGGCGAGTTCCCTGTAGAAGTGACCCGCGACCAGCCTGGCCAGCAGATCGGGGACGGGCCACAGGGTGGAGACGACGTGCCGAAATCCAGCGACCTGCATCGCGGCGGCCAGGGTCAGTCCTTCGTCCGCCAGAACCGCTCCCGCCGCGCCGGTCGAGCAGGCCGACAGGTACGCGAGATCCGCGTCGGTGCCGCCAGCCTCAATGATGTCACCGATGGTGAGTCTCCCATCGGGCAACAGCAGAAATGCCTGAGTCGGACGGAACGCATCAGCGAACCCATGGCAGGCGAAGTGCGCCGTCCTGGCCTCCGGTAGTCGAGCAAGCACCGCGGACTTGGTCGCGGCCTCGTCGAGAAGTGGCTCGGCCTGATGGGCCTTCACCACCTGCCTGATCTCTTGGGCGACCCCTGTCAACGGTTCTGCCCCAGGGGCCCGCGAAACGCCGACGGCCAGACGGTCCGCCGGTCCACCGACCCGCGGTTCGTGCGGACGTCGAGCGTGGAGCAGTGCCCGCAGGTTCATCGCGTAGGAGGAAATGACACGATCGAGCGCTGCTCCGCCGGGTTCGGGTGCCAAGTACGCGCCTACGGCGTGCAGGGGGAAGGCCACGAAAGGCCCACAGGGGATCCAGGTCACTCGCGGCCAGGTACCCCCGGCCGGAGGGGTTCGATCATGGCCGAGCCGATCAAGCACGGGCCTGACGACGGCCCGCCAAGCCCAGGTGAGGATGACCGAAACACAACGGCTGACGATCTCGGCGCTGTCGAGCGGCCATATCAGCCCATCGGTCTCCGCCGACCAGCCGGCGGGGAACCACAGTGTCGCCGGATCGAATGAATCCCCGAGGTTCTCCGGGTGGGTGACCGCGGCGAGCACCGTGGCCGCGCGGACCGCCGACTCGACATCGGCCGCGGGCAGCTCCAAGGTCTCCAGCGCGCCACCGCGCATGATCAAGGCTATTCCCTTGGTCGGAGTGGCGGTGAGAGTGACAATCGTGTCGTCTCCGACGACTGCGGACACCTGTGCGAAGTCCACCGGCCGGTCGAAGTCGGCGAACCCGTCGACCGCCCTGATCTCCTCGACCAGCGACCGCCAGGTCTCGTTCGCGGCCTTGCGCCGTGCGACGTCCGCCTCGTAGGCGAGGCCGTGATGCCGGGGTGGTGCTTCGACCAGCGCTGCCCGGACCTCGGCTGCCTTCGCCGCCAGGTCCGGCCTTGGCCGGCGAAGCCGGGCCGCCGCCTCACTCAAGGCAAGCTCCTGTGCGAAGACTACTCCGCGTCCGCGCTCCAGCACCTCCAATGCTCGATCGGGCAGCCCTGCCTCAAGGTAAGTGTGTGCGGCCGCCGCGGCCAGCCCTTGAAACCGGATGAGCCGCTGTCCGCGGTCCGCCCGGTCGACGCGTAGCGAGACCGCGAGGGGGACCAGGGCCAGAGCCTCTTCACGATCGCGAGCCGCCTCCGCCCAGGCGCCTAGGCGCGCGTGCAGGGAACCCGAAAGCGCGAGAGCGTCAAGGCGCCCACCGAGATCTCCCCGCATGACGGGGTCGGCTTTGTATGCCAGCTCCAACGCCTCTACCACGTCGGAACTGCCTGGCCGGAATGCGGCGTAGCCGTATTCGCTGTCGTGTCGGCGCATCAGGAGAAGTGCGAGCGTCCATGACGCCGAGCCGCCGTACTGCGTGCCGCTGCTGCACCCGAGGGCGTCGCGTGCCTTTGCGATCGCCTCGTCAAGGTCCTTGGCGGCGCCTCGAGCACCGAAGCGCTCGCTGAGGCCTTCGGCGAGGCCGAGCAGTGCGGCCGGGCGATCGATCTCGCCGGTTCCGGCGTGAGTGACCACGCGAGCGGCCTCCGCAACGGCTTCGTCGAGATCCGAACCGTTCCCCTGGACCCTGAAGCGTGCCAGCAAGGCCCTCGCCCGCTGGTGGCGAGCGGCAGAGCCCGCCGGGAGATCTCCGCCAGCGCCCTCGGCGATCTCGACCGCCTTGCCGAACCAATCGATCGCCTCGCTCAGGAGTAGCAGATCTCGGCGTGCCTCGGACGTCATTCTGCAGACGATTCCGGTCTGAAGCATGGCCTCCGCCAGATAGCCGGGTCCGAGGTGGGTGAGGCTCACCGCAAGCCGCATTCGCTCCAGTCCTCTGTCCAGATCGGTTTCGCCCCCCACCAGATCTCGGCGGATCAGCAGGCAGGTCATGGACTGGACCAGCAGTCTGACCCGGAAAGGATGGCCGTCCGAAATCCGCTCCAATGCCGTCTCCATCAGTCCGATCGCCTGGTCCAGCGGCGCGGAATCGCCCGTGGCCATGGCGAGCAGCCTCATGCTCTGGCAGCCCTCGGCCAGCACCCGGACCTTGCCGGGATGATCCGGGGGCATCAGGTCGAAGGCCCGGCCGAGAGCCTGGACGGATTCGGCGAGCAGCGCCGAATCGGCGTCGCGCTCGTGCTGGAGGATCAGCGTGGTACCCAGCGCTTCGAGATCGGCCGCGTCGGGGACGTCCGACGCGACGGCCCGCCGCGCGATGTCGACCGCCCGGTCGAGATCGGCGTCAGTGCCCGTCATCCGCCAGCGATGGACAAGCATGTCGGTGAGGACCAAGGTCAGGGTCGCCCCCGGCATGCCCAGCGGATCGGCATAGGTCGGCCCGCCCGAGCCAGGGTGGATCTGCGCCTCTTCCAGCAACCGGATGGCCCAGTCTCGATCGGATGCCTTGCCCCAGATCTTGTGGGCGACGGCGAGGATCGTGGCGAGGAGCACCATGCTCTGGCCGCGCGCCTCTGGCGGGACGCCGGGTGCGTCAGCGGCCGTCAGTGCGGCCTCGGCGTGCTGGCGGGCCCGCCTCAGCCCGTCGGAGTCGGAGCTGAGATGGAAGCGGTGCGCCTCCAGCTCTGCGAGCCGGAGCTGGATTCCCAGCTGGCGGGGATCGCCCGGGCGTGCTGCGGCGGCATCGCGGGCCGTCTCTTCAATGGCGGCATCGAGGACTTCCGGATCCCAGGAGTTGGGAGCGCCGTTCATTCCGTAGCCCCTTCCATTCCGTTCGCTCCGGTGATCAGCCGAGCGGCGATCTTCGGGGCCAGCGAGTGCAGCCCGTCCGGCGTCGATTTCTCCGTGCCGGTGAACTCCGGACGCCGAGCCAGGAACTGCGCCAAGGCGATGCGAACGTCGGCCGCCTGAACGCTGCCCTCCGCTCCTCCGCGCCGAGCGGCCGTGATCGCGGCGTCCTCGACAACGTGCTTCACGTCCCGGCCGACGATCCCGTCGGTATCGGCGAGCAGATCCAGATCGGCATCGGTGAGAGTGTGCGGCAGCGCCGCCGGCAGGTGTGTGCGCCAGAGCTCACGGCGGGCCGTATGGTCGGGATCGGGGATGTGGACGTGGTGCAACCGGCTGAGGAAGGCCGGATCGTAGCTCCCGATCAGATTGGTGGCGAAGATCGCCAGTCCTTCGAACCGGTCCAGATGCTGGACGAGCTCACCGCGCATCGTGTTGACGGCCTGCTCGGAACCCTGCCCTACGCTCTCGAACCGTCGCGAGAGCAGGGTTTCCGCCTCATCGACGAACAGAACGGCGTCGGCACACCGGGCAGCCTCGAACAGCGCGTTCAGGTATTTGCCGCCCTCCCCGTGGTACTTGCTCTCCAGCTGCGACGCCCGCACCGGCAGGACACGCTTGCCGAGCTCCGCGGCGAGTGCATGCGCGACGGTGGTCTTCCCCGTTCCTGGCGACCCGTGCAGGCTCAGCGCCGAGTGCGGGTGCGGTTCGATCTCACGCAGTCCCCACTCGTCGTAGACCAAGGCACGGAGCCGGATCCGGTCCATCGCGAGGTGCAGGGCCTCCCATACCTCCGGCGGAAGAACGAGCTGTTCCAGCCGGTAGGCGGGCTCGACCGAAACGAAGTAGGACATCCGCCGTTCCAGATCGAGCACCCCGTCCGGCGCGGCCTCGGGCGGGACTTCGACGATCGCACCACGCCGCATCACCCGGAGATCGACCCTGTCGATACCGGTCTCAGAGAACAACTCGGCCGCATACCTAAGAACCCTGCTCGTGAAGACCGCACGAGGCCCGGCTGGCAAATCTTCGGGCAAGCAGCTCACC
The DNA here is from genome assembly GCF_021699195.1 of Nonomuraea sp. MG754425. Classification (GTDB taxonomy): domain Bacteria; phylum Actinomycetota; class Actinomycetes; order Streptosporangiales; family Streptosporangiaceae; genus Nonomuraea. The sequence continues at coordinate 3,280 of NZ_SSXE01000216.1, read as the reverse complement.
TCAAGGCGACCCGCGCTGACCTGGTCCCCCTTTTTCACATCAACCTCCTTGTCACTTCTTCTCACTCGTAGACGACCAGATCGTTCACCGCGTGTTCGCGTTTGATCCGGCCGTCCACGGACGCGGCACTGATCCGCCGGGCCTGCTCGACCTCGTTCGAACGCTTGTTGAATACACCTTGGACCAACGTGTAGCGATTGTTGTCGAGCGCGGTCCGCAGGGTGAATGCGACGTTGTCGGGGTTCTCCACACGAGTGTGATCAAGGAACCACCGAATCAGCTCCGAATAGGCGAGCTGTAGAAGCCTGACGACGACCTCGATGACGACGGCCGCCAGGGCGCCCAGAATAATCTCCAGCACCTGCCGGTTCCCTTCATTCGATAATGATCATGTCGGCGCCACCGAAGAGTTCCGTCAGCTCCTCATCACAGCGGGCCGCCAGGACGGACTTCGCGGCCATCAGACGGCCGTGGGCGTCGAACACCGGTGCGTCGTGCTCGTCGATGTAGAAGAGGCGGTAGTACCAGCGGCCGGCGGCCCGCTCGCGACACAGCACGCCGCGCGCTCCTCGTACCCCGGGCCGGTGAAGTGCCAGGTACTCGACGACCTCCCCATAGGTCAGGATGCCGATAGGGTCCGCGATCCTCGACGCGCTACGAGACCACAGCTCCCTTAGATTCTCGAGAAGACCATCCACCGGGCTCCGCCGAGAATCGGCGTTCGATGCTGAACTTCCGGAATGCGCGTGAGAGTCGAGTGGTTTCGCATGATCATCAGGCACTGAAGCCCCCTTCCTTGGTTCCTCTCGGCGGTGCATCGCCATCACCGACCATGGAAATCCATCGGCTGCTGACGGTGAAACCACCGGACCGCCGGAAAGCCGATGGCACCTTGATGATGAACTGATGTCCGGGGCATAATCTGGAGCCGTGGCGAAAATCGAGCTGCAGTTGATGGGCCGCGCGACCCTGGCCCGTGATGGAATCCCCCAGCATCTTGAGCCGCGAGCCATGGCCGTTCTTATCCGGCTCACCCGCGATCTCGGCCAACCGGTTCGGCTGGAGACCCTGATCACCGAGGTGATCCGAACCGTCGCTCGCAGACCGGGATCGGCTTCGACCCGGGATGAGAAGCTCTACCTTTACCGGTGCGTTTCCCAGATCCGGAAGGCTCTGGACCCGCAGCGCGGGAAGGACACGGAGCTACTGACAAAGGACCATGGCCGGAACTCCGGCTACCAGCTCAACCTCTCCGCCGATGCGATCGACGCGACCAGATTCGAGCGGCTCATCCTAGATTCGTACTCGCTTGGGCAACTGCACGCGATGGGTCAGTTGCGCTCAGCCCTCGACCTGTGGACCGGCCGACCGCTGGTCGACGTCGTGGATTTCGGCTGGGCCGGGCAGTGGGTCGCACACCTGGAAGAGCTGCGCGACCTGGCGCGTTCGCGGTTGATCGAGCACTATCAAGTGGCGGAACTGTACGGTGAGGCCCTCGACCTGGCCGCATCCATCGTCCGCGAGAACCCTGACGACCGGGAGGCACGCGCATTGCTGGCCTCCCTGGCCGGTAGAGGCACCGCGACAGGCTTGAACCGCCGGTATCCGACCGGCATCGCGAACACCGAGATCACCGTCCGTGTCGGCGACCTGCTGGCACAGGACGACGCCCATCTGGTCATCGGCTTCGGCGACACCTTCGAGACGGACACCGTCGACAACCTCATCGTCAGCCGCAGCAGCCTCAACGGGCAGCTGGTGCACGGCCTCTACGCCGGCGCCCACGAGGCGCTGGACAAGGAGATAGCAGCGGCGTTGGCGAACGTGCCCAGCATTCTGGAAAGCCGCACTGACAAGCCGAGCGGCAACCTGCGGCGCTATCCCGTCGGCACAGTGGCGACACTCAATCAGGCGAATCGCCACATCTTCGCCCTCGCCTACAGCAGGATCGGAAACGACAACCGAGCAAGCTCCAGCCTCGATGATCTCGGCAAGGCGCTCAGCTCTTTGTGGCCCGCCGTCGAGTACTTCGGCCAGCGCCGCCCCATCGCACTCGGCGTGCTGGGCAGCGGCCTCGCCCGGATCGACGATCAAGAACACCCTGCCCTCATCGAACTGATCGTCTCCAGCTTTCTCCAGTACCAGGCCCAGGCGAGAACGGCCGAAGAACTACGCATCATCGTGCAGCCACGGGATGCCGACCGCCTCTCCCCAGGGGCCGTGGAGACCGCCGTCCTCCGGGCGATCGAGGCCCACGCCCGAACTCGCGCCGACTAGCTAGTCCGGATGGTCTCGTCCCGGTCGCGCACCTGGAGCGAGACGACGGTGTACAGGTTCCAAGCGTCTGCGTTGGTCTCCGAGTGCGCAAGCAGGACCCCGAAGCTGGCTTCAGTCCACCGCAGCGGCGATTGTGGGTTGGGAACGCTCGATATCCCACAACTCTCGACTGTCGGAATACGGGTCTCAACCGCCCGCAACGCTCGAAATCACTGAGAGAAGCACCGCGCCCAGCGCGGATCCACTCGCGTTGGCCAGGATCCCCCTGAGCCGCTCCGGGTTGGGGTCCTCCTCCTGTGCAACCAGCTCCAGCTGATCAGCGACACGGATGATCTCGGCGGTTGGGGCGTCCGTCATTCCAAGCAGGGGGCCGGCTTCGCGCAGCGCCCGAGCGAGAACGATCAGGGCCTGGGTGTTAGCCCCCGAGGCAGTTTTCGGCAGATCACCAAACATGACGCCTTCAATGGACTGGGGCCGAGGCTCCGGGCCACACTCCCGCCTCTTTGATCGAGGCCACGTACCGTCGTCCTGATCGTGTGATGGCGACTGTCGGCGATGCTGCTGACCGAGGATGCCAGAGAGGGCGGCGCGGTGATGGTGGACGTGGAGGCAGCGACACTCCGCTGCCTAGGGTGAAGATCGGATTGGTCGGTAGCCTCCGCCCCCTGGCAGCCGGCGCTGCGCACGCTCATGCTGGCGCAGCAGCCGCAGGGTCTCCGGATCGAGTGCCAACGTCCGCCAGCTCGCCACGCATGACTGCTCGGTGGTTGCTTGTCCACGTTTGGCCGCCTTGCGGGTCGAGGCCTCGCGGCAACACATAGCCGCGTCGAGAAAGGGGCGAATGGCACATAATGGCGATGGTCAAGAACACATGGTTGCTCGGTGGTTGCTCGCATGTACGCGATGGAGTTGGCCCAGTTTGGTAGACACCTGATCTCTGGGGAACCCTGGTCCCCGGAAGAAGGAGTCTGCAGTGCCAAACAACTATCCGCCGGAGTTTCGC
>NZ_SSXE01000215.1 GCF_021699195.1 Nonomuraea sp. MG754425 | reverse complement strand
GTCGGGGAGCCGGAGGAAGCTTCAGGCATGTCGGTTTCTCCTGTCGGTGGAGAGGAGCCGCTCCCTTCGACTGTAGGCACTGTCACGGCGCCCGTCATTCCGTTGCCCGGGGACGGAGCTCGCCGGGGTTCAGCAGGTCTGGAACGCCGCGGCCCACGTGCTGGGTGGTGAGGTTCGAGGTCGTCCTGATCAGGAGGTCATGAGCAGGGCGACGGTCGGTCGAGTGCCGTCACCCCGGCGGGCGCGGGCGTCTAGCATTTCGCGGGTGACCACCTACGATCATGACGAGTTCGAGTACCTGGACGTCTCGGCCCTGCCGCAGCGCCAGCAGCGGATCCTGGCCACGATCCGGGACTGGGTGGCCGGATACGGATACCCGCCGAGCACCCGCGAACTGGGCCGCGCGGTCGGGCTGCGGTCGCCGTCCTCGGTGTCGAAGCACCTCAGGATCCTGGAGGAGCAGGGGTTCCTGCGCCGGAGCACGACGATGACCCGCTCGATCGACGTGCGTCCGTTCCTGCGGCCCACGGCGCCGGAGCGGGCCGGCGACCTGGTCACGGTGCCGGTGGTCGGGGACATCGCGGCGGGCAGTCCCATCCCGGCCGTCGAGCACGTGGAGGACACGCTGACCCTGCCGCGCGACCTCACCGGGCGCGGCACCGTGTTCGGCCTGCGCGTGCGCGGCGACTCGATGATCGACGCGGCCATCTGCGACGGCGACGTCGTCGTGGTGCGCCGCCAGCCCGACGCGTACTCGGGCCAGATCGTCGCCGCGATGATCGACGGTGAGGCCACGGTGAAGGTGTTCCGCCGGCGCGGCGGGCACGTCCTGCTCGAACCGCGCAACCCCGCCTACGACGTCATCGACGGCGACGACGCCGTGGTGCTGGGCATCGTGGTCTCGGTCCTGCGCAGCCTCTGACGGGGGAGCCGGGCGCGGATCCCCCGCCTGCGACGGCTCATTCGTCTCCCGGGCGGGGCTCGGTTTGGATGGGCGCGGGCAGCGGTTTGCCGTACGGGCCGGCGCGTAGCGCCCGCAGGCGCTCGACCGCGCGCGGGTGGCCGTGGTCGGCGGCGAGCTTGTAGTAGAACCTGGCGATGTCGAGCTTGGCCGGGCCCGCCTGCTCGCACCGCTGCCCGTAGGCGTAGGCGTGGTCGGCCGCGAGCGCGACCGGTGGCGGGACGTCCCCCGCGCCCGGATGGCGCTGCCGCCGCGCCACGTGCGTCCAGTAGCGGGCCGCCGGGGACTCACCGGTCAGCACGTGGATGACGGCCAGGCGGTAGGCGGAGTCGGCGTCGCCGTCGGCGGCCCGGCGGACCAGGCGTGCGACGGTTCTGGTGGTGCGCCGTTCGGCCTCCTCGGCGGGGGTCGTGTACAGGTCGTACGAGCCGACGGCGGGCAGGGGCTGCGCGTTCCTGGCCGCGCGCCAGTGGGCCTGCCACTGCGCCACGTCGCCGAGCGCGTACGCCGGCAGGCCGGTCAGCTCGGCGTGGTGGCGGCAGACCATCACGAAGGAGGCGACCACCGACCAGTCGGGCAGGCGTTCCCGCTTGCCGTTGAGAATGTCGTTCAGCGTGCTCGGCGGCAGTTCCTTGGGGATTCCCTGCGCGCGTGACAATCGGTGCATCTGGGAATAGCTCGGCTGGCCGGCCGATTCCCGCAGCTCTATGAGCGCCTCGATGAAGGCGGAATGTGCTCCTGCCATATGAGTGTCAGCCATCGTCCTTGGTGGTCGGGTCGAATGTGGTGCGGCCTGAGGTGGTGCAGCCTGAGGTGGTGCAGCCTGAGGTGGTGGGGCCTCAGGTGGTGCAGCCGAGGGGGTGCGTCGAGGCGGGCCGGCTGGTTCCGTCATGGTTTCAGAAACTGATTCACGATCCGGGTCACTTCGCAAATCCCATCTCATCCGGTATCTCTGGTCACTTCTGCTGATCGTTGATCCATACGGCCCGAAAATGGCGGTCGACACGTTGCCGGATAAGTCCGGATGAATCCGGATGATTGCGGATGAGTTAGAGGGTTTAGGCATGGGCCGGTCGTGCCATCGGTCTTGTTCGGCGACGTCCGAGCCCGTGTGGATCGCTGGCAGGCGACGGCCCCGCGGACCCATGGTTGGCCGCATCAACCCCGACCGCTCTCCGGAGGCCACCGTCCCATGCCGTTGTTCACGTCGCGTCCGCCGAGCATCGCGTACCGCGCCGACGCGCCCTGCCCGGCCGACGAGCGGCTGCTCGTCACGCTCGTGACGACCTGGGTGCTCGCGACGGGACGCACTCCGCCCGCCGCCCGCCCCGGCGACCTCACCCCCGAAGAGCTCATCGACTTCTGGGCCGACGACCGCATCTGAAGGAAGACGACCGATGTTCAGCACCAGCCAGTTGCTCACGCTCACCTTGACGATCATGATCGCCGCGATCACGTGCGCGCTCGTCCTGGCCGCCGGAGCGGCGTGGCCGCACGCCCTGCTCAGCGGCGGAGGCGCGGGCGGCGCGACGCTGGCGGCCCTGCCCAAGCTGCTGGGCAGGCGCGACCCATAGCCCGGCCTCAGGACGGGCGGCCGGTCTCCGGCGGCAACGGCGTGGAGCAGGTGGCCCGCGCCACGAAGGCGAGCCCGTCGAACTCGTCCCCGAGCACCGACGGCATGAACGCGAACGGCGCGGTGAACCGCCCGGCGACGGCGCCGAACGCCCGCAGGTGGCTGGTGGCGGCCAGCCACTCGGCCACGGGCCGGGGGCGATCCCCGCCGCGCAGGTCCACCAGGTAGTCGCCGGGCCTGGCGGCGGCCAGGCGCGCCTCCACCACGCGCGTGGCCCTGGCGGGCGGGACGCGGAACCTCCTGGGCCCGCCCCGGACGATCCGGCCGAACCGCGACCGGTGGGCGCGGAAGCCGCCCCGCCCGAACAGCGCCCCGAGCGCGTAGTAGGCCGCGCCGTGCTCCCGCGCCAGGTGCCGGCCCATGGCGGGGACGTGTCCGCCGCTGTGGGCGCCCTTCGTGACGTGGCCGTTGTGCGCCCACAGCGCGATCCTGGCGCCGGGGTCGGCGGCGAGCAGGAGGCTCACGTTGGCGGCCATGTGGCGGTCGCGGGCGACGCCGAGCGTGCGCTCGGGGTCGGCATGCGCGAAGGGCCGGGTGCACAGGTCGGCGAACTGCCGGACGATCCTGGCGGGCTCGCGGGCCTGCTCCGGGCCGTACGCGGCGACGTGCTCCTCCAGCCGCCGCGCGTCCGCCAGGACCTGCGGGCCGGTGGGTTCGCGGCCGGGGCCCCAGCGGGTCACGGCGAGCACGTCGAGGGGGCCGAGCAGGTCGCGGCCGGCCGCGTCCAGGCAGCGCCGCAGCGCGCGCAGCGCGGCGCCGGGGTGTTGCGGATCGACCCCGGCGAAGCGCACGGGACGGGCGGCGGTGCGGTTGTGCTCGCGCAGCCGCTCGATCACGGTGAGCATCTCCGCCGTGTCCAGCGTCCAGAACCCGAGCCCCGCCAGCGCCGTACGGGCGTCGCCCACGCCGGTGCGCACGTAGTCGTCCACGGCCAGGGCCGCCGCCGCGCTGGCCTCGATCGCCAGCGTGGTGAAGCCGAGCTCCTTGATGAGGAACTCCGTCACCCGCCACCTGAGCAGGAAGAACTCCGCGCTGCCGTGCGTGGCCTCACCGAGGCCCACCACGCGGCTCCCGCCGAGTACGGCCCGCAGCGGCGCGAGGTCCGCCGGTCCGCGATCCGGTTCCAGCCCGCCGAGCGGGATCGCCCGCCCGGACAACCATGCGTTCACCTCGTCCATGAAGGACATCCTCCAATGTTGACGACCCGCAGGTGGTCGGAGGTGTCCGGCGGTTCTGCGGGGTCCGCCCGCTGGACGTACGACCGGCGGCGCACCTCGAAACATCGGATGGGAAGTCTTGTTACGTCCTGGTTTCGATGCTATCTCCTAGGATCAAGGCTTCATGTGATCGGAGGAATCCGTGCCACACCCCCCAAGGCGACGGTTCAGCAGTGCCCTGATCGTCGTGTTCGCACTCGCCGCCGGCCTGTCCGCACCCCAGCAGGCCGCCGCCACCGCACCCGAGACACCCGATGACTTGACCCTCTGGTACGACCGTCCCGCCACCGACTGGGAGACCCAGGCCCTGCCCATCGGCAACGGCCCCCTGGGGGCGATGGTGTTCGGCGGCGTCGCGTCCGAGCAGCTCCAGTTCAACGAGAAGACGTTGTGGACCGGCGGCCCCGGCGTCGCCGGCTACGACCACGGCAACTGGAAGACCCCGCGGCCCGGCGCCATCGACCAGGTGCAGCAGCAGATCGACCGCGACGGCAGGATGACGCCGAACGACGTGGCCGCCAAGCTGGGCCAGCCCAAGACCGGGTTCGGCGCGTACCAGACGTTCGGCGACCTGTTCCTCGACCTCGCCGACCCGCCCCAGAACCCGACCGGCTACCGCCGCGAGCTGAACCTGCGCGAGGCAGTGGCCCGCGTCGGCTACACGGCGGACGGCGTGCGGTACTCGCGCGAGTACTTCGCCGGCAATCCCGGCAACGTGATCGCCGGCCGGCTCTCGGCCGACCAGGGCGGGAAGGTGTCGTTCACGCTGCGGCACACCTCGCCGCGCAACGACAAGACCGTCACCGCCTCCGGAGGCCGGCTCACCATCCGCGGTCAGCTCAGTGACAACAAGATGCGGTTCGAGGCCCAGGTGCAGGTGATCACCGAGGGCGGCACCCGTACGGACGCCGGGGACCGGATCACCGTCACCGGGGCCGACAGCGCCGTTTTCGTGCTGTCGGCCGGCACCGACTACTCCGACGCCTACCCCACCTACCGCGGCGACGACCCGCACGCCAGGGTGAGCGCGGCTGTGGACGCCGCCGCGGCCCGCGGCTACGACGAACTGCGGCGCGCGCACGTCGCCGACTACCGCGAACTGTTCGACCGGGTGAAGCTGGACCTCGGCGGCACCGTCCCGGCGATCCCCACCGACCAGCTCCGCAGGACCTACACCGGCGGCGGCGCGGCCTCCGACCGGGCGCTGGAGGCGCTGTTCTTCGCCTACGGCCGCTACCTGCTCATCTCCTCCTCACGGGAGAACGACGTGCTCCCGGCCAACCTCCAGGGCGTGTGGAACAACTCCACCAGCCCGCCCTGGTCGGCCGACTACCACGTCAACATCAACCTGCAGATGAACTACTGGCCGGCCGAGCAGACCAACCTGCACGAGACCACCGCGCCCTACGACCGGTACATCACCTCGCTGGTCGCGCCCGGCCGCCAGACCGCCCAGCAGATGTACGGGGCCCGCGGCTGGGTCGTCAACAACGAGACCAACCCGTTCGGCTTCACCGGCGTGCACACCTACGCCAGCTCCTTCTGGTTCCCCGAGGCCGCCGCCTGGACCACCCAGCACCTGTACGACACCTACCGCTTCACCGGCGACACCGCCTACCTGCGCGAGACCGCGTACCCGGTGATCAAGGGGGCGGCGGAGTTCTGGCTGGACTTCCTGCACACCGACCCGCGCGACGGCAAGCTGGTCGTGTCCCCGAGCTACTCGCCCGAGCACGGCGACTTCTCGGCCGGCGCGTCGATGTCGCAGCAGATCGTCCGCGAGGTGTTCGCCAACGCCCTGGCCGCGGCCGAGAAGCTGCAGGTGGACGCGGGCTTCCGGGCCGAGGTGAGCGCGGCCCTGGCCAAGCTGGACCCGGGCCTGCGCGTCGGCTCCTGGGGGCAGCTCCAGGAGTGGAAGAGCGACTGGGACTCCAAGACCGACACCCACCGGCACGTCTCCCACCTGTACGCCCTGCACCCGGGCAACCAGATCCGGCCCGGCACACCGGAGGCCGCGGCGGCCGAGGTGTCGCTGGCCGCGCGCGGTGACGGCGGCACCGGCTGGTCCAAGGCCTGGAAGATCAACTTCTGGGCGCGGCTGCTGGACGGCGACCACGCCCACAAGATGCTCGCCGAGCAGCTCAAGTCCTCCACGCTGGACAACCTGTGGGACACCCACCCGCCGTTCCAGATCGACGGCAACTTCGGCGCCACCTCCGGCGTCGCCGAGATGCTCGTGCAGAGCCAGCACGACGTGGTGCACGTGCTGCCCGCCCTGCCGTCCACCTGGAAGGACGGCTCGGTGACGGGCCTGCGCGCCCGCGGCGACGTGACCGTGGACGCCTCCTGGAAGGACGGCGCCCCCGACACCGTCACCGTGCACCCGGGCAGGAGCGGCCCCCTCAAGGTCAGGTCGCCGTTCGTCGCCGGCCGCTACCGCGTCCTCGACGAGCGTGGCCAGGAGGTCGGCGCGCGGCGCGACGGCGACACGCTGAGCTGGACCGCCCGCGCGGGCGCGGCGTACACGATCCGGAACGAGGCCGCCGTCACCCTGCGGGCCCCCGACACCGCCACGCCCGGCGCCCCGTTCCAGGCCGAGGTGGTCGTCGCCGCCACCGGCCGCAGGTCGGTGCCCGCCTCCGACGTGACGCTCACCGTGCCGCAGGGCTGGACGGCCCAGCCCGCCACCCGCCACCTGGCGGGCGTGGCCCCCGGCGGGTCGCGCACCGCGGCCTTCACCGTCACACCCGGACCGGCCGACGGCTCGCGCCGGGCGGTGCTGGCCGCGTCGGTCGCCGGCGACTCCTGGACGGGCGCGGCCGGCGCGGTGCTCGCCGTGGAGCCGTGCGCCCCCGCGCCGTCCGGGGCGGTCCTGGTCGCCTGGGACCCGAGGGAGGGCGGTACGGTCGCCGACTCCTCGGGCAACGGACGGCACGCCACCGTCGCCGGAGGCGCCGCCTCCTACGACGCCACCGCCCCGTCGGGCAGCGGGCTGACGCTCGACGGCGACACCTACCTGACCACCGCGGACACCACGCTCGGGCTGGTGCGGGAGGCCACGTTCGCGGCCGAGGTCAAGGTGGGCGGCAGCGGCTACCGGCGGCTGTTCGACTCGCAGCCGTCCGGCGACCCCGGCACCACCGGCGTGCTCATCGACGTCACCCCGAGCAACACGGTGCGCTTCATCGGCGCGGGCGCGAACGTCACCCTGAACGCCACGCTGCCCACCGGCCGCTGGCTCGACGTCGTGGTCACCCTCGACCGGACCGGCGCGCTCGCCCTCTACGTGGACGGCGAGCGCAAGGCCACCGGCCAGGTCACCGCCGACGGCATCACCGGCTGCGCCGCCCGCCCGCTGCGCTTCGGCGCCGACCAGGGCGGCGGCCAGCGCCTGACCGGCGGCGTGGACCGCGCCGCCATCCTGTCCAGGGCGCTGCCCGCCGGCGAGATCGGCACCTGGCGCGACCTGGCCTTCTGACCGGCCGCACGATCCCCCTCCGTCGAGCGCCGCACCGGTGGTGAGCCGGTGCGGCGCTCGCGGGGGTGCGCGCGACCGCGCCGCAGGGGGAGCGGTCCCCGGAAAATCAGTCGCCCCCCGCACACGCCCTGCGGCAGCATGACGACGGCGAGTGTCTGCGTTTCGTTCGGGGAGGGCGGATGACTGTGCTCGAAACGCGCGAGGGCCCCGGCGACGGTCCTTCCGTACGAAAACCGGCCGTCCTGCTGGTTCTGCGTTACTACTTCGGTGAGCTGAGACGCCAGTGGCGGGTCGCCACGCCCGCGCTGATCCTGCCGGCGGTGGGCAACGTCTGCCTGTTCTACCTGGCGCCGCTGGCGGTGGCCGGGGTCGTCGGGCACCTGGCCGGCGGCGGTGACGGCTCCGCCGACGCGATGCTGCCGTACGTGCTGGCCTTCGGCGGCCTGCTGCTGGCGGGCGAGGCGCTGTGGCGGGTCGGCCTGCACTTCCTCAACCGCACCGACGCCCGCGGCATCGAGCGGCTCGGCGTGCTCGGCATGGACGAACTGCTCGGCAAGGACGCCGCGTTCTTCCACGACAACTTCGCCGGCTCGCTGACCAAGCGGGTGCTGAGCTTCTCCGGCAGGTTCGAGGAGTTCGTCGACACGCTCACCTTCTCGATCATGGCGAAGCTGGTGCCGCTGGCCTTCGCGTCGGTGGTGTTATGGCGCTACGACCCGCTGCTGGTCATCGTGCTGATCGGGCTCATCGTCGTGACCGCGCTGGTCGTCGCCCCGCTCATCCGCCGCCGCCAGGCGCTGGTGGACCAGCGGGAGGCCGCCAAGGTGCATGTGTCGGGCCACGTGGCGGACGTGCTGGCCAACATGGACACCGTCCGGGCGTTCGCCGCCGAGGACCGCGAGGCCACCGAGCACCGGGTCAGGACCGCCGAGCAGGCCCGGCTGACGTTACGCTCCTGGGACTACAGCAACCTCAGGGTGGACACCATCGTCTCCCCGCTGTCGGTCCTCACCAGCGCCGTCGGCCTGCTGCTCGCCGTGGCGCTGCGCGGGGGCCTGGGCGTGGAGGCCATCGTGGTGACGTTCACGTACTACTCCAACACGATCAACATCATGTTCGAGTTCAACCAGATCTACCGGCGGCTGGAGAGCACGCTCACCGAGGCCGCCCAGTTCACCGAGTTGCTGCTCGATCCGCCCACCGTGCTGGACCCGCCCGACCCGCAGCCGCTGCGCCCGGCCGACGCGGGCGTGCGCTTCGAGCGGGTGCGCTTCTCCTACAGCGGCGGCCGGCCCCTGTTCGACGGCCTCGACCTCGACATCCCCAGCGGCTCCAAGATCGGGCTGGTCGGCCAGTCGGGCGGCGGCAAGAGCACGCTCACCCGGCTGCTGCTGCGGCTGATGGACATCGACGCGGGCCGCATCCTGATCGGCGGCCAGGACATCTCCCGCCTGCGCCAGGCCGACGTGCGCGGCCTCATCGCGTACGTGCCGCAGGAGCCGGCCATGTTCCACCGGACGCTCCGCGACAACATCGCCTTCGCCCGGCCGGGCGCCACCGAGGCCGAGATCCTCCAGGCGGCGCGGGCCGCGCACGTCATGGAGTTCGCCGAGGCCCTGCCCGACGGGTTCGACACGCTGGTGGGCGAGCGCGGCGTCAAGCTCTCCGGCGGCCAGCGGCAGCGCCTGGCCCTGGCCCGCGCCATCCTGCGCGACGCCCCGATCCTGCTGCTGGACGAGGCCACCAGCGCCCTCGACTCCGAGAGCGAGCTCCTCGTCCAGGAGGCGCTGTGGCGTCTGATGCAGGACCGCACCGCGATCGTGGTCGCCCACCGCCTGAGCACGGTCGTGCGCATGGACCGGCTCGTCGTGCTCAACCGGGGCAACGTCGTCGAGCAGGGCACGCACGGCGAACTGCTCAAGGCCCACGGCCCGTACGCCCGGCTGTGGCGGCACCAGTCGGGCGGCTTCCTGGTGGACGACGACCCGGATGGCAACCCGGGGCACGACCCGGGCGACGCCCTCGCCGGGGCTCGCGACACCATGCTCGACCGCTGAGGGGGTGTCGCGAGCGCCGGTCAGAAGGCCAGCCGGGCGAACCGCTCGCCGATGCGGCGGTGGGTGGCGGCGTCCGGGTGGAGCCCGTCGGGCAGCGGCAGCTCCGCGTGGTCGGCCGGGCCGTAGAGGTCGCGGCCGTCGAGGTAGCGCAGGTGCGGGTCGTCGGCCGAGCGCCGCTCGACGATGCGGGCCAGCTCGTCGCGGATGACGGTCAGCGTCAGCTTCCCGGCGGCGCGCTCGGCGGGGTCGCCGGTGGCGCGGAAGCGCAGCTCTCCGGTGGCGAGCGCGTCCATGTCGAACGCGCAGGGGCCCGGGGTGTCCTCGTGGATGGGGCAGTGGATCGGCGAGACGACCAGCAGCGGCGCGGTCGGGTGCCCCTCGCGGACGGTGTCGAGGAAGCCGTGCACCGCGGGCCCGAACGCCCGCAGCCGCATCAGGTCGGCGTTGACCACGTTGATGCCGATCTTGACGGAGATGACGTCGGCGGGGGTGTCCCGCATGGCGCGGGCGGTGAACGGGTCGAGCAGGGCGCTGCCGCCCAGGCCGAGGTTGATCAGCTCCAGCCCGGCGAGGGAGGCGGCCAGCGCGGGCCAGGTGGTGGTGGGGCTCTCGGCGTTGGAGCCGTGGCTGATCGAGCTGCCGTGGTGCAGCCACACCTTGCGCCCGCGGTCGGGGACGGGTTCGACGGGGGCGTCCGTGCGCAGTGCGACGAGCTCGGTGGTCTCGTTGTGCGGCAGCCAGATCTCGACGTCCTTCGCCCGATCGGGCAGGCCGGTGAAGCGCACGGTGCCGACCGGGCCTGGCCGGCTCTCGGTGGAGCCGGTGGCCAGGTCGACGGTGATCGTGTCGCCGTCGGTCAGGTGGGCCTGGGCGGTCAGGTGGCCGTCGATGAGCAGGTCGTACACGCCGTCGGGACGGGGCGGCGCGCCCAGGTAGACGCGCTTGGTGGGCACCGTGTCCAGCTCGACTGCGCCGGCCCGGGTGCGGAAGGCCAGCCGTACGCCGGAGGGCTGCGACTCGGCCATGACGAGCTGGGGGTCGGCGCACTGGGCGCGGGCGCGGGCGGGCAGCCGGTGCGGCAGCAGGCCGCGTTCGGTGCGTTCCAGGTCGAGGGCGCCGCGCAGCAGGTCGCCGGTGATCGGGGTGGTGATGTGCATGGGTGTCAACCGTTCGTCTCGCGTGCGGGCCAGTTGCGCAGCAGCGCGTCGAGGGCGTCGATGGTCCGTGACCAGGTCTCTTGCGTGTCGGGGGCGCTGTGGCTGAACCCGCCGCCCAGCTCCAGGCTGACGTAGCCGTGGAAGACGCTGCCCAGCAGCCGGACCGCGTGGGTGCGGTCCGGCTCCGCCAGGTCGTAGCCGCGCAGGATCGCCCGTGTCATCTGCGCGTGCCGGACCCCGGCGCTGGCGGCGGCCGTCTCCGGGTCGAGCCTGAGCTGGGCGGCGGCGTAGCGGCCCGGATGCTCGTGGGCGTAGTCGCGGTAGACGTCGGCGAAGGCGGCCAGCGCGTCTTTGCCGGACCGTCCGGCCAGGGCTTCGGCGGCCCGGTCGGCCATCTCCTCCAGGGCGAGCAGGGCGATCCTGGTCTTGAGGTCGTGGGAGCTCTTCAGGTGCGTGTACAGGCTCGCCACCTTCACGTCGAACCGCCTGGCCACGGCCGAGACCGTCACCTGCTCGAAGCCGACCTCGTCGGCCAGCTCCGCGCCCGCTCGTACCAGGCGCTCCGTGGTCAGTCCAGCGCGTGCCATGACCCTTCCTTCATTAGCCGTAAGCCATTATGAAGTTTCCTAAAGCCTTTAGGCAAATCGGGTCGCGTTCTTGCCGTATAAGCAAGAGTGTCTGTCCCATGAGCATGAGGCGCCTAGCGTGGACGGCATGCACACTCACCACCACCACGACCACCACTCCCACCACGACGCCGACTCCGGGCTGGCCGACCAACTCGACCTCGACGCCCGTCTCACCGGCCCGTACCTGGGCGAGCTGACCGGCTGGCTGTGGGGGCTCGCCCCCGCGCAGCCGCGACGGGTCGCCGACCTCGGGGCCGGCACCGGAGCCCACACCCTGGAACTGGCCCGGCGCTTCCCCCAGGCCGAGATCGTCGCCGTGGACAACTCCGCGGTGATGCTCGACCGCATCCGCGCGGCGGCCCGCGAGCAGGGCGCGGCCGACCGGCTCCGCCTCGTCCAGGCCGACCTGGACGCCGGCTGGCCGCCCGTCGGCGCGGTGGACGTCGTGTGGGCGGCCTCGTCCCTGCACCACGTCGCCGACCCCGACCGGCTGCTCCGCGACGCCCATGCGGCGCTGAACCCCGGCGGCCTGCTGGCGGTCATCGAGATGGACGGGCTGCCCCGCTTCCTGCCCGACGACCCCCGCCTCGCCCGTCCCGGACTGGAGGAGCGCTGCCGCGCGGCCGCCGCCCAGGCGGGCTGGAACGCCTACCCGGACTGGACGCCCCACCTGGAACGGGCCGGTTTCACCGGGGTCGAGCGGCGCGAGTTCGCCATCGAGGCGGACCCCGCGCCGCCCGGCGCCGCCCGCTACGCGCACGTCGTGCTGAGCCGCTACCGCGCCGCCCTCGACGGCCGCCTGCCCGCCGACGACCTCGACGCCCTCGGCCGGCTGCTCGCCGACGGCCGGCCCGACGCCGTGCTGCACCGCCGCGACCTGGTGCTGCGCGTCGGCCGGACCGCCTGGGCGGCCAGCCGCGAGGAGCCGCCGACCCCGTGAGCCCGACCGGCGCTCATGCCGGATTCACGGATTTTCACCCGATCGCATGATCACCCGTTGACCGAGCAGACCCACGGGATAGATATGGATCAGGCGAGCTAGCCGTGGCCGGCGAAGGTCGTAAGCGCTCTGTGGGGAGACGTGCACGTGTTGGTGACCCGGCGTCCGTTGGTCGGCCGCAGCGCCGAATCATCGCACCTGTCGAACTTGCTGGATGGGCGGGACCAGGCGGTCTTCGTGCTGATGTCCGGCGACCCGGGAATCGGCAAGACCCGCATGCTCGGGGCGTTCGCCGAGCTCGCCCGGGAAAGGGGCATCCCCGTGCTGTCGGGACGGGCCACCGAGTTCGAGCGCAGCGCCCCCTTCGGCATCCTGCTCGACTGCCTCGCCGACGGCGACCGGTACGCCAACCTGGCCCGTACGCTCGACCGCCTGCGCGCCCTGTTATCCGCCGAGGCCGGCTCGGCGTCGGGGCCGGACGCCGGGCTGGCCGGGCTCGGCCGGCACCGCACCCACCGCGCCGTGCGCAACCTCGTCGGCCAGGTCGTCGAGCACACCCCCGTCCTCATCCTGCTGGACGACGTGCAGTGGGCCGACGACGCCTCCAACGAGCTGATCGACTACCACATCAGGCACCCCCCGGACGGCGGCATGATCGTGGTGCTCGCCTACCGCACCGGCGGCCTGCCGGCCGCGTTCTCCTCCTCGCTCACCTCACGGGCGGTCGTGAACCTCCCCCTCGGCCCGCTGTCGGCGGACGAGGCCGACACCCTGCTCGCCAAGGACGTCTCCCGCCCCCGGCGCCGCCGGCTCTACGAGCGCAGCGGCGGCAACCCGCTCTTCCTGGAGATCCTCGCCACGCTGCC
Source organism: Nonomuraea sp. MG754425 (assembly GCF_021699195.1). GTDB lineage: Bacteria > Actinomycetota > Actinomycetes > Streptosporangiales > Streptosporangiaceae > Nonomuraea. The sequence goes on along the minus strand of NZ_SSXE01000215.1, from coordinate 2,453 downwards.
GGAGGCCCCCGCCGACGACCTGCTCGCCGCCGCCGGGAACCGCGGCGGGACCAGCGCCATCGACCGGCTCATCGTGGCCGAACTCGCCGGGCTCGGCCCCACCCACCGGCTGGTGGCCCAGGCGGGGGCGGTCGCGGGCGACGGCATGGACACCGCGCTCGTGGCCGCCGTCGCCGCGCTCGACCCCGGCACGGTGGAACCGGCCCTGGACGAGCTGGTCAGGCGCAACGTGCTGGGCTCGGGGGAGCGGGCGCTCATGTTCCGGCACCCGCTGGTGCGCACCGCCGCGTACCGGATGGCGGGCCCCTCGTGGCGGGCCGCGGCGCACCGCCGGGCGGCGGAGCACCTGCGGGCGTGCGGCGCCTCCCACGTCGCCTGCGCGGTGCACATGGAGCACGCGATCCGCCTCGGCGACGTCGAGGGCGCCGAACTGCTCGTCTCGGCGGCCATCGCGGTCGCCGGCAATGCCCCCGCGACGGCGGCCCGGTGGTTCCGCGCCGCCCTCGACGCGCTCCCCGCCGGCGACCGTCCGGAGCGCCGGGCGTACGTGCGCATGTCGCTGGCCGCCGCGCTCGGCGTGTCCGGCCGGCTGGAGGAGAGCCGGACGCTGCTGCACGAGATCGTCTGGGTGGACGGCGGCCACCAGGGCCGGGCCGTCGAGATGTTGTCCATGATGGAACGGGCGCTCGGGCGGCTGGACGAGGCGCGGGCGGTGCTGACCGCCGAACTGGCGAAGGCCGGGCCCGACGACCCCGGCGGCCGGGCCACGCTCCTGACCGAACTGGCCGGCACCGACCTGCTGGAGGGACGCTGGCAGTCGGCCGCCGAGAACGCCGCGCTCACCCTCGACCTCACCCAGGGGCAGGCCCGGGGGCGGGTACGTCCGGGCGTGCCCGTCTCGGCCGTCACGCTGCTGGCCGTCGCCAGGATCTACCGGTGCGACTTCGCGGCCGGGTACCGCCTGCTCGACCAGGCCAAGGCGATGATCGACGCGCTCACCGACCGGGAGCTGTGCGACGACCTCGACATCGTGGCGCCGCTCGCGTGGGGCGAGTACCTCGTGGACCGGCACGGCGACGCCCTCGAACACCTGGCCAGGGGGCTGCGGATCGCGCGCGACCACGGCCGCGACTACGTCGTCCCGCTGATGTACGCGGCGCGCGTCATGGTCCGCTCCGAGCTGGGCGAGGTCGAGGGCGCGCTCGCCGACGCGGAGGAGGCGGAGGAGATCGCCCGGCACCTGGGCAGCGCCGAGATGCTCGCCTTCGCCCACACCGTCAAGTCCCGGCCGTTGTTGTGGCGGGCCGGGCCCGAGGCCGCCGTGCCGCTGATCGAGGAGGTGCACCGCGGGCCCGGGATGCGCTCGGCCTGGTGGCGGACGATCGCCGACGAGGTCACTTCCGACGTGCTCATGTCCGCCGGCCGCGCCCAGGCGTGCCGCGAGTTCCTGGCCGCCCGCGTGCCCGACGACCCCGTCGGACTCGGGCCCGGGGCCGCCGCGGTCTTCGCCCGCCGCTCGCGCGCCGAGGCGGAGCGCGGTGACCTGACGGCGGCCACACGGTGGCACGAGCGGGCGTCCGCCGTCGTCGCCCTGGGCGCGCCGCCCGCCCGGTCGGCCTCCGTGGCGGAGGCCGGGGCCGTGCTGGCGATGTCGGCGGGCCCCGGCGACGGGGCCGGGGCGGCGGCGCGGGAGGCCGTGGAGTCGTTCGTCGCGGCCGGGCTGCCCGTCGCCGAGGGGCTCGCCCGCCGGGTGCTCGCCGACGTCCACCGGCACGAGGGCGACGTACGCGCGGCGCGCGAGCAGCTCGGACGGGCCGAGGAGCTGTTCGCGCGGTGCGGCGCCACCTGGCTGGCGGCCCAGACCGGCGAACGGCGGCAGCCCCTGGAACCCGGCGAGCCCCTGTCCCGGCGCGAGCGGCAGATCGTCGGGCTCGTCTCCGAGGGCCTGACGAACCGGCAGATCGGCGAGCGGCTGTTCCTCAGCCCGCGGACCGTCGAGACCCATCTGGCCCGCGTCTTCCGCAAGCTCGGGGTGAACACGCGGGCCGCCCTGGTCCGCCGGGTGACCGGCTGGGACCAGGGCGGGGCGGGCTGAGCTCGGGGCGCATCTGGGCGTTTCGGGGCGTTTCGGGGTCAGGGGGTTTCGGGTCAGGGGGAGCAGTACGGCATGTACAGGGCGCTGAGCACGCACCGGGCCTCGGAGGTGTAGCCGACGCAGCAGCCCGCGGTGGCCAGGTGCTGCGTGCCGTCCAGCGCCCGGCCGCTCGTCCCGGCCTCGACCAGGCGGGTCACCTCCGCGTCGAGGTCGCCCGCCGGGTGCGGGGCGGGCCGGCCGTGCGCGTACCGGTGGATCGGGTCCTTCCACGATCGGACGAGGTCGTCGCTCGACATGCGCGGTCTCCTTCGGACGGGGTCAGCGGTGCGGACGGGCGGGTGAACGGTCTTGCTGGGGT
>NZ_SSXE01000214.1 GCF_021699195.1 Nonomuraea sp. MG754425 | reverse complement strand
GGGTGGGCGTCGGGCCGGGCCTGCCGCGCTCCTGCCCGGGGTCGGCGTGCGCGGCCGTCGCCAGGCTGTTCACCAGCAGTGCCGTGAGCACGGCGGCCGTGACCAGCCGCCCCCGCTTCCGTAATCTTCGTGATGCCGTTGGCTGCATCGGGTGCAGTCCCTTCTCAGACGTTCATGGGCAGCCGGTCAGGCGGCCCTCGGGCACCTTGGGGCGCTTGAGTGAACGCTGAGCATGGAGTGACTGAAGAAAATAGGAAATGTCTCCTCATTCTGCACATTTGTCACAAAACAGTGACAACGTCAGCGGGCCGGGCCCACGGACTCCCCCGGCACCAGCGTGCACGGCAGGAGCGTGCGCGGCGGCGCGTCCGGGACGCCTTCGAGCTGGTCGATGAGGGCGTCGGCGGCCAGCCGGCCCAGCTCGGGGGCCGGCGCGGCCATGACGGTCAGCTCGGGCTCGATCATCTCGCCCAGCTCCCGGGTGGTCGCCGCCGAGATGATCGACAGGTCGCCGGGGATGGCGCGACCGGCCGCGCGCACCCCCTTGGCCAGCCCCGCCGAGGCCCCCTCGTTGACGAGGATGACGGCCGTGTGCTCGCCGAAACCGTCGAGGAGCGTGCGCGCGGCCTGCCTGCCGCCGGCCGAGTTGCCCTCCACCGCGATGACGGCGGGCGGGTGGCCGAGCGGCGCGATCGCCGCGCGGTAGGCGGACTCGACACGCATGATCCGGCCGGGCTCGGGCGCGCCCTTCGTCCGCTGGGTGACCAGCGCGACGCGCTCGTGCCCGAAGCCGCGCAGATGGGCCACCGCCTGGTGGATCGTGGTGGCGAAGTCGATGTCGACGTACGGCAGGTCGTCGTCCTCGGTACGGCCGATCAGCGCGAACGGGACGCCCGCGGCGACCAGCCGCGCCACCCGGGAGTCGCGGATCCGCACCTCCATGAGCAGCGCGCCGTCCACGAGGCCGCCCGCGAGCAGGTGCGACATCTGCTCGTCGTCGTTGACCGGCCACAGCACGAGGTCGTAGCCGCGCTCGCGCGCGCCGTGCGCGGCCCCCATGACGAACTGGATCACCGTGGCGTTGGGCCGTGCCTCCAGGTCGGGGTGCACCAGCGCGAGGATGCGCGTGCGGGAACTGGCCAGAGCGCGGGCCACGACGTTGCGCCGGTAGTTCAGCTCCTCGATGGCCGCCTCGATGCGGGCCCGGGTCTCCGGCGCCACCCGTTTCGTGCCGTTGAGCACGAAGGAGACCGTGGCGATGGAGACGTTCGCCCGCGCCGCGACGTCGCGCATCGTGACCATGGCCGCCTCCCGGCTCACTCGTGCGGAGCACTGCGACTATACAACCGGGCAGCCAAGGGAAAAGCGGTTAACCATTTGTTGACATCACCGCCTGATCGGCGCAGCATGATTCACAGACAGCGCCGGTTAACCGCTTTTCCGAAATCGCGTCACGTGCGCTATTCATGCCACGTCCTCCCTGGTCAGAGCCATCTTCGATCGATTTCCGAGGAGTCGTCTGTCATGAACCCGGCCATCCGCGTCCTGGTGTGGGGCGAGAACCGTCACGAACAGGCGGAGCCCGAAGTCGCCGAGATCTACCCCGACGGCATGCACCACGCCATCGGGCGAGGCGTGGCGGACCGGCTGGGCGGGCGGGCCACCGTCCGCACCGCCACCCTCGACGACCCCGAGCACGGGCTGACCGAGGAGGCGCTCGCCGGCACCGACGTGCTCACCTGGTGGGGCCACGCCGCCCACGCGGAGGTGTCGGACGAGGTGGTCGAGCGCGTGCACCGCCACGTGCTGTCGGGCCTCGGGCTGATCGTGCTGCACTCCGGCCACTGGTCGAAGATCTTCACCAGGCTCATGGGCACCACATGCACCCTGCGCTGGCGCAGCGCGAACGACCGCGAGCTGATCTGGACGGTGAACCCGGCCCACCCCATCGCCAGGGGCGTCCCGCACCCGATCGAGATCCCCGCCCAGGAGATGTACGGCGAGCACTTCGACATCCCTGCGCCCGACGAGCTGATCTTCATCAGCTCCTTCAGCGGCGGCGAGGTGTTCCGCAGCGGCTGCACCTTCCGGCGCGGCAACGGCAAGATCTTCTACTTCAGCCCCGGCGACCAGGACTACCCGGTCTACCACCACCCGGACGTGCTCCAGGTCATCGCCAACGGCGTGGAGTGGGCGGCCGGCGACCCCGGGCGGCGCGAGCTGCCCACGCTGCTGCGCTACGAGACGGGCGACTTCTTCACCGGCCACGGCTACCGGGGCGCGACGCGCGACGAGCAGGACGCCCGGTGAGCGGCGCTCCCCTCCGCGTCGTCCAGGTGGGGGCGGGCGCGATGGGCCAGGCGTGGCTGCGCGCCCTGACCGCCCGCGCGGACGTCGAGCTGGTCGGCGTGGCCGACCTCGACGTGGCGCGGGCGCGGGCGGCCGTGCGCGCGGCCGGGTCGGATGCCGCGGTGGCCGCCTCGCTCGGCGAGCTGCTGGCCGCCACCGCGCCCGACGCGGTCGTGAACGTCACCGTGCCCGCCGCGCACGGCGCGGTCAACATCGAGGCGCTCTTCGCCGGGGTGCCGGTCCTGTGCGAGAAACCGGCCGCGCCGACCCTGGCCGAGGCGCTCGTCCAGGCCGCGGCGGCCGAGGCGACCGGCCGGCTGCTGATGATCAGCCAGTCCCGCCGGTACTTCGCCGCCCTGGCCGCCTACCGGCGGCGGATCGCGGAGCTCGGCACGCCCGGCGTGCTCACCACGAACTTCTTCCGCGCCCCGCGCTTCGGCGGGTTCCGCGACGAGATGCCGCACCCGCTGCTGGTGGACATGGCCATCCACGCCTTCGACGCGGCCCGTCACCTGCTCGGCTCCGAACCGGTCTCGGTGGTGTGCGAGAGCTGGAACCCGGCCTGGAGCTGGTACCGGGGCGACGCGTCGGCCACCGCCACCTTCCTGTTCGACGACGGCGTCCGCTACGTCTACACAGGAAGCTGGTGCGCGGACGGGCAGGAGACGTCCTGGAACGGCGAGTGGCGGGCCATCGGCTCCACCGGCACCGCGACGTGGGACGGCGAGCGCCGGGTCGTCTCCAGCCTCAGCGGCCCGGCCGACGTGGAGCCGGGCCGGCACGAGCAGATCTCCGGGGCCCTGGCCGAGTTCGCCGGGGCGCTGCGCGGCGGCGGGCAGCCCGGCGGGACGATCAGCGGCAACCTGCTGAGCCTGGCGATGGTCGAGGCGGCGGTCCGGTCGGCCGAGACCGGGGCCCGGGTGCCGATCGCGGCGCTGCTGGAGCAGGCGTACGGCGAGGCGCTGGCGCTGCCCGCGCGGGAGGAGATCCGGGAACGGCTGAAGTCCTGGGGGACGCCCGCGGCCGTGCTGTGAAGGCCCGCGTTGTGAGCGTGGGCCTTGTTCGAGCAGCGCCGACGGGCTGTGTTCGAGCGGCGCCGGAGGCGGGGCCGCGGTTCCCCGGCAGGGAGCCGCGGCCCCGGGGCGGTCATCCGGCGCGGCGGGCAGGGAGCATCGGGTCGTCGGGGAGCGGCTCCGCCTCGGGGAGCCGCCGCCGCGCCGGCGACACCTCCGCCCAGCGCAGCAGCGTGGCCGTCGCCGCCTCCCGGTCGGCCTCGGCCAGCAGCGCGATGGCGGCGCCGTGGTTGGCGCCCGGCGCGACGTACAGGTAGGAGTCACGTGGGCTCGGGGTGAACCGCTCGGCGCTCCACGGGTCGTACTCGCCGTAGACGAACAGCATGCGCTCGGAGCGGGTGCGCACCCAGCGGTCCACGTCCAGCATGGGACGCGGGTCGTGCCGGGCGCGCAGTTCGGCGGGCAGCACCGAGGAGGGCTGGTAGAGGCCGCGGTGCCGGGTCAGCCCGCGCAGGTGCCGGAAGGCGAGGTCGGGCCAGCCGAGCTGGGTGGCCGCCTGGTAGTAGTACGGCGTGTAGTAGTCCAGGCCCTGGTCGGTGTAGAAGCCGAAGGAGGCGACGTCGTCGATCCAGGCGTACAGCTCCTCGTCCGTGGCGGTGACCGGCGGCACGGACGGGCACCGCGCCACCCCGAGGTACTGCCAGAACGCCCAGGCCGTGTCGAGCACGGTCATCTCGAACGAGCGGTCGGCGCTGCCGAGGGTGGCGGCGAAGGTGTAGCCGTCGCGCGCGGCGTCGGCCTCCAGCAGCGCCACCATCCGCTCGCGCCGCCTGAGCGCCTCGCGCTGCACGTCCTCCAGCGCGGCCCGGCAGGACGCGGTGCCGACGCGGTCGAAGAACCGGTCGTAGGCGTGGTCGGCCGGGTTGACCGGGTCGTTGGGCGCGACGTACGCCACCACGCCGTCCACGTCGTCCGGGTAGAAGCGGCGGTGGTAGACGGAGGTCATGCCGCCCTTGCTCGCGCCCGTCTGGATCCAGCGGCCCTGGTAGACGGTCTTGAGCGCCTGGACGATCCGGTGCTCGTCGGTCGCCTCCTGCCAGATGGTCAGGTCGTCCCAGTCGGCCGGCGACGGGCGCGAGGAGCGGAAGAAGCGGTGCTCGACGGAGACCTGGTTGCCGTCGAGCAGCCGGGTCGGCTCGGTACGCGAGGCCGCCGGGCTCACCGGCAGGCCGTAGCCGCCCGTGGCGAGGACGACGGGCGCCTCCTGCGAGCGGTGCAGCAGGGTGAGCCGCTGCTGGAAGACGCCCTTGGCCGGGTTCCGGTGGTCGGCGGGCTGCGTGTAGGACAGGACGAAGAACCGGTAGCCGGACGGCTGGGTCTCCGACAGCACGGTGAGCCCCGGGATGGCCTTGAGCCGGTCCAGCAGGTCGTCCTGCGCGGTGGCGGTGGCGGCCGGAGTGGTGGTCAGGACGAGGGCCAGCGTGGCCGCCAGCGCGGCCAGGAACCGTGATCGCACGGTGTGCGCTCCTTCTGCGGAGGGCCGGTACCGCCCGAAGGTATACCGATCATGCTCCCGCGGCCAGCCCCGCTCTCTTCACCCACGACGCCGCACGGGCGGCGGCGGAGCCGGCGAAGGCCGGTCGGCCGGGTTACGGGCGGGCGGCGCGGTGCGCCGTCGGAGCCTTGTCCCCCATGCCGACCGTGACCGTGTCACCGCCGGGCAGGGACACGACGACGTCCGTGTCGTCCTCGACGCGCACGGACGGGGCCGGCACCTCCCCCTCCGACCCGGCCAGCCACACGAGGCTGACGTAGAGCGCGGTGCCGCCGGGGTGGGCCGCCGCGAGGGCGTACGGGGTGGCGGAGTGGCGGCCGAAGGCGTTGGCGTCCACCGACGTCACCAGCCCGGCCCCGGTGAAACCGTGCAGGCCGCGCACGGCGCTGGTCAGCCCGTCCGGGCGGACGGCGAGCGCCAGCCCCTGACGGTCGTCGCGGACGGCCGGCGGGAGCGGCGCGGCCAGGGCGTGACCGCCGTCGCGCACCTGGTGACCGGCCGGGGCCGTGACGCGGTGGATCCTGATCTCGGCCGCGCCGTCCACGACCGAGGCCGTCACCACCCGCACCTCGCCGTCCTGGTAGGCCGAGGCGGCGAAGCGGTCGGAGGCGGCCAGCGGCTCGATGAAACGGCGCACCGTGGCCCGGCCGTCGGGGGCGACGACGGCCAGGTGGTTGTCCACCCCGAGCGCCCGTTCCCCCACCTCCGGGCCGGTGTGGCTGGTGTAGGCGAGCTTCGCGTAGAACGGGTCGGGGGCGGCGTCCGGGCGCTGGACGCGGTCGCGGTCGCTGCCGTGGTTGAGCAGCCGCACGACGCCGTCCGCGCTGGTGCCGTGCAGCAGCCAGCCGGGGGCGGTCATGGTCACCGCCTGGTCGGCCACCTCGACGGGCGCGGGCTCCTCCGGCGCCGTCCAGACCGGGTGCTCGGGCGGGAGCAGCAGCCCGAGGAACGCCTTGCTCGCCCAGTACGGCGACGCCGGGCCCGAGTAGGACTGCGCGATGGGCGCGAACGCGTCGTACCAGCCGAGGGTGAGCAGGCCGCGCTCGTCGAGAGCGCCGCGCTCGGTGAAGTGGCGCAGCACCCGTCCCGCGACGCGGCGCGTGCGGCCGGGCGGCAGGGGTGAGGCTCCGGTGAGCGCGCCCAGCCACAGCGGCGCGACGGTCGCGAACCGGTAGGTCAGCGAGCGCCCCTGGTGCACGGGCCCGCCGTCGGCGGCGAAGAAGTGCTGGTACTGCTCCAGGAAGCGGTGCAGCCGGGCCGCGTACAGCTCCTGCCGGGCCGCGTCGCCCGCCATCCTGGCCCACAACGACGGGTACACGTGCAGCGCCCAGCCGCAGTAGTAGTCGAAGTTCTTGCCCTTGCCGTCGGAGTACCAGCCGTCGCCGGCGTACCACTCCTCGACGCGCTCCAGCCCGCCCTCGATCTCGCCGGGCTCGTACGGGCCGCCCACCCCGGCCAGGAACTGTTCCGTCACGACCCGGAACATCACCCAGTTGTTGTCCGGCGTGCGCCTGCCGAGGAACCCGGCCAGCCAGTCCACCACCCGCTCCTGCTGCTGCGGGGAGAGCCGGTCGAACAGCCACGGCCGGGTCTCGTGCAGCGCCAGCGCGATCGAGGCGGCCTCGACGAGTTGCTGCGACATGTCGGTCAACGCCGGCCACGCGTACGGGTGCGCCGGATCGGTCCCGTTCACCAGGCCCTGCGCGTACCGCTCCAGCAGCGCCGGCGGCACCTCGCCGCGCGCCCCCGCGATCCGGAAGGCGGCCAGCATGAACGTGCGCGCGTACCCCTCCAGCCCGTCGCTGACCGGCCCTGACCTGCTGGCCTTGCCCGGAAGGCGGTACTGGGCGAAGCCGTCGGTCGCGTACGGCGCCACGGACGCCAGCAGGTGGTCCGCCGTGGACTCCCAGTACGCGCGGGTGTGGCCGGTCACGGGTTCAGCGGGGAGCGACATAAAGCGGATACTAGGCCAATATTCCGGGAAAATGGAGGAGATGTAGGCCAGCGCTAGTAAGCGTTTCACTCCGAGGTCACCCGCGAGCGGTACCGGGAAGCGATTTGACACCGCGACGGCCAGGGGGAACCATCGCGTGTAAGCGGTTTACCATGATGTTTCACTGCCCGTGGAGGTGACATGGTCCGGCGTGCGGCGTCCGACGACGGGGAGCGGCGACCTACGACGATCCGCGACGTGGCCGCGCACGCGGGCGTGTCCGTCGCCACGGTCTCGCGCATCCTGTCCGGCACCTACCCCAGCGCCCCCGCCACCCGCAGCAAGGTCATGAAGGCGGTGCGCGAGCTCGACTACGTCGCCAACGCCAACGCGCGCGGCCTGGCCGGGGCGAGCAGCCGCAGCGTCGCCATCATCGTCAACTCCGTCGTCTCGCCCCACTACGCGCACGTCGCGCAGGGCGTGCAGGCCCAGGCGGCGCTCGAGGGCAAGCTGTGCATCGTCGGCACCACCGGCGGCGACCCCGAGCGCGAGCTGGCCACCGTCCAGCTCATGCGGCAGGAGCACGCCGAGTGCGTGATCCTCGTCGGCAACGTGGTCAACAACGACGCCTACCGCGAGCGGATGGCCGACTACGCCCGCGCGCTCGCGCTGGCCGGCTCGCGGCTCGTCCTGTGCGGGCGTCCCACGCTGGGCCCCGACGTGCCCGCCCTCGTCGTCGAGTACGACAACACCGGCGGCGCGTACGCGATCACCAGCCACCTGCTCTCCGCCGGGCACCGGCGCATCCTGTTCCTCGGCCGGCGGGAGGGTTACACCACCCCCGACAGCCGCCTGGCCGGCTACCGCGCCGCGCTCGCCGACCACCGGGTCCCCCACGACCCGGCCCTGGAGCTCGACGGCACGATGGAGCGCAGCGAGGGCTACCGGATGATCCGCGAACGGCTCGCGGTCGGGCCGCCCGACTTCACCGCCGTCTTCGCCGGCAACGACCTCATCGCGGCCGGCGCCCGCCAGGCCCTGCGCGAACAGGGGCTGCGCGTCCCCGACGACATCTCCATGGTGGGCTTCGACGACCTGCCGCCGTCCGCCGACATCGACCTGACCACCGTGCACGTCCCGCACGAGGAACTCGGCCGCACCGCCGTGCGCCTGGCGCTCCAGCGGGGCCAGGACCGGACACAGCCCGCCGAGCACGTGCTGCTCGGCACCCACATCATCGTGCGCGACTCGGTGCGGCCCCTCCGGCCCGGCGGCCTGGGCTGACGCGCGGCGCCGCGCGTCAGGTGAGGGTGCGCGCGTCGATCCGGTAGAGGGAGTGGAACAGCGGCCAGGTCAGGGCCGCGATCTCGGCCGGGGAGCGGACACAGCCGCCCTGCAGCCAGTCGGTGGCCACGCCGATGAGCGCCCCGGCGGAGAACGCGGCGGGCACGTCGAGCGGCAGTTCGCGCAGCGGGGCGGCCTGCGCGCGCGGTTCGACGTTCTCGACGGCCTCCCGCAACCGCCCGTGGATGGCCGCCGTGCTGCGGCGGCGGATGTGGTCGGCCACGCGGGCGCTGCCCTGCGGCCCCAGCAGCGCGCGGTAGAGCCCGGCGTGCTCGGCGAGGCTGGCGAAGAACTCCTCCAGTGACTCGATCGCCTTGGGCGCGGGGTCGTCGGAGTTGAAGTCGCCGGGCAGCGCCTCGATCAGGCGGTCGATCATCGCGGTGCACGCGGCCTCGGCCAGCTCGTGGACGTCGCGGTAGTGGTCGTAGAAGGTCGAGCGGCTGACCCCGGCCAGCTCGGCCACGTCGGCAACGGTGATGCGGGACAGATCCTGCTCCTCGACGAGCTGGAGCAGCGCTCGCGCGAGCGCCGCCTGGGTGCGGCGCACCCGCCGGTCTCCCGGGGGATTGGTGTGCTCTCTGGTCGTGGCCACGCTTTCACCCTATCGTCTACCTACATGTGAAGGTTTTCCTACAGATGTAGGGTAATCTGAGGATCAAGCGAGGGAAAGGACCACTCTTATGCGGATCTGCGCAGGTAAAGCCGGCCCTCACCGGAGCGGGGCGGCGTGACCTCGCCGGGGAGCGTACTGATCGTCGGCGTCTCGGCCGCCGGCCTGAGTACGGCGGAGGCGCTGCGGCGCCAGGGCCACCAGGGGCGGCTCACGCTGCTCGACGCCGAGCCCCACCTCCCCTACGACCGGCCGCCGCTGTCCAAGCAGGTCCTGGCCGGCGACTGGGAGCCGGGCCGCGCCCAGCTCCGCACGCAGGCACAACTGGAGGCGCTGGACGCCGAGTTCGTCCGCGGCGAGCCCGCCGTCTCCCTCGACGCCGCCGCCCGCGAGGTGCGCACGGACACCGGCCGGGTGCTGCGCGGCGACGCCGTCGTCATCGCGACCGGCCTGACCCCGCTCCGCCTGCCCGGCCGGCGCGCGCTGGCCGGGGTGCACGAGCTGCGCGGCCTCGACGACGCGCTCACCCTGCGCGCCCACCTGACCGCCGCCAAGCGGCTGGTGGTCGTGGGCGAGGGCGTGCTGGGCGGCGAGGTGGCCGCGACGGCCCGCGCCATGGGCCTCGACGTCACGCTCGTCGGCCTCGGCCCCGCGATCCTGGCCGAGCAGCTCGGCGGCCCGGTCTCCGAGCGGCTCACCCGCGCCCACACCGAGCGCGGCGTCACGCTGCGGCTCGGCGTCGCGGTCGAGGAGCTGACCGGCCACGAGGGGCGGGTCACCGGCGTCCGGCTGGCCACCGGCGAACTGCTCGCCGCCGACGCGGTCGTGGTGGCCATCGGCTCCCGTCCCGCGACCGGCTGGCTGGAGGGCAGCGGGCTCACGCTCGGCGACGGCGTCGAGTGCGACTCGCGCTGCCGCGCCGCCGACGGGATCTACGCGGTCGGCGACGTGGCGTCCTGGGAGCATGAGGGGCACGGCAGGCGGATGCGCCTGGAGAACCGCACCAACGCCACCGAGCAGGCCCAGGTCGTGGCGGCCAACATCCTCGGCGCGGACCGGGCGTACGCGCCGATCCCGTACTTCTGGACCGACCAGTACGACATCAAGATCCAGGCCCACGGCCTGCCGACGCCGGGGGCCACGGTGAGCGTCGCGGAAGGCGATCTCGACCAGGGCCGTTTCGCCGTCCTCTACCAGGAGAGCGGGCAGGTCACGGGCGTGCTCGGCTGGAACATGCCCAAGCAGGCACGCGTCCTGAGACAGCAGCACCTCGCCACCCGGCCCGTCGCCACCGCGTGAGGACCCGGCGAGCCAGGCACGGCAACGAGCCGCTCCGGGGCGGCCGAACCATTCGTTCACGAGGAGATGCCCGATGAGTGTCAATGACCAGGTTCTGAACTACCCGATCCCCAGCGCCCTGCCGCTGGACCCGCCCGCCGAATGGGCGGAGCTGCGCGGCGGCTGCCCGGTGGCGCACGTGAAGCTGCCGAGCGGCGACCCGGCGCGGCTGATCACCCGCTACGAGGACGTCAAGCAGGTGCTGGCCGACCCGCGTTTCACCCGCGCGCTCAGCGCCCCCGACGCGGCCCGCCTCACGGCCGACGGCGGCGGCGTGTTCAACAGCGAGCTGGCGCAGATCATCCCCGACAGCGGCGAGGAGCACCTGCGCTGGCGGCGCCTGGTCGGCAAGTGGTTCACCGCCAAGCGCATGACCACCATGCGACCGGCCATGGCCCAGATCGCCGAGGACCTCATCGACGAGATGGTCAAGGGCGGCGCCCCCGGCGACCTGCGGGCCGCGCTCGGCTTCCCGCTGCCGGTGTACGTGATCTGCGACATGCTCGGCGTGCCCGCCGAGGACCGGGAGAAGTTCTCGTACTGGTCCGACACGCTGCTCAACCTGACCCGCTACGGCAAGGAGGAGATCGAGGCCGCGCAGGCCGCGTTCTTCGAGTACATGTCCGGCCACATCGCCGCCAAGCGCGCCGAACCGGGCGAGGACCTGCTCAGCGAGCTGATCGCGGCCGGCGGCCCCGAGGACGGCGGGCTGACCGACCTGCAGATCATCGTCACCGGCATGGCGCTGCTGGTCGCGGGCCACGAGACCACCGCCAACATGATCGGCAAGATGGTCTCCATGCTGCTGGCCGACCGCGCCCGGTGGGAGCAGTTGCTGGCCGAGCCGGCGCTGATCCGCACCACCGTGGAGGAGACGCTGCGGCTGGACGCCAACTCCGGCTTCGGCCTGCCCCGCTACCTGCCCGTCGAGGCCGAGATCGGCGGCGAGACCCTGGCCAAGGGCACTACGGTGATCTGCAGCATGGCCGCGGCCAACCGCGACGAGAGCGCCTTCGACGACGCGTCCGCGATGGACCTGACCCGCAGCCCGAACGCGCACCTGGCCTTCGGCTCCGGCGCCCACTCCTGCCTGGGCCAGTCACTGGCCCGTACCGAGCTGTCGGTGGTGCTGGAGGTGCTGCTGCGCAAGCTCCCGACGCTGGAGCTGGCCGTGCCCGCGGCGGAGCTGGAGCGGGTGGAGGGGCTGGCGGTCGGCGGCCTGCGCACGGTCCCGGTCCGCTGGTAAGAGCGAACTACAAGGAGGAGACAAACCAGATGAAGGTCATCGTCGACGAGGACAAGTGCTGCGGCGCCGGTCAGTGCGTGCTGCTCGCGCCCGAGGTGTTCGACCAGCGTGAGGACGACGGCATCGTGATGCTGCTGAACGCCGAACCGGGCCCGGACCAGTACGACCTGGTCCGCGAGTCCGCGGCCGTCTGCCCCGGCGCCGCCATCGAGGTGAGCGAGGAGGCGTGAGCCGCCGACCGGCTCGCACGCCGAGCTGAGCCGGCCCTGCTCCGGGCGCACGTGCGGGACAGCGCGTGCGCCCTTTCCGACGGGCGCACGCTTCGCCTGCTCGATCGCGGCGAACCCCGGGGCGGGTGGCCGCCAGGCGAAAGCGATTCTAAAGCGGCCCCGTCTACCGTGCTGGATCATGCAGAATCCGCCGCCGCACGGCCCCCCGCCTCCTCCCCTCGGCCGGTCGTCCCAGCCGATGCCGCCCCCGGCGGGATGGTCACCGCCGCCGGTGCCGCCCGTCAACCGGGCACTCGCCGGTTCCGCCCTGGTCTCGTCGGTCATGATCGCGGTCGGCGCCTTCCTGCCGTGGAGCAAGACCTACACGCAGGCCGCGGGAATCCAGGTGTCGACCGGATTCGACGAAGCTCAAGGGGTGCCGTTCTACTTCGCCTGGCTGGGTGCCATGCTCGCGGTCGCGGCGCTGACCGCGGGCAAAGCGACGATCGAGGCCCAGATCGCACCAGGCGTATGCGTTTTGCTCTTGTGTGGAATCGATTGGGCGAGCGCTGTCTGGAACTCTGACGAGACCACTCCCCGGTTTGTCAGCGATGGTCTCTACATCTGCATGGCCGCCTCGGTCGCGCTGATCGTCATCGGGGTCATGGCGATCGTCCAGAACCGCCGGGCCGTCATGCGCAAGTGACACGGCGGGAGCGTCAGAAGAACTGCCTGATGCGGAACTCGCGGACCAGCAGGTCGGCCGAAGCGCTGCTGAGCAGCTTCACCTTCCTGACGTGGGTGACCTTGTCGATGGTCACCTTGACGCACTTCATGTGCACCTCGTGCTCGCCGGGCCAGGCGAAGCGGGAGATGATGACGCCCTTCTTGCCGAAGCCCTTGCCCCCCAGCCCCAGGCCGACCTCGCGGTAGGCGCGCCAGGAGCCCTTGAGGGTGAACGCGGTGGAGCCGACGATCGCGTGGTTCGCCTCGACGGGGCAGTGCACCAGAATCCGGACGACGTCGTTCTGGTGCACCGAGTACGGCATGACCTTGAAGGACGTGAGCTTCTGCCACAACGGCTGCTGCTGCGAGGAACTGCCCCCGGACGACCCGGAGCTGCTCGACGCTGCAGGCGAGGCGGACGCGGCGGGCGCGACCGGCACGGCGGGCGCCGCGACGGACTCCGGAGCCATCACCTCGACCGGCGGCGGCGCCGGGACCGGAGCGGGCACAGGGACCGTGGCCACGGCCGGCCCGGGGGCGATGGCACTGGTGGTGGTGGCCACAGCCGTCGCCACCCCGACGATGGTCCGCATGCGCACCTCCTCACATCCCCTGACCAGCCCTTTCCATACTGACCGCACCTCCCCTACCACCACCGACGCCACGCCGGGCCGCGCCCCGGCACGGGTCCATCGGACCTGTTCTGTGGGACTTTGGTCCCTGCCTCGGGTGCCGCCCGGCGCGGCATCGTTGGACCATGTCTGCTGATGTCCCCGTGACCGAGATCGGCGCGCCGCCGTTCGCCACGCGTGCCGGCGTGCGCAGGATGCTGGGCGCCGTCGTGGCGGCCCCGTCCGTGCGCAACACCCGGCCCTGGCGGTTGCGCCGCGTCGACGACGCGACCATGGAGCTGTACGCCGACCTCGACCGGCTGCTGTTCGTCACGGACCCGACGGGGCGCGGGCTCGGCATCAGTTGCGGGGCGGCGCTGTTCAACCTGCGGCTGGCGGTGCGGATGACCGGTCACGACGCGCTCGTGTCCGTCCTGCCCGACCCGGCCGAACGCCCCGACCTGCTGGCCACCGTACGGGCCGTGCCCGGTGCGCCGCCCCGCGCTGACGAGCGCCTGCTGCACGAGATGATCCCGCGCAGGCGGACCCACCGGCTCCCGTTCGACGGGCAACCGCCGCCCAGGACGGTCTTCGTCGAGATGGTGCACGCCGCCCACGCGGAGGGCGCGACGCTGGTGCTGGTGACGGGCCGGACCGCGCGGCGGGTGCTGGACCTCGCCCCCGGCTCCGGGCGCTTCGAGGCGGACCCGCGGCTCGCCGCCCTGTTCACCCAGGGGGACGGGCCACGGGACTGGCTGCGCGCCGGGCAGGCGCTGGAACGGGTGCTGCTCACCGCGACCGCGCGCGGCGTCTCGGCCTCGTTGTCCGCCCGGCCGCTCGGCCTGCGCGCCCCGCAGCACCGCGGCGACCGGGTGGGGCCGTTCGGGCACGTGCAGATGCTGGCCAGGTTCGGGTACGGGCCGCCGGTGCGGCGGGTCCCGCCGCGGTCCGTGATCGAGACGCGGGAGGCCCGGCATGGCTGAGCCGGTGCGTCCGGTGCGGGGGCTTCCCGGCGCGCGTCCCGTGTTGATCCAGGGCGGGATGGGGGTGGGGGTGTCCGGCTGGCGGCTGGCCCGCGCCGTCGCCGCGACCGGCCAGCTCGGCGTGGTGTCGGGCACGGCGCTGGACGCCACCCTGGCCAGGCGGTTGCAGCTCGGGGACGCCGGCGGGCACCTGCGCCGCGCACTGGCCGCCTTCCCGGTGCCCGAGATCGCCGAGCGGGTGCTCGGCCGCTACTTCGTGCCCGGCGGGACCGGCCCGGACGTGCCGTACCGGCCGGTGCCGAGGCTCGGGCTGCGCGGCAACCGGGCGAGGGACGAACTGACCGTGGCCGCCAACTTCGCCGAGGTGTTCCTCGCCAAGGAGGGCCACGACGGCCCGGTCGGGATCAACTACCTGGAGAAGATCCAGCTCGCCACCCCCGCCGCCGCCCTGGGCGCGATGCTGGCGGGGGCCGACTACGTGCTGATGGGCGCGGGCATCCCGGCGGAGATCCCGCGGCTGCTCGACGACCTGGCCGCGTACCGTCCCGGGCGGATCTCGGTCGCGGTGGCGGGCGGCGAGGGGCACTCGATCGGCCTCGACCCGGCGGACCTGCTCGGCCCCCGCCCGCCCGTGCCGCCGCACCGGCCCCGGTTCCTGGCGATCGTGTCGTCGCACGTGCTGGCGATGTACCTGGCCCGCTCTTCCCGGACGCGGCCGGACGGGTTCGTGATCGAGGGCCCGGTCGCGGGCGGCCACAGCGCGCCGCCGCGCGGCCGGATGCTGCTCGACCAGGACGGCGAGCCGGTCTACGGCCCGCGCGACGAGGCCGACACCGCGAAGGTGGCCGCGCTCGGGCTGCCGTTCTGGCTGGCCGGCGGGTACGGCACGCCGGACGGCCTGGAGCGGGCCCTCGCGACCGGCGCGGAGGGGATCCAGGTGGGGTCGGCGTTCGCGCTGTGCCGCGAGTCCGGGCTCGATCCGGCGTTGCGCCGCCGGCTGCGCAGGCGGACCGAGCACGTGCGCAACGATCCGCGGGCCTCGCCCACCGGGTTCCCGTTCAAGGTCGCCGCCGTCCCGGGGACGCTGTCGGAGCAGGAGGTGTACGCGGCCCGGCCGCGCCTGTGCGACCTGGGCTACCTGCGGACGCCGTACGAGAAGGACGACGGCTCGCTCGGCTACCGCTGCGCCGCCGAGCCCGTGGACGTCTACGTGCGCAAGGGCCGACCCGCCGAGGAGGCGGACGGGCGGCACTGCCTGTGCAACGGCCTGCTGGCCGCGATCGGGCTAGGCCAGCACCGCGCCGACGGTTACGCCGAGCCGCCGCTGCTGACCCTGGGCCAGGACACGGGTTTCCTCGACGGGCTGCCCGAGGACTACTCGGCCGCCGACGTCGTGGCGCACATCCTGCTCGGTGCGCACGTCTGAACGTCCGGCCGGGCCTGCTCGGGTGCGCACGTCTGACCATCCGGCCCGGCCTTCGTCACCGGTCGCGCCGGATGCCCGTGCCGCCGAGCCGGAGCCGGGTGTGGAAGTCCTCGACGGCGGCGAGCACGCCGCCCGTCGGCCGCCGCCACCGCGATCCAGGCCAGGTAGCCGCGCACCCGCCGCAGGTAGACGGCCCTGCTGGAGTCGGCCAGGCGCGAACCGGCGAGCGCGGCGGCGTACGCGCGCAACATCCCGTCGTACGGGGCGGGCAGCCCTGCGGCCCTGGGGGCGCTCGTCAGGGCGAGGTCGGCATCGGACATGCCCCCAGCCTCGGGCCTGGGCCGGGAGCCGGGCAGGGACCAAAGTCCCCTGTCGGGGGTCCGATGGACCATCGGCCGCGGGCGGGCCGGGGACTTTCGCCCCTACCCCGGACCGGGGCCCGTCGAGGAGGTTGTGGGGTATGAAGCTCGACTCGTCCGGACTCCAGGTGCTCTCCCGCGAGGAGTGCCTGCGTCTGATGTCCACCTCGTCGATCGGGCGGATCGTGTTCACCGATCGCGCCCTGCCGGCCGTGCAGCCGGTCGGCTTCCATCTCGACGGCCGCGCCATCGTGATCCGCACCACGGCCGGGTCGAAGCTGGCCGTCGCCACGCGGCACGCCGTGGTGGCGTTCGAGACCGGCGAGTTCGACCCAGACGGCCGCACGGGGTGGTCCGTGACGGCGATCGGCCACGCGCGTGCCGTGACGGACCCGGCCGCGCTCCGGCGGCTGGCGACCCTGCCCCTGACGACCTGGGCGGCGGGCCTGCCCGACCACTACATCGTGGTGGAGACCGAGCAGGTGTCGGGCCGCCGGATCGTCACCAGGTGACCCAGACGTCCTGGAGGCCGCCCGAGAGCATGCCGGTGCGCGGGCGCAGCTCGTCGGGGTGGTCGCGCAGCCGCAGGCCGGGCAGGCGGCGGGCCAGGGTGCCGAGCACGGTCTGCAGCTCCAGCCGGGCCAGCGGCTGGCCGAGGCAGTAGTGCGGGCCCGCGCCGAACGTGAGGTGCTGGGCGCCGTTGCCGCGCCGGGGGTCGAAGCGGTCGGGGTCGGCGAACTTGTCCGGGTCGCGGTTGGCGGCCGGGACGTGCGGGATGACCGTGGCCCCCGCGGGCACCGTGTCCCGGCTCAGCTCGACGTCCTCGGTGCTGAACCTGGGCACCCCGCCGAGCACCGACAGCGTGCTGTCCAGGCGCAGCACCTCCTCGACGGTGCCGGGGACCAGGCCGGGGTCGGCCACCACGTCCTCGAAGCGGCGGCGGTCGGCCAGGAGCATGGCCGCCATGATGGCGATCATGTTGGAGGTCGTCTCGTGCCCGGCCAGCAGCAGGCCGCGCACGGTGGCGATGAGCTCGCCCTGGCTGAGGCGGCCGTCCTCGGCGTCGGTGATCTGGGTCAGCTCGCTGAGCAGGTCGTCGCCGGGGTGCGCGCGGTTGCGGTCCACCAGGTCGGAGACGTAGGCGGTGAAGTCGGCGTACGCCTGGTCGACCTCGTCCTGGGTGTAGCGGGTCAGCGTCAGCATGACGCGGGACCAGTGGGCGAACCTGTCCTGGTCCGAGCTCGGCGCGCCGACCAGGGCGCAGATCACGCGTACCGGGAGCGGCAGGGCCAGCCCGAGCGACAGGTTGCCCGGCGAGCCCTTGGCCAGCAGGGCGTCGAGCAGGTCGTCGGTCATCGCCTGGACCCTCGGCCGCCACGCCTCCATCTTCCGCTGCGTGAACCAGCCGCTGAGCGTGCGCCGCCAGCGCAGGTGGCCCCGGCCCTCGCGGATGTCCGTGGCACTGGCCCGCCGGCGGTTGAAGATCCCGCCGTCCTCGGTGGTGGACAGCCGCGCGGCGCCCTCCCGGGCGAGGTCGCGGCTGAAGCGCGGGTCGGTCAGTACCGCGCGGGCGTCGTCGTACCTGGTCACGATGGTGGCCACGTCGCCGCTGGGCAGCCGTACGCGGGTGACCGGGCATCGCTCGCGCAACTCCGCGAGCCGCGGCGGCGGCTCCAGAGCGGTGGGGCGGTCGAACGGGAAATCAGGGATCGCGTCAGCCATCACCATTGTCCTCCGGCTGGGGAGTCCGACCTCTCCGAATATAAGAAGATCATCCGAAGATGACAATCATCCTGACTCGGGGAGGAACCGGAATCGACGCCGCCACCACCCGGAACCTCTAGTGGGCGGCTTCGTACTGCTCCACGACGGTGGAGGCGATGCGGCCCCGCTCGCTGACGGGCAGCCCCTGGGCCTTGGCCCAGCGCCGGATCTCCGTGGCCTTCTCACGGCTGACGGCGCGCGCGGACAGCCCCGCGCCACGACGGCCACGTACTCCGCGGTCGGCGCGGACCGCACGGGCCTTGGTGATGTAGGGGGCCAGAGCCTTCTCCAGCTTGTCCCGGTTGGTTCCTGACAGATCGATCTCGTACGTCACTCCGTCGAGCGCGAACCTTGTCGTCCCGTCGGCATCGCTGCCGTCGATGTCATCGATAAAGGACTCAACAATACGCTTCGCCATAAGGGTGCTCCAATTAACGTCACGGTTGCAGGTACTGTAGCCCTCTTCAGCACATCGTGCATCACCGAGGGGTGCCGTACCTGCGCAAACGACTTTAGCGAACCGGGCCTCGACTAGACCGTGACTTGGCCATGATGCATGGCGCCAGATGCTTGTCGCGGTCCATCCGGGCGGGTGTGGAGACCTCGCTCACCCACCCATGACGGAGCCGCGACAGCCCCTCGGGCAATGGCGGGGATTCCGCTGTATTGAAGTGAAATTCAAAGTTTCCCTTGTGGCACAGGGCTTTGCGGCGACGTGCGGTCCGGCCTCAAGAGTCCTCGGCCCCGGGAACGCGGGGCGCCACCCGCCGCGCCGATTCCCACAGAAAGTCGAACTGCTCCACCCAATAGGCGTGCCAGCGCTCGTGCCGCTCGCGGGTGAGGTCCACGTGCGTGCGGGCGAAAGTCGACCGGCCCGCCCCGTGCAATTCGACGATGGCGCGGCCCTGCCAGGCGTCGGGATCGGTGAGCACCAGGCTGAAACCCGGGTTGTAGGGGAACAGGCGGTACTCCACGCTGCCCGCCGTCTTCCAGCCGCGCATCAGCGCGAGCCGCTCCAGCACCGCGTCCAGGGCGACGGGCAGGCTCTGGACCTGGTGGCCGTCGGGCTCGTCGAGCTGGCGGCGGGCGATCCTGACCGCGTCGTCCTGGCCGGGGTCCATCACCACGACCCGGACCGTGGCCTCCGGGTGCCGCAGCACGGTGGTGCGCAGGGTCTCGCACACGTACGGGGACAGCAGGTTGGCGGCGGACGGGGCGAAGATCCGCACGTCCTTGACGCCGTCGAAGAGCTTGGGCAGCGGGGTGGCGTCGAAGTCGGCCCGGTCGCCGAGCACGTCCCGGCCGCCGCGCGGCTCGTCGGGGAGCGTCGCGCGGTACAGGAGCACGCCGACGCCGGCCAGCAGGGCCGCCCACCTGACGTCGTCCGGCAGGGCGTCGCCGATCATGGAGGCGAGGGCGAACGCGAGCAGGATGAGGGCCACGGCATACGTTTCGAGATTCCTTCGCGCCCGCACATCGGCCCTGACCCGCCGCAGGAACCTCATCGCCACCGCCTAATGTCGGCCCGCTTCTTTCTCCATTGTGAACCGCCGCCGACCGGCCCGGCCGGTGAAACTTTCATCACCCTTGGTGTCCGCCCTTCTTTCATCGACCTGGGCGGAACCCGCGATAGAGCATCCCATTTGCAAGCGGTTGCAGTGCTGCGCTTCCCGTGGCCGATACGGCTGTGCTTAACTCGGCCGCACTTCGGGAAAGCGCTTACCCACCTCGTGATCGACTGTGAACGGAGTTCGGCGTGCGCGAAAATGAACGTATCGGCAGGAGGCTGGCGGTGGTACTGGTCGCCGGCCTCCTCACGACCGGAGGGCTGGTGGCCGCGTTCAACGCCCCCGCCTCGGCCGCCCCGTCCAACGGCAATTACACGCTCGTGAACGGCGGCAGCGGATTGTGCGCCGCCGTGCCGGGTCAGAGCACCGGCGACGGCGTGCAACTCGTGCAGAGTTCGTGCGCCGGCGGCGCCGGGCAGGTCTTCACGCTCACCGCCTCCGGCAGCGGATTCCAGATCAAGGCGCAGCACAGCGGCAAGTGCGCGGGCGTGCGCGACGCCTCCACCTCGGCGGGCAAGGCCGTCCAGCAGGAGGGCTGCACCGGGGCGGCCTCGCAGACCTGGCAGCTCACCGCGTCCGGGTCGGCGTACCGGGTGGTCAACGGCAACGGCGGCAAGTGCCTCAACGTCAAGGACAACGCCACCTCGTCCGGCTCCCTGCTGCAGCAGAACTCCTGCGACTCGGCGGCCACCAAGCAGTGGACGCTCCAGCCCGCCGACGGCTCCGGCCCCGGCCCGACCCCCACGCCGACCGACCCGCCGGGCGGCGGCGGGGACGGCAGCGGCGCGTGGCCCACCGCGACGGGCAGCGTCAAGCTGACCTCCACCCAGCCGGTCACGACCTTCGACGGCGGCATGAAGAGCTACTACGGCATCGGCGACGGCGGCCAGGGCGAGAGCCAGGACCCGATGTTCGAGGTCGCCAACGGCGGCACGATCCAGAACGTCATCATCGACGCCCCGGCCGGCGACGGCATCCACTGCCTGGGCTCGTGCACCATCCGCAACGTGTGGTGGAACGACGTCGGCGAGGACGCCGCCACGTTCATGAGCTCCAGTTCCTCGGCGACCTACCTGGTGGACGGCGGCGGCGCCAAGTCCGCCTCCGACAAGGTCTTCCAGCACAACGGCGCCGGCACGG
The DNA here is from genome assembly GCF_021699195.1 of Nonomuraea sp. MG754425. GTDB lineage: Bacteria > Actinomycetota > Actinomycetes > Streptosporangiales > Streptosporangiaceae > Nonomuraea. The sequence goes on along the minus strand of NZ_SSXE01000214.1, from coordinate 3,042 downwards.
TGACCATCAAGAACTTCCAGGTGCACAGCTCCGGCAAGCTCTACCGGGCCTGCGGCAACTGCTCCTCCTCCTACCAGCGGCACGTGGTGATGAACGGCGTCACCGCCCGCTCCACCAAGGTGCTGGCCGGCATCAACACCAACTGGGGCGACACCGCGCGCTTCAGCCGGATCACGGTGTACGGCAGCGCGACGATCTGCGAGAAGTACAAGGGCGTGCCGAAGGGCAGCGAGCCGACCAAGATCGGCGAGGGCGCCGACGGGGTGAACTGCCTCTACTCCGCATCCGACGTCACCTACCGCTAGCCCCGCACGGCGGGAGCCCCCGGCCGGCGAAGAGCCGGTCGGGGGCCTGTCCGTGTCACATTCCCGCGCCCTGTGCCGTCTCAGATACGGAGAATGCGAGGGATGGCGAGGTGAATCATGGTCTGGCGGATCGCCATGGACGCCACCGAGACGACGCTCTCGACGAGCGCCCGGCTCCTGTACGCGGCGCCCGGTCTCAGCGGCGCGTTCTACCTGCGGCCGGGCGGCGGGCTCGCGGGGTTCGCGCTGCGCCTCCCGCTGCCGCCGCGCCGGGACGGGCCGGCGGAGCTGTTATGGGAGGCGGCCGACCTGGACGCCCGCGGTGGCGGGCAGACCTGGCTGCGGGCCGGCCGCCGGGAGGTGTGCCGTCCCGTGTCCGTGCTGTGCGCCGAGGTCCCAGGCGAGCGGCCGTACGAGAAGATCGTGCTGGAGACGGCGTTCTCCTCCTGGGCGCTGCGCCTGCCCGGCGCTCCGCGGCTGCGCCCGAGGCGGCTGACGCTGCGGCTGTTCAGCGAGATCCGCACGGCCGGCAACCCGACGGGCAACGCCCCCGACCGGCCGCCGCGCTGAGGCGGCCGGTCCCGATCCGGCCGTCCGTCAGGCGGTGCTGCCGGCTTCTTCCTGCTCCTGGACGCCGTCCGCGATGAACGACACCCGGACCTGGGTGATGGCGTGGCCCTCGACGGCCACGATGTCCAGCCGCCGGTCTCCGGTGACGACGCTCTCGCCGGGGGCGGTGGGCACGCGGCCGAGCAGGGTCAGGATGAGGCCGGCGACGGTGGTGTAGTCGCCGTCGGGCCGCCCTTCCAGGTGCACGTCCACGTCGGGCAGGTCGTGCACGGGGAACGTGCCGGGCATGAGCAGGCTGCCGTCGGGCTCGCGGACGACGTGCAGGACGTCGCGGTCGGTCTCGTCGTAGATCTCCCCGACGACCTCCTCCAGGAGGTCCTCCAGGGTGACGATGCCGTCCACGGAGCCGCGTTCGTCCACGACCAGGGCGAACTGCTGGCGGTCGGCCTTGAAGCGGCGCAGCGCGTCGGAGACGAGCAGGCTGTCGGGCAGCAGCAGCGGCGGCCTGGCCACGTCGGAGGCCGTGACGGCACTCTCGTCGGTGAGCAGGTCCCGCAGGTTCACGACGCCGACGACCTCGTCCAGGCCGCTGCCGCGCACGACGGGCGCGCGCGAGTGACCGGAGCCGGCCAGCAGCCGCTGCGCCTGCTCGACGGGGGTGCCGGCGTCCAGGGTGAACACCAGGCGGCGGGAGACGAGCACCTCGCGCAGCACGCGCTCGGTGATCTCGACCGCGCCGGAGATGATCAGCCGCTGCTCGGGGGTGAAGCCGCGGTGGGTGGCGACCAGGTCGCGGATCTCCTCGGGGCTGATCTCCTCGCGGTGCTGGGTCGGGTCGCCGCCCATCAGCCGGACGGCCACGTCGGTGGACTTGCCCAGCGCCCACACCACGGGCCGCGACAGCGTGGCGACCAGGCTCAGCGGCCGGGCCACGAGCAGCGCCCAGCTCTCGGCGCGCTGCATGGCCACCCGCTTGGGCGCCAGTTCGCCGAAGACCAGGGTGAGGAACGTCAGCACGATCGTCACCAGGATGATGGCCACCGGGCCCGCGGCGTCACCGGCGAAGGCCAGCAGCGGCACCAGCGGCTCGGACAGGGTGACCGCCGCGGTGGCCGAGGCCAGGAAGCCGGACAGGGTGATGACGAGCTGGATGGTCGCCAGGAACTGGTTCGGGTCGCGGGCCAGGCGGACCAGGATCCGGCCGCCCTGTCCGCGTTGTTCCAGCCGGCGTAGCTGGCCTTCGCGCAGGGAGATCAGCGCGAGCTCACTGCCCGCGAAGATCGCGTTGAGGATGACCAGGACCACGACGAGGGCGAGCTGAAACCAGTAGCCGTCCACGGCAGAAGAGCTCCTTGAAGCCGGTGAAGGGGGATGTCAACGGGCCGGCGACAACGGGCCGGTGATGACGGTGCGGGAAACCGCGCGCTCGGTGAGAGAAGAGCGGGACCTGGTGCGGAGATCACCGGCAGGGGGAGCCGGGACGGCGGCAATCGCAGGGGAAGGTGCGCCGGGCCGGTGCCCGGCTTGGTACTGCACTCCTCCACGGGAGAGTCGTCACTCCGTTCTGCTCTCGGCACAGGTCGTCTTTCGCCTTAACACAGCATAATGCGCCATAGTTCCCGAAGGTCCGATTTGATCGTCGTGACCTACGTCACTGGACCGCGCAACTGATGCACACGGTCGTACCCGGGGCACTACTCGGCGATACGTCATTCAACGGACAGGGGCCGGCCCGCGGCGGGCGGCCGATTACGTGGTTCACCGGATGCTGGTGGCACGGCCCGTTGACTCATGCTGCTCGGAGAGACCCGCGCGGTCTCCGCCTCGCGTCGATCGAGCAGTGAGGAAGCCGCCTTGTCGCAGCACGTCTTCTCAACGCCGTCGTGGTGGGCGGCGGGGCTCACCCTCGCGGAACGGCTGGCACTCCCCGGGACGCCGTCGCCTCCTCGGGGGAACGCGGCCCGCGAACGGGCGGAGCTGCGCCTCGACCGGTGGCGGACCTCGTACGGGCTGGGCGAGGACGGCCGCTTCGCGCGGCGGCTGGCGGAACTCGGCATCGACGCCGCCACCCTGCGCGACCTGCTCGCCGAACCCCCCGAGAGCCTGGCCGCGCGGGCGCCCCGTCCACGCTGGGCCGACCTCGCGGAGACGGTCGTCGCCACCACCC
>NZ_SSXE01000213.1 GCF_021699195.1 Nonomuraea sp. MG754425 | reverse complement strand
TCAGCCGTTCAAGTCTCTGTCAAATTGACCCGACTTGCTCAACCTGCTTGGAATTAATCCCTGCCCCCTTTCGGAGACAACCCCTCTAACTTACCAGCCCTTCGATCGATGTGCGAATCGATCTCTGAACCGGCGCGTCACACGGGATTACCGACAAGCGTGGCACAACACACCAAAGCCACCGGAGTGAAGGAGGAAAGTTGCGCCGCACCGCGTCGGCTCCTAAAGATTAGCAGCGCTTCTCGGCAGCTCGGGCCGGTTCACTCTCTTCGTCGGCAACAGAACGATCACGACCGAACATAGACTCCCCACGTGAGCAGCTACACGCCGCCAGTGGCGAAGAAGGTCCCCACGGAGCGCACCCATCACGGCGACACCGTCATCGACGAGTACGCCTGGCTGAGCAACAAAGAAGATCCCGATACGACCGAGTACCTGGAGGCGGAGAACGAGTTTCTCAAGCAGCAGACAGCTCATCTCACCGACCTGCAGGAGCAGGTGTTCCAGGAGATCAAGGGCCGCACCCAGGAAACCGACCTGTCCGTCCCCAGCCGCAAGGGCGCGTGGTGGTACTTCACCCGCACCGAGGAGGGCAAGCAGTACGCGGTCTCCTGCCGGGTCCCGGCCGACAGCGACGCTCCCCCGGAGATCACCCCTGGCGTCACGCTCGACCGCGAGCAGGTGATCCTCGACGGCAACGAGCTGGCCGGCGACAGCGAGTTCTTCTCGGTCGGCACCAGCTCCGTCACCCCCGACGGCACGATGCTGGCGTTCTCCACCGACTACAAGGGTGACGAGCGCTTCACCCTCAGGTTCAAGAACCTCGCGACGGGCGAGCTCCTGCCCGACGAGATCAGCGACATCTTCTACGGCGGCGCCTGGTCCGCCGACGGCTCCACGTTCTTCTACACGCGCGTGGACGACGCCTGGCGTCCGTTCCAGGTCTACCGGCACACCCTGGGCACCCAGGAGGACGTGCTCGTCTACGAGGAGGGCGACGAGCGGTTCTGGGTGGGCATCGGGCTGACCCGCAGCGAGAGGTACCTCGTGCTGGGGGCCGGCAGCAAGATCACCAGTGAGGCGCGGATCCTCGACGCCGGCGACCCTACGGGCGAGTTCCAGGTGGTCCGGCCGCGCAAGACCGGCGTCGAGTACGGCGTCGAGCACGCGGGCGACTTCTTCTACGTGCACCACAACGAGAACGCCGAGAACTTCGAGCTGGCCACCGCCCCCCTCGACGACCCCGGCACGTGGACCCCGCTGATCGCCCACCGGGAGGACACCCGGCTGCTGGAGATCGACGCGTTCTCCGACCACGCCGTGGTGCACTTCCGCCGCGACGGCCTCACCGGTCTGCGCGTGCTCCCCTACGGCACGGCGGCCGGCTCCTGGCGCGAGCGGGTCGAGGCGTCCGAGCGCAACGCGTACGAGATCGACTTCCCCGAGCCCCTGTACGACGTCGGCCCCGCGGGCAACCCGGAGTTCACCACCACACGGCTGCGGCTGGCGTACACGAGCATGGTCACCCCGCCCAGCGTGTACGACTACGAGCTCGACACCCACGAGCTGATCCTGCTCAAGCGGCGCCCGGTGCTCGGCGGCTACGACCCGGCCGACTACGAGCAGTTCCGCGAGTGGGCCACGGCCGAGGACGGCACGAAGGTCCCGGTGTCCGTCGTCAAGCGCAAGGACGCGGCCAAGCCGGCCCCGACCGTCCTGTACGGCTACGGCAGCTACGAGACCTCCATCGACCCCGGCTTCTCGGTCCCGAGGCTGTCGCTGCTCGACCGGGGGTTCGCCTTCGCGGTCGCGCACGTGCGGGGCGGCGGCGAGATGGGCCGCCACTGGTACGAGGACGGCAAGCTGACCAGGAAGCGCAACACGTTCACCGACTTCGTGGCCGTGGCCAGGCACCTGAAGGCGTCCGGCTGGAGCGAGCGGATCATCGCCAGGGGCGGCTCGGCGGGCGGCCTGCTGATGGGCGCGGTGGCGAACCTGGCTCCTGACGCGTTCGCGGGCGTCGTGGCCGAGGTGCCGTTCGTGGACGCGCTGAACACCATCCTCGACCCGTCGCTGCCGCTGACGGTGATCGAGTGGGACGAGTGGGGCGACCCGCTGCACAACTCCGACGTGTACGCGTACATGAAGAGCTACTCCCCCTACGAGAACGTGGACGGCCGGCCGTACCCGCCGATCCTGGCGATCACGAGCCTGAACGACACCCGGGTGCTGTACCACGAGCCGGCGAAGTGGATCGCCCGGCTGCGTGCCACCGCGAGCGGCGGGCCGTTCCTGCTCAAGACGGAGATGGGCGCCGGGCACGGCGGGCGCAGCGGGCGCTACGACGCGTGGCGGGAAGAGGCGTTCGCGCTGTCGTGGATCATCGAGCGGGGTACGGCATGACCTATCGGGCGGAGCAGGGTCGTTACGAGCGCCAGCCGTACAACCGCGGCGGGCGCAGCGGGCTGCGGTTGCCGGCGGTGTCGCTGGGGTTGTGGCACAACTTCGGTGACGACCGGCCGATCGAGAACTCGCGCGCGATCCTGCGCCGGGCCTTCGACCTCGGGGTGACGCACTTCGACCTGGCCAACAACTACGGCGTGCCGTACGGCTCGGCGGAGCGGAACTTCGGCCGCATCCTGGCCGAGGACTTCGCCCCGTACCGGGACGAGCTGATCATCTCCACGAAGGCGGGCTACGATATGTGGCCGGGCCCGTACGGCGAGTGGGGGTCGAGGAAGTACGTGCTGGCCAGCCTCGACCAGTCGCTGCGGCGTATGGGCCTGGAGTACGTGGACGTGTTCTACAGCCACCGTCCCGACCCGGAGACGCCGCTGGAGGAGACGATGGGCGCGCTGGACCGGGCGGTGCGCTCGGGCAAGGCGCTGTACGCGGGCATCTCCAACTACTCGGCCGAGCAGACCGCCCAGGCCGCGCGGATCATGCGGGAGCTGGGCACGCCGCTGGTGCTGCACCAGCCGTCGTACTCGATGATCAACCGGTGGATCGAGGGCGGGCTGCTGGACGCGCTGGAGGAGGCGGGGATGGGCTGCATCGTGTTCTCGCCGCTGGCGCAGGGCCTGCTGACCGACCGGTACCTGAAGGGGGTGCCCGCCGACTCGCGGGCGGCCACCAGCCGGTTCCTGAGCGCCGACCGGATCGATCTCGACCTGGCGCGCGACCTCGGCGAGATCGCCGGGGCGCGCGGGCAGACGCTGGCTCAGATGGCGTTGTCGTGGACGCTGCGCGACCCGCGGGTGACGAGCGTGCTGATCGGCGCCAGCAGTGTCAGGCAGTTGGAGGACAACGTGGCGTGCGTGGACGGCCCGGCCTTCACGCAGGACGAGCTGGAGGCCATCGACAAGGTCACAGGGCCTCGTGCCGCTGGAGGTAGGTGAAGGCGGCCCAGCCGGGCAGCACCGGCAGCCAGAACGTGAGCAGCCGGTACAGCAGCACGGCCGAGGTGGCCAGCTCGGGGCGCACCCCCGCGACCGTCAGGCCGCCCACGAGCGCGACTTCGACCGCGCCCAGACCACCGGGTGTGGGCGCGGCGGAGCCGATGGCGTTGGCGGTGAGGAAGACGACGGCGACGGCGGTGAAGCTGAGCGTGCCGCCGAAGGCCGCCACGCAGGCGTCGAGGCAGACGATGAACGCGAGGGTGATCGACAGGGTGCCGGCGCACGCCTCGACCATCTTGAGCGGCGACTGGAGCACGTCGAGCAGGCGCGGCAGCACGTTCGAGAAGAGTTTGCTCAGGCGCGAGGTGATCAGCCGGCGCAGCGGCGGCACGCCGAGCACGGCCACGACCAGCACCGCGACCCCGAGCAGCACGACGACGAGCCCGCGCGACGGGGTGAACGAGGTGGCGGTGGTCGAGCCGGTGATGTAGGCGAACAGCGCCAGCAGCAGGATGTGGAAGACCAGCATGATGAGCTGCGAGGCGCCGACGCTGGCCACCGCGCTGGCCGGGTGAAGCCCGCGTTTTTGCAGGTAGCGGGTGTTGATCGCGACGCCGCCGACGGCCGCGGGCGCGACGAGCTTGACGAAGGAGCCGGCGAACTGGGCCAGCACCGTACGCCAGAGCGGCAGAGGTTCGGGCACGAACCCGCGCAGCATGAACGCGGCGGCCACGTAGCTGGCGAACGAGGCCACCAGCGCCAGGCCCGACCAGGCCCAGTTGGCGGTGGTGAGCACCTGGTAGACGTCCACCTGGCTGAGCTGGGACAGCACGATGTAGGCGGCCAGCGTGCTGGCGATGATCGTGATCAGGGTGCGGGGGCGGAAGCGTTCGAGGCGTACCTCTTCGACCTTGCCCCGCGGTTTGAGCGCGACGATCTGCTCGCGGATGCCCGGCAGCACGTTCTTGGCCTTGCCCAGCGCGGAGCGGGTCTCCCTGGTCAGCGCGATCCGCTGGAGCAGCGGCATGGCGGCGGCGAGCGCGTCGGGGCCCATCGCGTTGGCGGCGGCGCGGACCGAGCGCTCGGGGCCCACGCGCAGCGCGAGGTAGGTGAGGAGCTGGGCGATGTCGAGGCGCAGGAGCAGGTCTCCGGCGGCGACCTCGCCGCTGCGGGCGTCGGTGAGCACGACGCGGCCCGCGCCGTCGAGGTGGATGCTGTCGCCGGTGAGCCGCCGGTGGGCCAGGCGCTGGATCTGCAGCAGTTCGACCTGCTCCCAGATCTGGGCGAGCAGCCGGTCGTCGATCTCGTCGTCGGGGACGTCGTCGAGCGGGCGGGTCTCGATGTGCTCGTAGGCGAGCAGGGCGGCCTCGGTGCCGATCTCGCTGGTGCCGAGCAGGCGCGGGGTGCTGGCGCCGGCGGCCTGGGCCGCGTACGCCATGAGGGCCTCGCGTTCGAGTTCGGCCCGCAGCGATCTGATGGCGCGGCGTCTGGTCTCGGAGTGCAGCCGGAAGCGCCGCCACAGCCGGTACGGCAGCCCGGCCACCTGCCGGTCGCGGTCGAGGACGGTGACGTCGAGGCTGGAGCCGTCGGTGAGGCCGATGGCGTAGCGGCGGCTGCCCTGGTGGTCGTCCTCGACGCGGCGGGCGGAGACGGGGGCGAAGGACAGCTTGCGCAGCGCGGCGACGACGGCCCCGCCGGCGGGGCGGGTGTTGGGGCTGCCGACGCCGTACAGGGTGGCGTAGCCGATGGCCATGCCGACCAGGACGGTGACGATGGCGCTGGGGATGGTGATCTGGCGGCCGGAGAAGAGCGCCAGGATGTAGAGCGCGGTGGTGGTCCACATCAGCATCCGCCAGGTGGGGCGGCGGGAGATGCGGACGGCGGTGGAGTAGGCGATGACGGGCGTGAGCAGCGTGTTGAGCGGCTCCATCGTGCGGTCGCCGGTGAGCAGCACGCGCAGGTCGTCGACGTTGCCGCCGGCCAGCCACTGGCCGAGCAGGAACGAGCCGGCCATGCCGACGATGGCGGCGATGAGCCCTTCGGCGACGCGCAGGCCGTCGCGGTGGAAGACGCGTTCGACGGCGAAGGCCATCGGCACGATGATGACGGCCGCGCCGCCGAGGAAGGCGGCGATCCTGCTCAGCAGCGGGACGAGTTCGGCGCCCTCCTTGACGTCAGCCTCGAGCCCGATGAGGGTCTGCTTGGCGACCAGGGCGAGCAGGATGACCGCGCCGAGCACGATGAGCGTGGCGAAGAAGCGCAGCAGGTCGGAGGGGCGGCGCAGGCGCTGGGGCAGCAGCGGTTCTACGACGTAGACGTCGTTTTCCGCGCGTGGCTCAGCCACGGCTGGATCTCCCTCCGAGAGGTCCTCCGTGTCATCTCGTTCCCTGATTTCGGCCACCGACAGCGATTCTGCACCTTCCCGTGCCGGACCACGCGATCTCTGACTTCCAGTGTGCTCGATCGTGCCCGCAGTAGTCGCACGGGGCAGGCTACACGCTGGAGTTCACACAGTTCACCTCCTAATTCGTGGTGTCGGGGGACGTAGGCTGTGTCCCATGTCGGGTGAATTGAGGGTTTTGGGGGCCTGTCCGCTGGACTGCCCGGATACCTGCTCGTGGGTGGTGACCGTCGAGAACGGCACGCCCGTGAAGCTGCGCGGCAATCCCGACCAGCCCTACACCAGGGGCGCGCTGTGCGTGAAGGTCAACCGCTACCTGGAGCACACCCGCGCGGCGGACCGCGTCCTGTATCCGCTGCGCCGTACCGGCCCGAAGGGCTCCGGCCGGTTCGAGCGCATCACCTGGGAAGAGGCGCTCGACGAGATCTCCGTACGGCTGCGCGCCATCGTCGAGGAGCACGGCGGCGAGGCGATCTGGCCGTACCTGGGCACGGGCACGCTCGGCTACCTCCAGGGCTGCGAGGGCGTGGCGGGCCGCCGGTTCTGGAACCTGCTGGGCGCCTCCAAGCACTGGCTCAACATCTGCTCGGCGGCCGGCAGCGCCGGTCTGCGGCGTACGCAGGGCACCGCGGGCGGCATGGACCCGGAGAACTTCGCGCTGTCCAAGCTGATCCTGCTCTGGGGCACGAACACGCTGACCAGCGGCCACCACCTGTGGAAGTTCATCCAGGACGCCCGCGCGAACGGCGCGCACGTCGTCGCCATCGACCCCATCCGCACCCGGACGGCCGACCAGGCCGACGAGCACCTCGCGATCAGGCCGGGCACCGACGGCGCGCTCGCCCTCGGGCTGCTCAACGTCGTGCTGGCCGAGAACGCCCAGGACGAGGAGTACCTCGCCGAGCACACCGAGGGCTGGGAGGACTTCCGCGAGGAGATCCTCGGCTACCCGGTCGAGAGGGTGGCCGAGATCACCGGCATCCCGGCCGAGGCCGTCCACAAGCTGGGGACGCGGCTGGCCCGCACCCGTCCGACCGCGCTGCGCGCCACGCACGGCCTGCAGCGGCACGCGGCCGGCGGGGCCGCGCTGCGCGTGATCGCGGCCATCCCCGGCGTCACCGGCGACTGGCGCCATCCCGGCGGCGGCGTCGCCTTCTCCACCAGCGAACACGTGCACCTGACCGTGGACCGCCGCGACGACCTGCTGGCCGCGCCGGTACGCACGCTGACCATGACCAAGGCGGCCTCACAGCTCGCCTCGGTGAAGTGCTTCTGGGTGTACGCGGCCAACCCGGTCGGCTCCTCCCCCGACGCGAACGCCATCAGGCGCCAGCTCATGCGCGAGGACCTGTTCACGGTGGTCATGGAGCACTTCCCGACCGACACCGCCGACTACGCCGACATCGTGCTGCCCGCGACCATGCAGACCGAGCACCACGACCTGCACGCCGGTTACGGGCACATGTACCTGCTGTGGAACGAGCAGGCCGTCCAGCCGCCGGGCGAGGCCCTGTCCACGACGGAGACGTTCCGCCGGCTGGCGGCACACATGGGGATGACCGAGCCGTCGCTGTACGACTCGGACCTGGAGCTGGCCGAGCAGCTCCTGTCGGGCGGGCATCCGTCGCTGGAGGGCGTCACGCTGGACAGGCTGCGCAAGGAGGGCTGGGTGCGGATGAACTACCCGCGGCCCTTCGCGCCGTTCGCCGACGGCTTCCCGACCCCGTCGGGGCGGCTGCGCTTCCCGCCCAAGGGCAAGGCGTACGTGCCCTCGCACACGGCCGCCGTGGCGGGGCGCTCGCCGTACCCGCTGACGCTGGTCACGCCGGCCTCGCACATGTTCCTCAACACGACCTTCGGCAACAACCCGGAGCTGCGGCGGCGGGCCAAGGACCCGGTGGTGCTGGTCAACCCGGCCGACGCGGCGGCGCGCGGGCTGGAGGACGGCCGGCGGGTCCGCGTGCACAACGACGGCGGCGAGTTCCTGGCGGACGTGGAGATCAGCGACCGGGTGGCGGCCGGGGTGGTGGCCTCGCCGAAGGGCCGCTGGCCCAAGCTCAGCCCCGGCGGCGCGAACCCGAACGCCGTCGTGGCCGAGCGGGACGCCGACATGGGCAGGGGGCCCGGCTTCCACGACAACTTCGTGGAGATCAGCCCGCTCTGAGCCCGACTGCGCGGTCAGCCCAGGTTGAGCTTGTAGCCGACGTGGGAGGCCGTGAAGCCGAGGGTGTCGTAGAAGCGGTGCGCCTCCGGGCGTGACCTGTCGGAGGTGAGCTGCACCATCGCGCAGCCGCGCGCCCGCGCCCGGTCCACCGCCCAGGTGATCATCTTGCCGCCGAGCCCCTGCCCCCGGGTGGCGGCGGCGACCCTGACGGCCTCGATCTGGCAGCGCTCCGCGCCCAGGCGCGACAGCCCGGCCAGGTAGGTGAGCTGCATCGTGCCCACCACCTTGCCGTCCTGCTCGGCCACGATCAGCTCGTCGCGGGGGTTGGCGTCGATGTGCTCGAACGCCGCGAGGTAGCGCTCGTCGCCCGGGTCGCCCTCCCGCCCGGCGCCCAGGTGGTCGTCGGCCAGCATCGCGACGATGGCGGGAACGTCCTCCTTGCGGGCGCGCCGGAAGATCAGCGAGAGCACGTAGTGGGACTCCATGAGGGCCGGGTTCGACGGCAGGGCCATCACCTTGCCGCTCGGGGTGAACCCCTTGCCCGCGTAGAGCGCGCGGGCGGCGTGGTTGCGGTCCACCGCCCACAGGCCGATCTCCTCAACCCCGGTGCTCCTCGCCCACTCCACGGCCGTGTCCACCAGCCTGGAGCCGACGCCGGCCTGCCTGGCCTCGGGCGCGACCCACATGGACAGCAGGTGTGCCGCGCCCTCCTCCAGGCGCACGCACACCAGCCCCAGGTCGGCACCGTCGCGGGTGGCCGCCCAGTAGCGCGAGCCGGGGCCGGCCAGCCGCTCCGCCCATCTGCCCGGCGGGAAGCCGGCCTCGCGGTCGTAGGAGGAGCCGAACGCGTCAGGTGAGTCGCGCAACGCGCGCAGCCGCACCTCACGCAGCCGCTCGCCGTCGTCCGGACCAAGCTGCACGATCTCGATGTCCCGCATGTCCCGCATCATGCCAGGCCGGAAATCCGTCCCTGTTCCCAGGGACAGCTCAGGGTCGTACCCCGATGCTCCCAGGGGCGGACGAACGGCAGCATGAGGATATGAACGAAATCAGTCGACGCGATGAGGTCTCGCTGTCGGGCGCCGCGCTGCGCGGCGCTCCCTGGAAGACGGCCGCCGTCAGCGGAGCCGCCGTCTCCGCCGCCAGCCTCGGTCTGGGCGCGCTCACGGGCGGCGCCGACCTGGTGTGGGCGCTCGGTTTGGGAATGAGCCTGTTCGCCCTGGTAGCCGCGATCGGCGCGGTGTCCAAGCCGAACGAGGGCGACAGGGTGACCCGCCAGGCGCGTGTGTGGTCACTCCAGCACCCGTTCCGGTTCGCGTTGCTGCCGGCCGGCATCGTGGCCGTGCTGAACTACCCCGTGCAACTCGTGCTGGACGGCGACGGAGTGTTCGGCTCGGCCGTCGATGCCCTGTGGCACGGTGCGCTCGTCTACCTGATCGCGGGCATCCTGACGCTCACGATGCAGGGACGCGCGCGGTCGGCCCGGTGAGCTTACCCGGCCTCCCTCTCCGCCTGGCTCCGGCACACGCAGAACTCGTTGCCCTCGGGGTCGAGCATGGTGACCCACCCTGTGCCGTCGGGGTTGCGCCGGTCGTCGAAGACGGTCGCGCCCATCTCGATGAGCCGCTCGACCTCCTGGTCACGGGTTCTGCCCTCGGTGCCGTTGACGTCGAGGTGCAGCCGGTTCTTGACGGTCTTGCCCTCGGGCACGCGGATGAACAGCAGGAACGGGTCCTGCTTCGTCCGCAGCATGACCTCGTCGTCTCCCGGCACGTCGCCTTCGCCGAGGGGCAGCCCGGTGGCCTTGCTCCACCAGCTCGCGATCTCGTACGGGTCGGCGGCGTCAATGGTGATGCCATGAATCTCAATCACGGGCCATACCCAACTAGACACCACCGAAGACGTCAAGCCAGTGTTCGCAGCCCGATGACCCCGGCCAGGATCAGGGCGATGGAGACCAGCCGGGCCGGTGAGGCGCTGTCGCCCAGGGCGATCATCCCGAGCAGCGCGGTGCCCGCCGCGCCGACGCCGGTCCAGACGGCGTAGGCGGTGCCCACCTCGAGCGTCTTGAGCGCGTACGAGAGCAGGCCGAAGCTGAGGACGGCCGTGCCCAGGAACGACAGCGACCACCACAGGTGCGAGAAGCCGTTGCTGAGCTTGAGCGAGAAGGCCATGGCGACCTCGAAGACGCCGGCCAGAATGAGGACGATCCACGCCATGATGAGCACTCCCTGAGAGACGGCACTGTTCGTGGTGCGTCGTCTTGGCGTTCCGGGTACGGCGCGTCTCGTCCGGGAGCGTTACCGCTCTACCTGGTGAACACGGGGGACGGGCCGATCATTCCCACCAGATCGTGACCCATCGGTCACGGGGCACCGGCCACATGCCGAGTTCGACCGCGATCCGCCCCACCTCCTCCGCCCTCGCGGGGTCGAGGCACACCCGCCGGACCGCGCTGGCGGCCAGTTCCTCCAGCGACTCGAAGCGCCCCAGCGGGGCTTCCCGCTCCTCCACCCGCACGGCGAAGCCGAGCGCCGCCGCCAGGGCCACGCAGTCTTCCGCGACGGGGCGTACCGGCCGGTCGATGCCGTGGAAGTGCTGCCACAGGGGCGCCATCCAGCTCATGGGATGGCGATGCGGCAACTCCAGCACCACCCGTCCCTGTGTGCGCGCGTCCAGCGCGCGCAGGAAGCCGGCCAGGTCGGGCACGTTGTAGACGACATGGGCCGCCACGGCGGCGTCTGCGGCCGGCACCTGGCCGGACACCTCGGGCCAGGCGCCCTCGACCGTCGTGACCGGCACGCCCAGCTTCTCCGCCCTGGCCGTCAGCGCTTCGAGCATGTCGGCCGAGGTGTCCACCGCGTAGAGGTGGCCGATGCGGCCGTGCAGCGGCAGGGAGGCGGCTCCGGGGCCGGAGCCCACGTCGAGCAGCGTGCCCTTGTCGGGCAGCGCCTCGGACAGCCGGGTCATCGTGGGGCCGTCGTCGGGCTCGGCCAGCGCCCTGTCGGTACGGGTGCCGAACCTCTCCGGCGAGTGGCTCCACGGATCGCGCGGCGCCCTGGCCAGGATCTCGTCCGGGATCGCCCAGGATTCCAGGCGCTCCCGCCACCGGGTGGCGAGTTCTTCGGCGTCCATGGACATGAGCATGCCACGCATATCGCGGGTTACCCGCGGGTAGCATTTCAGAGTAAGGTTACTGGCCAGTAGAAATGCCTCGGTTCAAGGAGATCGACGCCCATGGGCCACTACAAGAGCAACGTGCGTGACCTGGAATTCAACCTCTTCGAGGTCTTCAGGAGAGGCGAGATCCTCGGTACCGGGCCCTTCGCCGAAGTCGACGAGGACGTCGCGCGCAGCGTGCTGGACGAGATCAACCGGCTCTCGACCGGCGTGCTCGCCGACTCGTTCGAGGAAGGCGACAGGCAGCCGCCGGTGTTCGACGCGGCCACGTCGTCCGTCACCGTGCCCGAGGGCTTCAAGAAGTCGTACAAGGCGCTGGTGGAGGGCGGCTGGGCGCACATCGACCTGCCCGCCGACCTGGGCGGCCCCGGCATGCCGCGCAGCCTCGCCTGGGCCACGGCCGAGATGGTGCTGGGCGCCAACCCCGCCCTGTACATGTACGCCGCCGGCCCCAACTTCGCCTACACGCTGTGGAAGGTGGGCACGCCCGAGCAGAAGCGCTTCGCCGAACTGGCCATCGAGAACAACTGGGGCGCCACCATGGTGCTCACCGAGCCCGACGCGGGCTCCGACGTGGGCGCCGGGCGTACCCGGGCGGTGCCGCAGCCCGACGGGAGCTGGCACATCGAGGGCGTCAAGCGTTTCATCACCAGCGCCGAGCACGACATGTCCGACAACATCTTCCACCTCGTGCTGGCCCGCCCCGAGGGCCACGGCCCCGGGACCAAGGGGCTGTCGATGTTCCTGGTGCCGAAGTTCCACGTGAACCTGGAGACCGGCGAACTCGGCGAGCGCAACGGCGTCTACGTCACCAACGTCGAGAAGAAGATGGGCCTGAAGGTCTCCACCACCTGCGAGCTGACCTTCGGCGACCAGCACCCGGCGGTCGGCTGGCTGGTCGGCGAGGCGCACGAGGGCATCAGGCAGATGTTCATGGTGATCGAGCACGCCCGCATGATGGTCGGCACCAAGGCCATCGCCACGCTGTCCACCGGCTACCTGAACGCCCTCGAGTACGCCAAGTCCCGCGTCCAGGGCGCCGACCTGACGAAGATCGCCGACAAGTCCGCGCCCCGGGTGACCATCACCCACCACCCGGACGTGCGCCGCGAGCTCATGCTGCAGAAGTCCTACGCCGAGGGCATGCGCGCGCTGGTGCTCTACACCGCCACCTTCCAGGACGCGATCCTCATCGACCCCGACGACCGGCACGCGCACGCCATGAACGACCTGCTGCTGCCCATCGTCAAGGGCGTCGGCTCCGAGCGGTCGTACGAGCTGCTCTCCCGCTCCCTGCAGACCCTCGGCGGCTCCGGCTACCTCCAGGACTACCCGATCGAGCAGTA
This sequence comes from Nonomuraea sp. MG754425, assembly GCF_021699195.1. Lineage (GTDB taxonomy): Bacteria > Actinomycetota > Actinomycetes > Streptosporangiales > Streptosporangiaceae > Nonomuraea. The sequence continues at coordinate 3,147 of NZ_SSXE01000213.1, read as the reverse complement.
CATCCGCGACGCCCGGATCGACTCCCTGTACGAGGGCACGACCGCGATCCAGGGCCAGGACCTGTTCTTCAGGAAGATCCTGCGCAACCAGGGAGCCGCGATCGGCGCACTGCTGGCCGAGATCGACGAGTTCGCCGCCTCCGAGGCCGGCAACGGGCGGCTGAAGGAGGAGCGCAAGCTGCTCGCCGAGGCCGTCGCCGAGGTCAAGGCCATGGGCGACATCATGGCGGGCTGGGCGCTGGGTTCGCTGGAGGCGCCGCGGGAGGTCTACAAGGTCGGCCTGAACACCACCAGGCTCCTGCTCGCGCTGGGCGACCTGATCATCGGCTGGCTGCTGCTGCGCCAGGCGGAGGTGGCGCTGACCCGGCTGGCCGACGGCGAGGACCCGTTCTACCAGGGCAAGGCGGCGGCGGCCACGTTCTTCGCCAAGACCGTGCTGCCCCGGCTGGCCGCCGAGCGGCGCGTGCTCGCCGCCACCGACCTCGACCTCATGGACCTGGCCGAAGACGCCTTCTGACCCGTACGACCAGCACGGCAGGACGCCCCGCGCGCGCGTCCTGTCGTCACGGGCCCGCGGCGAGTACGGTCCGGGCATGAGCTCCGCCACGCACGACCACGCCCTGCCGCCGCCCCGTGTCGAAGAGGTGTCCGACGGCGTCTACGCCTACCTCCAGCCTGACGGGAGCTGGTGGATCAACAACGCCGGCTTCCTGGCCGGGCGGCGCGGCGTCATCGTCGTCGACGCCTGCTCGACCGAGCGCCGCACCCGCGCCTTCCGCCACGCCATCGGCAAGGTCACCGGCGGGCCGATCACCACGCTGGTCAACACCCACCACCACGGGGACCACACGTTCGGCAACTGGCTGTTCCCCGAGGCCACGATCGTCGGGCACGAGGGCGTGCGCGAGCAGATCATCGCCGAGGGCGTCCCCGCCTACCGCGCCTCGTGGTCGTCCGGGGTCGAGTGGGGCCGGATGGAGCCGGCGCCGCCGTTCCTGACCTTCACCGACCGCGTCACCCTGCACTCCGACGACCTGCGCTGCGAGGTACGGCACGTCGGGCACCCCGCCCACACCACCAGCGACTCGTACGTGTGGATCCCCGAGCGGCGGCTGCTGTTCGCCGGGGACCTGGTCTTCAACGGCGGCACGCCTTTCGTGCTGATGGGCTCGGTGGCCGGGGCGCTGGACGCCCTCCGGCAGCTCAGGGAGCTCGGCGCGGAGACCGTCGTGCCCGGGCACGGCGAGGTGTGCGGGCCCGAGGCGTACGAGCCGGTCGAGGGCTACCTGCGCTTCGTCCAGGAGGCCGCCAGGCGGGGCCGGGAGGCGGGCCTGACACCGCTGGAGGCGGCCAGGCGGACCGACCTCGGCGAGTGGGCCGGGCTGCTCGACCCGGAGCGCATCGTGGGCAACCTGCACCGCGCCTACGCCGAACTCGACGGGCGGCCCCTGGGCACGCCGATCGACGTGGCCGCCGCCATCCGCGACATGATCGACTACAACGGCGGGCGCCCTTTGTCGTGCCTCGCCTGAGAACCGACGGGTGTGATCAACGTCAGCCGGGTATGACCGAGGCTGTACCCGTTGTTTACCTGGAGGTCGTCATGGGTGTCGGGGTAAGCATCTTCTTCCTCACGCTTGGCGCCATCCTGAGATTCGCGATCGACCCCGACGTGTTCGGCCAGAGCGTCCACATGGATGTGATCGGGCTCATCTTCATGATCGTCGGGGGCGCGGGAGTGGTGCTGAGCATCGTGCTGGCCCCGAGGCGGGGCCAGACGTCGGAGGGCAGGCTCATGCACCGCGAGAACCACCCGCCCGAGCTCTAGACACTGAGCTGCACGGCGGCGCGGGTCGCGAGGATCGGCTTGATGTGCTCGGCGATCACCTTCTGGTGCTCGGGGTGGTCGCGGTAGATGAGGTAGTCGTCCACGTCGTCGAAGTCCGCCACGACGGCGAAGTCGTGGTTGCCCTGGTTGATGCCCGCGTCGGAGCCGACGGTGTAACCGCGCAGTTGCGGGATGAGGCCGGGGAGCTTGCGCAGTTCGGCCGCCACCGCGGCCCGCTGCTCGTCGGTGGCGTCCGCGGCCCAGGTGAACAGCACGATGTGGCGAATCATGAAAGCCACCCTATCGATGTATCTGCCGGGGACCCCGCCCGCTCTGGCAGGGATGGGTGCGGGCGTCCCCGACGTACGGCGACCGCCGGGGGAGGGGTCCTCCCGGCGGGCGCCGTACTCCGCACGCAGCCGGGCTACCCCCAGGCGAGCACGCGCAGCGGGTCCTCCAGCATCGCGCCCACGTCCGCCAGGAAGAGCGAACCGAGCTCGCCGTCGACCATGCGGTGGTCGAAGGAGAGCGACAAGGTCGCCACCTTGCGCACCGCCAGCTCGCCGTCCACCACCCACGGCATGTCCCTGACCTGGCCGACCGCCAGGATGGCCGCCTCGCCCGGGTTGATGATCGGGGTGCCGCCGTCCACGCCGAACACGCCGACGTTGGTGATCGTGATCGTGCCGCCGGACATCTCCGCCGGCTGGGTACGTCCGGCCCTGGCCGTCTCCGCGAGCCCCGCCAGGCTCGTGGCCAGCTCGGGGAGGGTCAGGCCCTGGGCGTCCTTGATGTTGGGGACCAGGAGCCCTCTCGGGGTCGCGGCGGCGATCCCGAGGTTCACGTAGTGCTTGACCACGATCTCCTGGGCCGGCTCGTCCCAGGTGGCGTTGATCGCGGGGTGGCGTCTGATCGCGGTCAGCACGGCCTTGGCCACCAGCAGCAACGGGGTCACCTTGACCTCCGCGAAGTCGCGGAGGGCACGCAGGCGGTGCACGGTGGCCATGGTCTCCGTCATGTCCACCTGGAGGAACTCGGTGACGTGCGGGGCCGTGAAGGCGCTGGCCACCATGGCGCCGGCGGTCGCCTTGCGCACGCCCTTGACCGGGACACGTTCCTCCCGGCGCTCCGGAGCCGGCTGGGCCCGCTCCTGGACGGGCGCCTCGGCGGGCCGGGCCGCCGCCTGGATGTCGTCCCGGGTGATGGAGCCCTGGGGGCCCGTGCCGGTGATGGCCGCCAGGTCCACGCCCAGGTCCTTGGCCAGCTTGCGTACGGGGGGCTTGGCCAGGACGGTGACCCGGGCGGGCGTCGTACGGGCC
>NZ_SSXE01000212.1 GCF_021699195.1 Nonomuraea sp. MG754425 | reverse complement strand
GGGCGGGGGCGGAGCGGCGGCCGAGCGCGCGCACCCGCGCGACCAGCTCGATGAACACGAACGGCTTGGCCAGGTAGTCGTCGGCCCCCAGGCCGAGGCCCTCCACCTTGTCGTCCACGTCGCCCGAGGCGGTCAGCATCAGGATCCGCGAGGCCGTACGCTGCTCCACCAGGCGCCGGCACACCTCGTCGCCGTGCACCACCGGCAGGTCGCGGTCGAGCACGATCACGTCGTAGTCGATGTAGGAGGTGCGTTCCAGGGCGCCCCCGCCGTCGTAGGCGACGTCCACCGCCATGGCCTCGCGCCGCAGCCCCGTCGCGATCGCGTCGGCGAGCACCCGCTCATCCTCAACAACCAGCACCCGCACGCCAGAACACCTCTCTCCGATTCTGGGCCCTCATTCTGCCCACAGGCTCGATAAGCGCACGGTAAGGCATGTTCAGGGGTCGGTTGACCCCCGGTGTGAGGGTGACGGCGAGAAATTCATGTTTCGGAAGCGGACACGGCGGGGTATGCCTGCGGGACACCCCTTGCCCGGACTTCATCCGGCGTTGGGGGAAACATCGCCCTTACACGGTTCAGACCCCTAGAGAGTAGGTGAGATGGGCGAGTTCACGACCACGATCGAACACCGCCTCGACCAGGCTTACAAGGGCCTTCGTGAGGCCCGTTGCGCCGGCGACGACTACCTCGCCGACACCCTCACCGCCGAGATCGAAGACCTGCGCCGGCTGGCCAACGATCACGGCGTCCCGTTGCCCCGCTAGCTCCACGGGAAACGGCCGGAGCAACGAGGCTCCGGCCGTTCCGTCCATCCGTCCTCCGGCCGTCCCCTGGCCGTCCCCTGGCCGTCGCCTGGTCCTGACGCGGCCTCGGACGACGGCGCGTCAGGCGTCGCGTTCGGGGTTCAGCGGCGCCAGCAGCGCGTGCAACTCCTCGAACAGCCCCTGGGCCGCGCACAACGCGAAGTCGGGGCTGACCGGACGCCCGCCGAGACCTTCGAGCCGGGCACCAGACTCGGTGGCCACCAGCCCGGCCGCCGCGAAGTCCCACTGGTTGACGCCGCGCTCGTAGTAGGCGTCCACCCGGCCCGCGGCCAGCGAGCACAGATCGACGGCGCACGAGCCGCCGCGCCGGATGTCCCGCACGCGGGGCAGCACCTGGGCCACGACCTCGCCCTGCACAGCCCGCCGGGCCTGGAAGTAGCCGAAGCCGGTCGCGACCAGGGCCTGCGCCAGCGGCACCCCCGTGTTGCAGCGCAGCCGCCCGGACCCGAGCCAGGCGCCCTCGCCGCGCACCGCGGTGTAGACCTCGCCGCGCTGCGGCACGTTGACGACCCCGGCCACGACCTCGCCGTTCACCTCGACGGCGATCGACACGGCCCAGTCGGGCAGGCCGTACAGGAAGTTGACGGTGCCGTCGATCGGGTCGACGATCCAGCGCACGCCGGAGTCGCCGCCCTCCTCGCCGCCCTCCTCGCCGAGGATCCGGTCGCCCGGCCGGGCGGCCAGGACGCGCTCGCGGATGAGCTCCTCGGACGCCTTGTCCAGGGCGGTCACCACGTCGGTGGGGCTGGACTTGGTCTCGATCTCGCCGGACATCGTGGGCCGCTTGGCCAGCAGCATGTCGCCGGCCTCGCGGGCGATCTCCTCGGCCAGCCGCAGGAAATCGGCGCCGGTCATGTCGGGGCCGGTCATGTCGGGGAGGGTCATCACGCCACCGAGTCCGGGCGCTTCCACTCCTGGCCGAGCACGTGCCGGCCGAGGAAGGCGAGGACGGTCTCGTACCAGGCGATGATGTTGCCGGGCTTGAGGATCCAGTGGTTCTCGTCGGGGAAGTAGAGGAACTTCGAGTCGACCTCGGTGCGCCGCAGGTCCCACCACAGCCGCAGCGCCTCGCCGATCGGCACCCGGTAGTCCTTGTCGCCGTGGATGACGAGCATCGGGGTGGTGATCTTGTCGAGGGAGTTGTGCGGGGACAGCAGGGAGTAGCGCTCGGCGCCGGGCAGGCCGAACTCGCGCTGCCAGTACATGGAGGCGTCGGTGGTGCCGCCGAACTGGTCGAGGTTCCACAGCGAGGCGTGGGTGACGATGGCCCGGTAGCGGTCGGTGTGACCGGCCAGCCAGTTGGCCATGTAGCCGCCGAACGAGCCGCCCATCGCGGCGATGCGCTCGCTGTCGATGTCGTCCCTGGCCAGGGCGGCGTCCACGATCACGTCGAGGTCGGCCTGGGTGCGCGGGCCCCAGTCGCCCCAGCCGCGGTCGATCATCTCCTGGCCGTAGCCGGTGGACATGCACGGGTCGGGCATGAGGACGGCGTAACCGTGCTGGGCCAGGATCCACGACTGCCAGCGCCACTGCCAGTCGTTCCAGGAGCCGAGCGGGCCGCCGTGGATGAACAGCACGAACGGCGCGGGGCTGGCGGCGGAGGCGCCCTCGGGCAGGGCGAGCCAGCCGCGGATGACGGTGCCGTCGTCGGCGGTGGCGGTGACCTCGGTGAGCGTGCCGGTCACCTCGGGGCGCGGCGCGGGCGAGGGCAGGTCGGCGATCTCGCCGGTGGCGACGTCGATCCTGGCCGGGGCGGGCGCGAGGTTGACGGCGCTGCGCAGGGCGTAGACCCAGCGGCCGTCGGGCGAGGGGTTGAGGGCCAGGTAGGAGGCGTCGTCCTGGGTGAGCCTGGTGGGCTCGCCGTCCAGCGGGACGCGGAAGACCGGGCGGCGGCCCTGATGGTCGGCGGCGATGTAGACGGCCGACGAGTCGGGCGCCCAGTCGACGTCCGCGGCCCACAGGTCGGGCGCGTAGCCGCGGCCCTCGCCGGTGACGAGGTCGGCGATCCACAACTCGCTGCGCGCCGGGACGTCCACGCCGGTGATCCGCTCGCGGGAGCAGACGATCCTGGTGCCGTCGGGGGAGATCGCCAGCGGCCCGGTGAAGTCGTAGGCCGGGTCGGACAGCAGCACACGCCGCTCGCCGGTGGCCACGTCGATGGCGGCCAGGCCGGTGCGCCACTCGCCCCTGGGCAGGTACTCGCGCCAGGTGGTGACCACGGTGGCGCCGTCGGGGGACAGCTCGAACGTGCCCTCGCGCAGCGCGTCGCCCGCGTCGGGGGTCAGGTCGCGCACGTCCTCCAGCCGGTCGCCGCCGAGCCGGGCCGCGAACAGCCTGGGCCGGCCGGGGCCGAGGTCGTGGTCCCAGTACCGCACGGGGTAGCCCTCGTGCAGGATGGCGGAGATCCCGGCCTCCTTGCGGGCCTTACGCTTCTCCTCGTCGGCCGACTCCTCGCCGTCGAGGACGTCGGCGGCGAACACGACCACGTCGCCGGCCGTGCGCACGGAGCCGATGCCGCCGGGCCTGGAGGCCACCTGGCGGGCCTCGCCGCCGGCCCGCGGCAGCAGCCACAGCGCGGGAGTCTCCTCGCCGCCGTCCTTGACGGTCGGGTCAGGGCGGGAGGAGGAGAACAGGACGTCACCCGAGGCGGTGAAGACCGCGGCGGACTCGCCCTTGGTGGAACGCGTCAGCCGGTACGGTTCCCCGTCGAGGGGGACGGCCCAGAGCGCGGTGCCGAACGACTTGCCGTCGGGGTTGAGTGACTGGACGGCGGAGATCAACCTGGACCCGTCCGGCGAGAGCCGGAGGGAGAGGACCCGTGGGATGGCCACATAGTCACGAATGTCGTTGAATGCGCTCACCCGACCGAACCTACCTCGCGGCAGGGACCGGGGACACTCCCGCATAGGGTTGTCACGTGGGAATTTACGACGCCTTGCTGGTCCTGTCTTTCGGCGGCCCGGAGGGTCCCGACGACGTGCTGCCGTTCCTGGAGAACGTCGTTCGCGGGCGTGGCGTGCCGCGCGAGCGCCTGCTCGAAGTGGCCGAGCACTACCAGGGCTTCGGCGGGGTCAGCCCGATCAACCAGCAGAACCGCGACCTGGTCGAGGCGCTGCGCCCGGTCGCCGGAGTGCCGGTCTACTGGGGCAACCGCAACTGGCACCCGTTCGGCGAGGAGACCGTGCGCCGGATGAAGGCCGACGGGATCCGCAAGGCCGCCGTGTTCGCCACGTCCGCGTTCGCGGGCTACTCCAGTTGCCGCCAGTACTACGAGGACATCGCGCGGATCTCCGTCGCGGACGGCCCCGAACTGGTCAAGCTGCGCCACTACGGCGAGCACCCCGGCTTCGTGGAGACCATGGCCGCGCACACGCGGGCGGCGCTGGAGCGGCTCGGCCGCGACGACGCCAGGCTGGTCTTCACCGCGCACAGCATCCCGGTCTCCATGGCCGAGACCGCCGGCCCCGAGGGCGGCCTGTACGAGGCCCAGCTCCGCCGCAGCGCCGAACTGGTCAACCGGGCGCTCGGCCGCACGCAGCCGTGGGACCTCGTGTGGCAGTCGCGCAGCGGCCCGCCGCAGGTGCCGTGGCTGGAGCCGGACGTCTGCGACCACCTGCGCAAGATCGAGGCGCCGGCCGTGGTGCTGGTGCCGATCGGGTTCGTCTCCGACCACATGGAGGTCGTCTACGACCTCGACACCGAGGCCAGGGCGGTGGCGGCGGAGATCGGCCTGCCGCTGGAGCGGGCGGCCACGGCCGGCACGCACCCGCGTTTCGTCCGGATGGTGCGCGAGTTGCTGGAGGAGCCGGAGCCGGTGCCCTGCGCGCTGACCTGCTGCCCGCCGCCCCGCAGGCGTCCTCAGGCGTAGGCGCGCGCGTACGCCTCGGCGATCGACATGACCTTGTTCACGTAGTCCCACGAGTGGTTGTAGAACCAGATCGCCTTGCGCAGCTTCTCGCCGCCCTGCCCGGCCTTGTTGGCGCACAGGTAGTTCGCCGCGCCGGGCACGGCGTCGTACGGGCTCCAGATGTCCTTCTCGCCGTCGCCGTCGCCGTCCACGCCGTAGTGCTTCCAGGTGGCGGGCATGAACTGCATGGGCCCCAGCGCCCCCGCGCTCGACGGCCCGTTGTTGCGGCCGTGCCCGCTCTCCACCTGCCCGATCGCGGCCAGCACCGTCCAGGACAGGCCGGGGCAGCGGGTGGCGGCGGCCTTGTAGAGCTCCAGGTAGCTGCCCGGCCGGCCCACGGTGACCTGCTGCGGCTGCTCCTGGGCCGGCTGCTGCTGCTTCGGGGCGCGGGCGGCGGCGTCGAGCAGGACGACCTGGGCGTCCTTGCCGAGCAGTTTGCGCACGCCGGACTCGCCGATCTTGCCCTCCTTGCCGTGCAGCAGCACCGCGACACCCTGGGCGAACCCCAGCGACCGGCCCAGGTCGGCGCTGACCAGCCCGTCCACGCCGGTCAGCCCGAGCGTGGCCGAGGCCGCCACGCGCAGTCTGGGCCCGCCGTCCACCTGGTACATGGCGCCCAGGATCATGCTGTACTTGCGCATGGTCCGCGCCTCGGCGACCAGTTCGCCCCTGGCCAGCGCGCTCCACACGGCGGGCTGGTCGGCGACCGGCTGCGGCGTCCAGGAGCGGAAGTCGGCCGGGTCCACGGCCAGCAGGTTCAGGCCGGTGCCGGAGACCTTGACCGCGCCGGCGTCCACCACGGTCACCTTCTGCACGTGCCTGAGCCGGGCCAGGCTGAGCCTGGTCTCCTTGGGCACCCCGCCCGCGGCGATGGCCAGCACGCGGGCCGGTGTCGAGGTGACGCCGGGGCCGCCCTCGCCGAAGTCCTTGACGGGCGCGGCCGTGGGCACGATCTGGTCGAGCCGGGGCGCGGCCGAGGGGCTCGGGCTCGCCTGGCGCGTACGGGCTGGTGAGGGCGCCGGTTCCGAGACGCTGCCGAGCAGGTCGTCGTCCAGGATCACCACGACGCCGCCGGCCGCCACGGTGACCGTGAGCACGGCGATGACCATGAGCATGACCGCGCGGAACGTGGGAAGACCGGACACTCGGGACACGTTAACTCACGTGCGCCTTAAACCACTTGCTATCCCGACATAAGTGCGCAATGGTTAGCTGCTTTCGTAAGGGGGAAACAGCGTGGTCGGGCCTTACAAGGGGTTGTTCGAAAGGCCCGGGGTCAAGGCCTTCGTCCTGGCCGGGCTGATCGGCCGGATGCCGATGTCGATGCAGGGCATCGGCATCATCCTGCTGATCTCGACCCTCACCGCCGACTACGCGATCGCCGGCGCGGTCTCGGCCGTCACCAACGTGGCCTTCGCGATCGCCGCCCCCATGTCGGGCCGGCTGGTGGACCGGTTCGGGCAGGGACGGGTGATCCCGCCGTTCGTCGTCGTCAACGCCTTCGCGCTGGCGGCCCTCATGCTGCTCGCCGGAGCGGGCCTGCCCGACTGGACGTTCTACGCGGCCGGGCTGATCGTGGGCGCCACGTCGTTGTCGATCGGCTCGATGGTGCGGGCCCGCTGGTCGGTCCTGTACGGCGGGTCGGGGCGGCTGCACACCGCGTTCTCCTTCGAGTCGGTGGCCGACGAGGTCGTCTTCGTCGCCGGACCCGCGCTGGTCACGGTGCTGGCGACGGTCGTGAACCCGTACGCGGGCCTGATCGTGGCGCTGCTGTGCATGGTGGCCGGTTCGCTGGCGCTGGCGGCCCAGCGGGGCACCCAGCCGCCGGTGCGGGAGGCCAGGCAGACGTCGGGCTCGCCCATCCTCATCCCCGGCGTCGCCATGCTGGCCTGCGTCTCCCTGGCGCTGGGCGCGATCTTCGGCTCGGTCGACCTGACCACGGTGGCCTTCGCGGAGGAGCACGGCGCCAAGGCGGCCTCGGGGTTCCTGCTGGCCACGTTCGCGGGCGGGTCGATGGTGTCGGGGCTCTGGTTCGGCTCCCGGTCCTGGCGGATCTCGCTGCGCGCGCGGTTCGTCCGGGCGCTGGCCCTGTTCATGGTGGGCCTGGTGCCGATCATGTTCATCGACAGCCTGTGGGTGATGGCCGGGGCCCTGTTCCTGGCCGGGTTCGCGATCTCACCGACGCTCATCACGGCCTTCTCGCTCACCGAGCGCCTGGTGCCGCCGGCGCTGCTCACCGAGGGCATGGCGTGGATCTCCACGGCCATCGGGTTCGGCGTGGCGGCGGGCGCGTGGGCCGGCGGGCACATCACGCAGGAGTACGGCTCGTCCAGCGCGTACGTCTTCTCCGTCGCCGCGGCGGCGGTCGCCGTGGTCGTGGGCATCGGAGGTTCGGGTTTGCTGAGACTTCCCGAGGCTGCTTCACCCTCGGAGAGCTGATCCGCTACGGTCGGGAGATCCCTCGCAACACCCATCACACCGGAAGCATTAGTTATGTCCCGACAAATCAGTTCACTTCTAGCTATCGCCGCTGTTTGCGTGACGCTTGCCCCGGCGCCGGCCTTCGCCCAGGCCCCGAAGAAGGAGCCCGTCGACTGCTCGCAGGTCAAGTGCATCGCGCTGACCTTCGATGACGGGCCGGGCAAGTACGCGGGAACGCTGCTCGACACGCTCAAAAAGCACAACGCGAAGGCGACGTTCTTCCTTGAGGGCCAGTACGTGAAGAGCCGCCCCTCCTACGTCAAGCGCATGGCCGCCGAGGGCCACGAGCTCGGCAACCACAGCTACAGCCACCCCGACTTCACCAAGAGCGAAGCCGGGACGATCAAGAGCGAGATCAAGAAGACCCAGGACGCGGTGAAGAAGGCGGCGGGCGTCGAGCCCAAGCTGCTGCGCCCGCCGTACGGGCTGGCCGACCTCCAGGTCTCCGACATCGCCGCCGAGTTCGGCATGCCGATGATCCTGTGGACCGCCGGCTCGCAGGACTGGAGCACCAAGAACGTCGAGGCCATCCAGAAGCAGACCCTGGCGGTGGCCAAGCCGAACGGCATCATCCTCATGCACGACTGGGTGAAGCAGACGGTGGACGGCATGCCCTCACTGATCAAGACCCTGCAGAACAAGGGTTACCACCTGGTCACGGTCTCCGACGTGATCAAGGGCGAGAGCCTGGAGCCGGGCGACATCTACCCCGTTCCCGAGGGCTGGGAGAAGTGAGTATCGTTCACGTTTAGTCGGAACGATGCTCTGGAGGGGGTGCCCATGACCTTCGTCAACTGGGCGCGCAACCAGTCGGGCACCCCCGCCGAGGTGCGCGTCCCGTCCTCCGTCGAGGACGTCGCGCGCGCCGTCCAGGACGCCGCCGCCTCCGGACGGCGGGTCCGCATGGTGGGCACCGGCCACTCCTTCACCGGGGCCGCCCTCACCGACGGCATCATGCTGCGGCCCGGCGCGCTCACCGGGATCAGGTCACGGGACGACGACCGCGTCACCGTGCTGGCCGGCACCCCGCTGCGGGTGCTGAACGAACAACTCGCCGGGCACGGCCTGGCCCTGGCGAACATGGGCGACATCACCGAGCAGACCGTCGCGGGCGCCATCCAGACCGGCACCCACGGCACCGGACGCGACAGCGGCGGCCTCGCCGACCAGGTCGTGGAGCTGGAACTGGTGCTGGCCGACGGCTCGGTGGCCACCGTCTCGCCCGGACAGGAACTGTTCGACGCGGCCCGGGTGGGACTGGGCGCGCTCGGCGTCCTGACGGCCGTCACCCTGCGGGTCGAACCCGCGTTCCTGCTGCACAACCGGCGGCGCCGGCTCCCCCTCGGCGACATCGTCGGCTCACTCGACGAGTTGACCTCCGCCAACGAGCACCTCGACTTCTTCTGGCTGCCGCACACCGAGGCGTGCCTGGTCAAGACCAACAACCGCAGCCCCGGACCGGCCCGCCCCCCGGCCGCCTTCCGCCGCTGGCTGGACACCGTCTTCCTGGAGAACACCGTCTTCGGCGCGGCCTGCGCGCTCGGCGCCCGCCTGCCCGGCCTGATCCCGCGGATCAACACGCTCAGCGCGGCGGCGCTCGGGGAGTCGGAGTCGGTGGACGTGTCGTACCGGGCGTTCACCGCGCGGCGGGACGTGCGCTTCCTGGAGATGGAGTACGCCGTACCGCGCGAATGCCTGGCCCAGGCGCTGCGCGAGACGCGCGACCTGGTCGAGCGGATGGACTGGAAGATCACCTTCCCGGTGGAGGTGCGGGTGACGCCGCCCAGCGACGCGTGGCTGTCCACCGCGTACGGCCGGCCGTCGGCGTACGTCGCCTGCCACGTCTACCGGCCGACGCCCAACCCCGAGTACTTCGAGGGCGTCGAGGAGATCATGACCCGCCTGGACGGCCGTCCCCACTGGGGCAAGCTGCACACCCGCGACGCCGCCTACCTGGGCAAGGTGTATCCGCGGTTCGCCGACTTCGTCGCCCTGCGCGACCGCCTCGACCCCGATCGCCTGTTCACCAACGCCTACCTGGACACCGTCCTGGGATGAGCCGGATCAGCCGGGCGGCGTGACCTGCTCCGGCTGCGACGGCTCCTGCTCCCCCGCGTCGGGCTCCTCCGACGTGGGCGGCGGCGCGCTGGGCGTGCCCTCCTGCGACGGCTCCACCGAACCCGACGGCGTGGGCGTCGGCTCCGGCGTGGGGCGCGCGGTCGGCGTCCGGCTCGGCGTCGGGACCGGGCTCGGGGACGGACCGGGCGTGACCCCGGCGGTGGTGTCCGGCACGGGGGAGGCGGGCTCCTGCCGCTGCTCCGGCGTCCACGTCGGGACCGTGGCCCGCTCCCGATCCTGGTCCCGGTCCTGCTCGCGCTTGCGCGCCTCGGCCGGGGTCTTGCCGGTGACCTGCTCGTGCACGGTCTGCTGGGCCAGCGCCTGGTAGGCCAGGATGCTGCCCATGCTCACCCCGAACACGAGCACCGTCGCCGCGCCGAGCCGCACCCACGGCAGCCGCCGCCGGACGGCGGGCAGCACCAGCGTGGCGTCGTCGTCCGCGCGCTCGTCCGCCTCCGGCTCCTGCCGCTCCTCGCGGCGCGTCATCCGCGGGGTGTGCTGCTTGACCCGCTCCCCCGTCTGCTTGAGATAGTGCGTGTAGACGGACGTGGCGATCGTGCTGGCGACGCTGACCACCGCCGCCCCGATCACGGTGCCCGCCACGCCGAGGTACGACGCCGCCACCGCCGCGGTCACCGCGGCCAGGGCGCTGCCGAGAATCTGCGGCATGCTCAGCTCGAACTTCCGCTGCTCGCCGCTCATCCCCGGATCATTCCTTCCTTGCCCCGCGTTCGGTAAAGAGCTGTCTCGTGAATAGACGCGAGCGCGTGTCGTGTTGTTCCTGTGAGCTGCGTGACAGGCATCCTTGCCACTCGTGCCCCGACGACTCGGCCTGCCCTCCGTATATCTCGCCGCGGCCGTGGCAACGGCCGCCACGACCGCCGTCCCTCTCGCCATGACGCCCGCCGCGGGGCTCGCCGTGCATCGAGCCCATGCCGAACCCGCCCGCCCGTACATCGTCACCGCCCGTAACCGGGAGGCCGCCCGCGACCTCGTCGGCGAGGTGCGCTGGCGGGTGGCCCGGTACTACACGTCCGCGTTGCCGGGCTTCGCCACCTTCCTCACTCCCACCGAGCTCGACGAGCTGCGCGCCGACTCGCGCGTCCGCACGATCGAGCCGGACCGCGAGATCCATTCCATGGCCGTCCGCGCGCCGCAGCGCCCGCGCGCGGCGCGGGGCGGCGCGGGCGTCACCATGTACGTCCTGGACAGCGGCGTCGCGACCCGCCGGACCAGGTTCGGCGACCGGGTCTGGCGCGCCTTCGACGCCACCGGCGGCACCGGCCGCGCCTGCGGCCGGCACGGCACCCGCGTCGCCGCCCGCGCCCACCACGCCGCGCCGAAGGCGCAGATCGCCTCCGTGCGGGTGCTCGGCTGCGGCGGCGCCGGCACGCTCGCCGACGTGCTGGCGGGCCTCGACTGGATCCACCGCCACGCCCGTGGCCCGTCGGTCGCGAACCTGTCCCTCGACGGCGCCGACTCCCCCGCCCTGACCAGGGCTTCCCGGTCCCTGATGCGCACGGGCGTGTTCGTCGTCGGCGCCGCCGACGGCGAGCCCTGCAGACTCTCCCCGGACGGCCGGGCGTTCTCCGCGCACGCCCCGCACCTAGCCGGGGCCGCCGCCCGTCACCTCGGACGCCACCCGGACACCGACCCCTCCGCCCTTTCCGCCTGGCTGGAGTGCACAACGGCCCGGAGCGCGATTCGCCAGAACCCGTCGAGGCCACATAACCTCCTGGTACGCAACGGCGGGCTCTAGAGGGATGGATTCCACAAATGTGACCGGCGTCACATCGTCGCTGGGCTATCCGAGCAAGGCGATGTTCGGACATGCCGGGTACGGTGCTGGCAGGCAACCGGCACACGCGAGAGACTCAAGGGTCCGGGGGAAGAATGGCGACGCTGACGAAGGGACTCGCATGCAGGAGCTCCGACTCGTCGCGGTGAGTGAGGACGGCACCTACCTCGTGCTGGCTACTGCCGGACGAGGTACGCGCTTCACGCTTCCCGTGGACGACCGGCTCCGTGCTGCCGTCCGCGGCAACTTCTCCCGTCTCGGCCAGTACGAGATCGAAGTGGAGAGTCCGTTGCGCCCCAAGGAGATCCAGGCCCGCATCCGAGCCGGAGAGACGGCGGAGGAGATCGCCGCGACCGCCGGCATCCCGGTCGAGCGTGTCCGCTGGTTCGAGGGCCCTGTGCTCCAGGAACGGGAGTACGTCGCCCAGCAGGCGCAACGCGTCGCCGTGCGGATGCCGGGCGAGTCCGCGCCCGGGCCCACCCTGGGCGACCTCGTCGCCGAGCGGCTGACCAGGCGCGGCGTGCCCACCGACGAGATCGACTGGGACTCCGCCAAGCGCGACGACGGCCTGTGGCGGGTCAAGCTCGGCTACGTCTGGAACGGTCACACCCGCCACGCCGAATGGCTCTTCGACCCGCGCAAGCGGCACGTCACCCCGCACGGCGACGAGGCCCTGCGCCTGTCGGCCGCCGACTTCGACCCCAACCCCGCCGTGGTGGAGGACACCACGGTGACACCGTTCGCGCCGCGGGTGGCCAAGCTGCAGCCGGTGCCGCCGCTCTCGTCCGAGACGCTGCCGTTCCCCTCCGTGCTACGGGGCGAACCCGGGGAGCCGGCGGTCGGCTACCCGCCGCCCAGGTCCGAGCCGGCCTTCACGCCGACGCGCGAGGCGCACTCCTACGAGCCTCCTGTCAGGGAGGAGCCGCCGTCCCGCGAGCCCTACCGGCCTGAAACGCCGGCCCGCGAAACCGGTTATGCCCGTCCCGGCGACAGTTCGTCCCGCCGTGGCGGGTCTTCGCCGTGGCTGCCCGACTTCAGTGCCGGGCGCGGGGAGGGTGCCGGGCGCGGGGAGAGCGAGTCCATCTACGCGCCGGCCGGCCCGCCTGCGGCCCGTCCCGACATGCGGCCGACCGCCCGTCCGGACGCCCGGCCCGACAGTCGGCCCGAGGCGCGTCCTGACGGTTCGCCGGCGTCGCGGCCGGTTGCCGAGGCGCCGGTGGTGCAGGATCGTCCGGTCGCATCGCCCGGCGGTGGTCCCGTTCATGAGCGTGGTGCCGAGGGGCAGCACGTCGCGCAGGCCCAGCCGTCCGCGCCGCCTGCCGAGCCGATCGACCGGCCCGCTGGTCAGCCCGTTACGCAGAGCGGTGATGGGGTCGCCGCGTCCGCCGAGCGGCCCGAGGAGCGGGCCGTCGTTCAGCCTGTGGAGCGGGCCGTGGTGGAGGCCGCTGACCGGCCGTCCGCACCGCCCGCCGACCAGCCTGTGCCCACGGCGGCGCCCGCTGCCGAGGTCGTGGTGTCCAGTGCGCCCGATGTCCGGGAGCCCGCCGCCGACGCGCCGGTGGTCGCCGATGCCGTGACCGACCCGGTTGGCGACCCGGTTGGCGACCCGGTTGGCGGTACCACCACGGATGCGGTGACCGGCGCAGCGGCCGACACGGTGTCCGACACGGTGTCCGACACGGCGGCCGGCTCGGTGGAGTCGGGTGCCGAGGCGAAGGCGAGCACGCCGGAGGCGGCTGCCACGCCTGTTCCCGTCACCGCGCCGACGCCTGTCGCCCCGGCGCAGCCTGTCTCCGCAGCCGCCACCACGCCGGAGCCCGCTGCCACGGGAACCGTCGCGCCGGTCCCGGTGGCCCAGCCCTCCGCTCAGGCGGAGGAGCCTGCGGTCGCGGCCAGCTCGTCCGCTGCGCAGGACACGAGTGCGGCAGACGTCAAGGAGCCGGAGGTGGCGGACGCACCCGCCGCGCAGGCCGACGACTCCAAGACCGAGCCCGTCGCGAACGCGGAACCGGTAGCTCAGCCCGAGCCCACGGTGGTCTCCGAGCCTGCGGCCATGGCGGAACCCGTCGAGCCGGCGGAGACCGTCGCGGCCGATGGTCCCGCCACCGCCCAAGCGTCCGCCTCGGGGTCCACGCGTGTCCCGGAACCGGCGAAGGTCGAGGAATCCGCGCGGGCCGTGGAAGCCGTCCGAACCGTCGAAGCCACACCGGCCGTGGAACCCGCGAAGCCCGCGCAGGCCGTGGAGTCGGCGCAGGCCGCCGCCGAGGCGGCACCGGCGACCGACCGGTCCGCCGCCGAGAGCGCGCCGGCCGACCAGCCCGCCGCCGAGACGGCACCGGCCGCGACCGAACGGCCCGCCGAGACGGCACCCGCTGTGGCTGACCAGCCCGCTGCGGAGGCGGCGCCGGTTTCGGCCGGGGAGCCTGTCTCCGAGACAGCGCCGACCGACTCCGAGCAGGCGACGACGTCCGAGCCGGTGGAGGCTGCCGAGCCCGAACCGGCGACTTCCGAACCGGTGGTCACCGAGCCGGCAGCCGCTGCGAAGCCTGCCGTCCCGGAGCCGACACCGGCACCGGCACCGGTCGCGGAGAAGCTGGCCGCGGCCGAGAAGAAGGCGGTTCAGCCGGAGCCCGTACGGGAGACGAAGCCGCCCGCGCCCCAGCCCAAGCCGAAGCCCGCTCCCGCGGTGCCCGCGGCGCGGGCGGGCAAGGACCAGGGCAAGGACGAGCCGCCCGTGCCGGTGCCGTCCCCGCCGCCCGCTCCGGCGGCGCGGCCGGCGCGCAAGGGTTCGAGGGGCCGCCGGGCCTCCGTGCCGACCTGGGACGAGATCATGTTCGGCGCCCGCCGCCAGGACTGACGGGAGTTCGCAGAGCACCGGGTCCGCCGGCCGGGAAAACCCTCCACGGCCGGGCCCTGCGCTCAGCAGTCCCTGCGGAACCCCCTCGTCTCAGGCTCCGTCGCGCTCCAGGAACGGCGCCAGCCACTCCGGCGTCACCTCGGCCGCGAACCGTGCCCCCTGGGTCTCGGCGACGTCGATCGCCGAGTAACCCCCCTTGCCGGCCCCGACGCCGGCGGTCAGGGTGAGCACTCCGGCCTGCCGCTGGAACCACGTCTGCCGCAGCCGCCACCCCACCACGGCACGGCGCTCGATCACGGCCTGGGCGCGCCGCAGCGACCCCGACCGCACCGACAGGCGTCGCCCGTCGTAGCCGTGCCCGAGCGAGGCGTACCGGTCGAGGCCCAGGGGCACGCCGGCGACCGTCATGAGCACCGTCAGCACCAGCAGGACCCACCAGAAGAACCCTCCGGTGGCCCAGAGGGCGGCGGCGAGGACGGCGGACAGCACGAGCCACGGAAAGACCGAACGGAACAGGCGGCGTCTGCGCGCCACGGGCGGGTGGGGGCGGAGCGGGGCGTCGTAGGGGCCGATGGCGTCGCCGGTCACCTGGAAGGCCACCCGGCGCGGGACGTCGGGCAGGAGTTGCCCGCGCGTCTCGGAGTCGCCGAGCCCGGTCACGATGGCCCAGGCGCGTACGACCCCGGCCCAGCGTTCGGCCAGGCCGTCCACGATCTCGTAGCCGCGTACCCGCTGCGACTCCAGCGACACACTGCGCCGGTTGATCAGCCCGCGCTCGGCCACCAGGTAGCCGTCGCGGCGTTTGAGCACGAAGCCCCAGTTGAAGATCGCGTACATGAGCCCGCCCGCGAACGGCATCGCCAGCACGAGCAGCGCCGCGACGGCGAGCAGGAGGTAGGGGTGGGCCCAGAGCCATTCGCCCGCGCTGAGCGCGTCGTCCTGGCTGAGCCCCAGGTTGTCGCCCCACTGGAAGGCCAGCCCGATGGCGCCGCCGATGAAGGCGAACGGGGTGAGCAGGTACGCGCCGGACAGCGGCCCGTACAGCAGCCATCTGCGTGGCACGCGGATGATCGGCTGCTCCTTGGGACGGGCGGCGGTGTCGGGAGCGTGCGCGGGCGCGGGCTCGGGCGCACTGCGCAGCAGGACGGCTCTGAGGCGTTCGGCCTCGTGCCGGGTGACGCCGGCGAGCTTGGCCTCCTCCTCGCCGCCGCTCGCGCCGGTGTCGATCTTGAGGATGGTCAGGCCGAGCAGCCGGTGCAGGGGCGGGGTGGAGATGTCGACGCCGCGGATGCGTTCGAGCGGGATGGTGCGGACGGAGCGGCTGATCAGCGAGCGCTTGGTCTCCAGGCGGTCGCCGACGATCTCGTACGTGTACGTGGCCCATCTGACGGTCGCGAACACCACGGTGGCCAGGACGCCCACGGCCGCGTAGGCGTACGAGCGGGCCGAGAAACCCCCCACGAACAGCACCCCGACCAGGGGAAGCAGGAGGGACGGCAACATCCGCACCGGGTCGATGAGCAGCACCTTCGGGCTGAGCCGCTGAGGCGCCCGCCGCACGGGCGGCGGCCCGTGGAACGGCCCCGGAGGCAGACCGGGGCCGTGGCCCGGGACGGAGCCATGGGGCCAGGCAGGGTCGGGGGGCGAGCCGGGACCGTCAGCCGAACCGGAGCCGTGATGCGGGCCGGGCAGCGAGTCGGGGCCCTGGGCCGCGCTGGAGCCGGGGCGTTGGGCCGAACCGGGGTCCTGGGGCCGGTCAGCACCCTGGGCCGCGCTGGAGCCAGGGTCTTGGGGTGAACCGGGGCCGTGAAGTGGGCTCGGGCCGAGGGGCCGGCCGGG
>NZ_SSXE01000211.1:30767-50037 GCF_021699195.1 Nonomuraea sp. MG754425 | reverse complement strand
AATACGAACGTCGACACACGCTCAAGAACGCCCAAGACCTCGACTATGCTGCCGCGTAGTCGCAAGCCCTGATGTGTCTATCGAACCGGGGCAACTCCACTCCGCGACCGAGGAGGCGTTCGTCCGCGAACTGAGCCGCGTCATGCTGGCGCTACCGCGCGCGGTCGACGCCGACATCGTTCGTGAGGCCGGGCTTCCGCTCTCCGAGTACACGCCCCTGATGCACCTGTCCGAAGCCCCCGGACGCGCCATGCGGATGGGCGACCTCGCCGCCACCTGCAACATCACCCTCAGCGGGATGACCCGCGTCGTCACCCGGCTGGAGAAGAGTGGCTGGGTCGAGCGCACCAAGTGCGACCAGGACGGACGCGGCTGGAACGCCACCCTCACCGACGCCGGCCTGGCCCGTCTGGAGCAGGCGTGGCCCACGTTCCTGGTCAGCGTGCGACGGCACTCTCATTGACCACTTCAGGGGCCAAGACCTTACTCAGCTCACGGCCACGCTCCGGCACGTCGCAGCCGCTCGAGACGCGCCCCACCCAACCTGACCAGAACGACCGACATGTCCCATGCTGTAGCGAGGGCGTGGCGTTGGTGAACGCCTGTCAGTGGAACTGCGGCACGATCAGGTAGAGGCCGTGACCCACCACCGCCGCGCACATGCTGAAACACCCCGCGGCCACGGCCAGGGCGCCAAGGTCGTGGCCGCGGTGGTGTTCACGCGCGGGCCGAGAGCGCCATCGCGCCAAGGGAGAAGACGCCCACGTCCACGACGCCGACCGTCAGGCTGGCGGCGAACACCTGGCTCAGCTCGGCCCACTTGACGTCCATCGCGCGATCCTCGATCAGACGCCTGCCTGCTGCCGTGCGGCAGGCAGTTCGTTGACGTTGCCCGCGTGCACCGGATTGCGGCGGCCGGCGGCATACAACCCGGCCGCGAGGCCGATCGCCGCCACGGCCGCGGCGGTCACGCCGAGCGTGCTGGTGGTGCTCACCGAGGCGGCGGCCGCGCCGACCACGGCCACGGCGGGCAGCGTCAGCGACCAGACCGGCGCCATCCGGCCCGCCCCTCTCCCCCATCGTCCATCCTGCCGGGTATCCGCCGGGTCGGCCTGTATGCCACCGACGTGCTGCGGCTGCGCCCCGACGACTTCGACCCCGATCTGCCCGAGATCGACTTCACCACCCTGGCCGAGGCGACCTGGGTGAGGATCGCGCGGCTGGGGCGCAGCCGGATGTCAGCGCGTCACAGGATCTCGATGGCGTCGACCTTCGGAGGGCGGTTCGGGTAGCTGATGTCGGTCCAGCGGTTGATCCTCACCGAGTCGCCGTTGTTGTCGCTGTAGATCAGGTCGTTGTTGCCGGTGGAGATTCGGTCGACCCACCATCCGCCGAAGTTCATCTTTCCGCGGTTTGCGAAGCATCTGACGCGGTCGCGGCCACTCATGTGCGACCAGATCTTCAGAAAGTTCTCGCCGGCGCGGCATTCGACTTCGTTGATGGCGAAAGCGGGGCCGGCCGGAATGGTGACAGTGATGGTGGCGGCTGCGGCGAAGGTAGCCAGAACGGTCAGAGCGCGTCGCATGATCGGGATTCCTTTTCAGTTCTGGGGTGCGAGGGGGGTGGCAGGCGCCACCCTTCACCAACCATGAACGCAACGTAGTTGATTGGCTACTAGCTGCGACGAAACGTTGTTGTGGCCTGTCGTTGGGCGGGCGAGGTCAGCCTGTCGACGGTTCGGCGAGCCAGGTTGCGAGGCCGGCGATCACCTGTCAAGTCGATGCGCTGACGCGGCCGGATCCACGCGACCGCCCGCGCTGCTGCCGAGCGCCGCCGCACCGCCCGCCAGGCCACCGAAGCCGGGCATCATGGTCGGCATCGGCGGGCCTGACACGGCCGCTCGGATCGGCCGGCTCCGGGCCGCGATCGCTCAGGAGATCGTGTGTGCGCGGAGCGCCGCGGCGACCTCCCCGGCCGCGTCGAGTTGCTCGGCCGTCAGAGCGTCGACGAACAACTCCCGTACCGCCCGCAGATGCGGCACCGTGGCCCCCTGGAACGCCTCGGCACCCGCGGCGACCAGCACCACCTCCGCTCCCCGGCTGTCGGTGACGCAGTCTTCCCGCGCGATCAGCCCACGCCGCTCCATCCGCCCCAGGTGGTGCGACAGGCGACTGCGTTCCCAGTTGATGTGTGCCGCCAGATCGGAGGACCGCATCCGATGGCCCTGCGCCTCGCTCAACGCCAGCAGCACCGCGTAGTCGCCGGCCGAGAGCGCGGAATCGCTCTGCAGCCGAGCCGAGATCACCGCCCTGAGCGCCTCGGCCGTTTCGATGTAATCCCGCCATACCCGCAGCTCATCGGCCGTGGGCAGGCTGCGCTTGCGTGCCATCTCCGCCTCCTGATTGACATGTCAATCACATCATACATAATTGACGTATCAATCACATGTGGAGGAGGCCCGTCATGTCTGATCTGGTGTTCGGCCTGGACACCTTCGGCGACCTGCCGGAGGACGACCACGGCGAGCTGATGACCCACCCCGAGGCGATCCGCCAGGTGCTGAAGGAGGCGGTGCTGGCCGACGAGCTCGGCGTCGACGTCATCGCGCTCGGCGAGCACCATCGCCCCGAGTTCGCGATCTCGACGCCCGAGACCGTACTGGCCGGGATCGCGACGCGCACCGAGCGGATCCGGCTGTCCTCGGGCGTCACCGTGCTGAGCTCCGACGACCCGGTCCGGGTGTTCCAGCGCTTCGCCACCGTCGACGCGCTCTCGAACGGCCGCGCCGAGGTCATCCTCGGCCGCGGCTCGTTCACCGAGTCGTTCCCGCTGTTCGGCTACGACATGGCCGACTACGACGAGCTGTTCGAGGAGAAGCTGGATCTGTTCGCCAAGCTGCTGGACGAGCGCCCCGTCACCTGGAAGGGCAGGCTGCGGCCCTCGCTCGAGGATGCCGACGTCTTCCCGAAGACCGCATCGGGCCGCCTGCCCACCTGGGTCGGCGTCGGCGGTTCGCCGCAGTCGGTCGTCCGCACCGCGACGTACGGCCTGCCGCTCATGCTGGCCATCATCGGCGGCCCCGCCAAGCGGTTCGCCCCCTATCTCGAGCTGTACCGGCGCGCCACCGAGCAACTCGGCACCACCGCGCACCCGGTCGGCATGCACTCGCCCGGATTCGTCGCCGACACCGACGAGGAGGCCAGGGAGGTGTTCTGGCCGCACTACCGGGTCCTGCGCGACCGGATCGGCGCGCTGCGCGGCTGGCAACCGATCCGCCGCGAGGAGTACGACGCCGAGGTGGAGCACGGCTCTCTCTACATCGGCTCGCCGGAGACCGTCGCCCGCAAAATCGCCGACGCGGTCGTCAGCCTCGGCGTCGGCCGCTTCGACCTCATCTACACCGCGGGCTCGCAACCGGCGAGCGCCCGCCTGCGGGCCGTCGAGCTGTACGGCACGGCCGTCATCCCGATGGTCCGCGACCTGCTCGAAAAGAGCGACCGGTGAACGAGACCATCGGCATCCTCGGCGCGGGCAAGGTCGGCACCGTGCTGGCCAGGCTCGCGCTGGCCGCGGGCCACAAGGTGCTCATCGCCGGGTCGGGCGACCCGGCGAAGATCGCGCTCACGATCGACGTGCTCACGCCCGGCGCGGTCGCCACCACGGCGGCCGACGCCGCGGCGCGCGCCGACCTCGTCATCCTCGCGCTGCCACTCGGCAGATACCGCACGGTGCCCGCGGCCGAACTGCGCGGCAAGCTCGTCGTCGACGCGATGAACTACTGGTGGGAGGTCGACGGCGTCCGCGACGACCTCACCGACCCGGCGACGTCCTCCAGCGAGATCGTGCAGGCTTTCCTGGCCGGGTCCCGCGTCGTGAAGGCCTTCAACCACCTGGGCTACCACGACCTGGAGGACGAGGCCCGCCCCGCGGGCAGCCCAGGCCGCAAGGCCATCGCCATCGCCGGAGACGACCCGGCAGACCTCGACACCGTCGCCACCCTGGTCGACGCGCTCGGCTTCGACCCGGTCGTGGCGGGACCGCTCGCCGAGGGCGTGCGGTTCGAGCCCGGAACCGCCCTGTTCGGAGCCGACGTCGACGCCGCCGAGGTCCGGGCCAGGCTGGAGCGCTTCCCCGAATCTGACCGCGGCCGGGCCCGCCGCTGAGAATCCCGGCAAAGGAGGCAGGATGTCCCACCCCATCAGTACCGGTCACGCCACCCCCGAGGTGGCCGAACTGGTCCTTTCCCTGTTCGAGCAGAAGTCGGCCGCGTCCGCCGCCGGGTTCATGGGCTCTGACTCACTCTTGATGATCAGTTACCCAGGGTGAGTCTCGCCTGGTGTTACGCGTCGCGAAACTCCAGCGAGCGCTCGATGGGGTCGTGGAGACGAAGCTCCTTGAGGAGGCACGCCAGCAGTGACCAACACATAGCTGGGCTCTGTTCTCCTGGACAGAACTATTGGAACGGGTGACGGGAATCGAACCCGCGCTGTCAGCTTGGGAACCGGCTACTGATCTTGGTGTCCTGAGCGGGGAGAACGGGGGTCCTGGTCAGACCGCGACGAGTGGCCGTGAGTGGCCCTGAATGACCTTGACCTGCCGTTCGTTCTGGCACGCATCTGGCACGAGGATCAGCTCTCCGACCTGGGATTGAAACGCACTGCGCGCACCCCGCCCGCCTCGGCCCCATCAGGACCCGCCGATCTTGAGCACTTCCCCCTCCCTGAGCTGGAGATCCACTCCAGAGGCGATTGTTGACTCGGCACTACAGACCCTCGGGCGACGCGTGCGTGTAGCGGTTGAGCGTGGTCGAGGTCGACGAAGCGGGTATCCGGCCTGGCCTTGCCCGAATCACTGCCATACCCGCGATATACCGCCCCTCGCTAGCGTCGGCCGTGTTAACAACCCGCATGTGGCGGGCGTTTCTTGCTGCCCAACCGGCAGCATCCAAAATCGCCGCGATATCCCCAAGGAGAACGATGGATTCCCGTGCCTTCATCCGAGCCGCAGCTGTGGCGGCAGCTGTGCTCACCATGACTGTCGCCACATCGGCCGCCGCCGCTCCGGCGGCCAACGCCGCGCCCTCCTGCGTCAAGGTCCAGCATGGGAGGACCTTCTACGAGGAGACCGCCTTCGGAAAGTACTATCACCACTGGGTGAAGATCACGAACAACTGCGCCAGCAAGAAGAAGCTCAAGGTGGACTGGAGGGGGGCCTTTATGCCCGACTCGAAGTGCACCACGATCAACAAGGGCAAGAGCGCAGAATTCACCAAGAACGGCAAGTGGGACGCCTACGCCGGGTGGTACGGCTGCTGAGCTGACCCGTAGGGCATTCAGCTCCTCACCGGGTTCTGGCGGAGAACGCCAGCCCAGCCCGGTAGAAGACCACACCGAAGCTCCCGGCCGATGGCCTGCCAGCCAGCAGATCGCCGACCAAGACGAGTTGCTCGAGGACGGTGAGCTGATCGGCGTGCCGATCGCGGAGCCGGAAGCAGCGCCGATCTGGCCTGCCTACGACCGGATGTGGCAACGTATCGTGACCATGGTGCGCCGGGCCGGTCACCCCGTGCTGCTGATGTGTCCGATCCCCGACGCCGACGAGATGCCCGCGTTCAGTCGATGGGACGGGCCGGTCTGCTGGGCCCTACTGGACTGCCCGGCCGCCGAACGGAGTTCGGGATCAACGCCAGCACCCTGGGCAGCTGGGTAACCCGGCATCGGATAGTCCACGACGAGGACGTGCAGCAGCCGGTTTCCGGGCCGGAGCGGGCGCGGATCCGGGAGCTGGAGCGGGAGAACGCCGAGTTGCGCGAGAAGCTGGCGTTCTTGAAAAAAGCATCGCCGACCCGCCACCCGGCGCACCGGTGCCGCCGATCCTCCCGCCCGTCAACGGCTTCCTCTTCCTCGACCGGGACAAGTTCCACGGCTCCTTCGCCGCCGACCTGCCCGCGCAGCAGGCCGCTTTCCTGGCAGACGCGCAGGTCCCGTGGGGTGTGGACGCCCTCGGCGGCGCGGTCACCGAACCCGCCTGGCGGCACAAGCCGGCCTGGTATCTGGTGGCGACCGAGGACCGGATGATCCCACCGCCTGCCCAGCGGGCCATGGCCGAGCGCGCCGGCGCCTCCACGGTCGAAGTGATCGGCAGCCACGCCGTGTACGTCTCCCAGGCGGCCTCGGTCGCCGACCTCGTCCGCCAGGCCGCCGCCTGACGCCGGCAACCCCCAGCGCCCGGTGCCCGCACGGGCCGGGCGCCACGGCCTGATGCGGGCGGACAGCCATGCCGTGACACCCGCATCGCCGGCACGTCAAAGACTCCGGCCCGCTCTGCCTGGTCCATCCGGGCGGGCCCGGGGATCGGCTGGGAGTACCTGCGGCTGCCCCGCCTTGAGCGGCACCTGACACAGGTCTACCTGGAGCCGGTCGGCACCGGCGGCTCCGGCCGGCCGCTTACGACGCGGCAGGCACATCGTCCAGCAGTGTTTGGGTGGCCCTGCGCGCGAGCCACACACCGCCCGCCCGCCGTGAGGCAGGCCCCGGCCGTCAGCCGACCTTGAAAGCGAGCAGGTCGGCGGCATTGGCCGCGAAAACCATGTCGCGTCCGGTGACCAGCCGCCAATCGCGGTCATCATCGGGAGTGGCGCCCTGAGAATGCGGATAACGCCAGACGAGTTCTCCGGTGGCGGCGTCCCAGCCGAACACGCCGCCGTCGACCGCGTCCGGTTGCGGCCCGAACGAACGCGAGATCCCCGCGAACATGATTCCGGAACAGATCACCGGAGCGCTCGGCCGTGCTCCGGCCCTGGTGCTGCTCGTCCATCGTGGTCGTCCGGTGGCCGCGTCGATGGAGAACGCTGTGCCACCGATCCCGTAAAGCGATCCCTGGGACAAGGTGAGGCCGGAGATCTCGCCTCGGTTGCTGTAGTTCCATCGTGCCCTGCCGGTCGCGGCATCGAATGCCTGTATCCCCGATTTGTACTTGAGATAGGTGGCGTCCCCGTCCGCCAGCACAGGCCCGGCCGTGTCATTGGCCTGGTGCCGCCAGATGACGGAGCCGTCGCTCACGTTGACGGCCAGCAGCCGGTACCGCGCGTCAACGAAGAACAGCCGGTCTCCGGAGAGGGCGAACGTGGCCCCAGGGCGCAACTCGACAGGAAGGGACCACTGTGCCGCGCCGTCGGCCAGCGTCCTGGCGATGAGCGACTCGCTGGAGCCGCTGGAGTCCTCCAGCAGGAGGATGACACCGTTCCGCAGGCCCAGAACGTCGTTGGGGGGATCGAATTTCAGTGGTTCGAAGACATGGCGCGCGCTACCTGTGGCCAAATCGACCGCATCAACGCCGCTCACGTCACAAAGCAGAACCGATGACGGGGCGGCCACGATCGGCGGCGTGTTCGAGCCCCTCCCGGCGGGGTGGTTCCACAGTTGCCTGCCGCTCTCCGTGTCGACCGCATGCAGAGTCTCGTCATCCAAATAGAGCAAGGTGTCATCGATCCTGAGCTGCGGATACGTATGCATGGTCGCCGCGCGTAGCTGCCATTTCCGCTCGACCGGCGCGTTTTCCTGCCACCTTGCCCACACTGTGGCACCGCCCCCGCCGGCGACCGCGACCCCCATGCCGGCCAGGGCGATGGTGAGGAACCGGCGGCGTCCCGTCGCGGGCCGCTGTCGTGCCAGCAGCGTCGTCAGTTGGGTTTGGCGGGCCTGAATGTCGCCGTTCAGCGGTCCTGACGGCCAGGTCACCGGCTCGGGAACCGGCCCGCCGAGCACATCGCGGGGAAGGGGCCGGCGGCGCGGGTCCTTGTCGAGGCATGCGGACATGACCTCGCGTAGCGCGCCGGGGGGAACCGCCGCCAGGTCCGCGGGCTCGTGCACGACGCGATGCAGCATCACCGGAGCGGGCCCGGTGCCGAATGGCCCCCGGCCGGTCGCGGCGAAGGCCAGCACGGCGCCGAGGGAGAAGACGTCGCTCGCCGGGCCGGCCTCGGTTCCGACGACCAGTTCGGGCGCCAGGTACCCGGCCGAGCCGACGATTCCCTTCGTGGCGGTCAGTGTGCTCTCGTTCACGAGGCGGGCGATGCCGAAGTCGATCACCCTGGGGCCGTCACCCGCCAGCAGGACGTTGGACGGCTTGAGGTCGCGGTGCACAACGCCGGCGGCATGGATGGACGACAACGCCTCGGCCAGGCCGGCCGCCAGTCGGTGCAGGGCGTCCGGCGGCAGCGGGCCGTGGGCATCGACTGCCTGTTGCAGCGACGGACCTGCGATGTATTCCGTTGCCAGCCACGGCCGGGGTGCGTCGGCGTCGGCATCGAGGACCGCGCAGGTGAACACGCCACCGACCCGGCGGGCCGATGCGATCTCCCTGGCGAACCTGGCGCGGAATCCGGATTGGTCGGCCAGGTCCGGCCGGATCACCTTGACCGCGACAGCCCGGCCCCCACGTGAACGGGCGAGGAACACCACCCCCATGCCGCCCGAGCCCAGTCGGGCGAGCAGAGTGTACGAGCCTATGTTGTGCGGGTCTCCTGGTTCGAGGGGATGCAACGCGTGCGCTCCTGAGGATGTCTGCGTCAGGCGGGGAAGGCGTGAAGGCGGATGCCGTCGAAGGCGAAGACGGACGAACCGTCCGCGGCCAAGATCCATTGGGTGGACTGGTCGCCGGGGGTCTGCACGCTCCACCGGGGCGCGCCCGTCCCGGCGTCCAGCACGGTGACGCCGGCTGAAGTGGCGTGGTTGTCGAACGGCGCGGCCACCACTGCCGAGGACACGGCCAGCCCCCGGACCAAGGAGATCGGCGCAGGGCTGCGGGCGCGCCAGCGATGCGCACCGCTCGCCGGATCCAGCGCGACGACGGTGTCACCCAGAACGCTGCACAAGGTGCGTCCACCCATCGCGACGTCTTCGATCACCGGGAAGGCAGATGAGGTCTCCTGGGTGCGGCTCGTCCACAGTCGCCGTCCTGCGGGATCGAATGCGACCACGCCCTCGGGCGTGCTGGTGAAGAGGGAGCCGCCGGACCTGACCAGGCTCAGCGGACCGGTGCCCTTGGCGATCGGGATACGCCACATCTCCCGCCCTTCCTTGAGGGCGAGCGCGAAGAGAGCCTGGCTCTCCCGGACGTAGCAGGCGTCCTCGTCGACGGCGATGGCGGCGAACACATCGGCATCCGGATCGGCCAGCTTCTTTTTCCAGACAAATCTGCCCTGACGGGTGTCGAAGACGGCCACCCAGAGATTGAAGGACGAGACCCAGAGCAGGCCGCCGGACCGGCCGATGATCTCTAAGCGGGAGGACTCCGCGAAGGCCGCCTTCAGGTCGTCGCTCTCGATCAGGCGCTGCTGCCGGCCAGTGGCAGCGTCGAGCACGTGCAAGTCGTGGCGCCTGCCGAAAGCGTAGAACTGAGACCCCGATAGTGGAGGGCCCGAAATGATCCGCGGCGCCCGCCATCTCCGGCGCCCGGTCGACGGGTCGATCGCCTCCAGCCCTCCAGATGCCAGGTAGACGGTTCCACCGCCGATGGCCAACCGCGCGTTCGCGGACGGCAGTTCGGGGGTGAAGGTCCATCTGGGGACTGGGCCGGTTTTGCTTTCCACCAGCGTGCGTCCCCTGGGAGGCGTGCCCTCCTTCGGGCGGCGGTCGAACGCGCCGGAAAGCCAGGCCGTACCCGCACCTGCCAGGGCGAGCGCGGTTCCGCCTGCCAGCGCGATCACACGGCGCCTGCCGATGCCGTTGTGAGCGGACAGCCGCGTTTCTCTTACCGTCTCCGAGGCGCTCGGGAGGAGGACGGGTGGTGAGTTCTCCAGTTCGGACAGCCGCCGCGCCCGGAGCGCCAGATCCGCGCGGACGCCATCCGGGAGCCAGCTCACCGGGTCGACCGGGGCGTTGTCGGTCAGCAGATCGAGCAGTTCTCGCGGTGTCGGCCGCCTGCGCGGGTCTTTGTCCAGGCATGCGGCCACCACCGGCAGCAGGCCGTGCGGGACCGTGTTGAGCACAGGCTCCGAGCGGGCGACCCGGTAGAGCAGCGCTTCCGTCGGCCCCGAACCGAACGGTGCCCGCCCTGTCAGCGCGAAGACCAGTACGCCGGCGAGCGAGAACACGTCGCTCGCGGCGGACACGTCGCTCGCGGCGGACACGTCACCGTGGACGTGCTCGGGCGACATGTAGGCGGGGGTGCCGATGATCGCACCGGGGAGCGTCAACGCCGTGCCGTCGAGGGCCCGGCTGATGCCGAAGTCGATGACTCGTGGGCCCTCAGCGGCCAGTAGCACATTGGCGGGTTTCAGATCCCGATGTACCAGCTCCGCGTCGTGCACGGCCATCAGTGCCTCGGCCAAAGCCGCACCCAGCGCACGGGTCGCAGCCTCGGTCAGCGTCCCGTGCGCGTCGATCGCCTCCTGCAGCGACGGACCGGGCACGTACACGGTCGCCACCCAGGGCACCGGCCCCTCGGAATCGGCGTCCAACACCGGAGCGGTGAACGCTCCGCTGACCAGTCGAGCCGCCGCCACCTCGCGGCGGAACCGGGCACGGAACTCCGTGTCTTCGGCGAATTCCGGCCTGATGACTTTCAGCGCGACCCAGCGCCCACCCGGGGAACGCGCCAGGTAAACCCGGCCCATGCCGCCGGAACCCAGCCGGGCCAGCACCCGGTATGCCGCTATGTAAACGGGATCGTCAGCCTGGAGCGGCTGCATCCATCCTCCTCCATGCCGTTCTCGCCGAAAGCTCGCAGAGAACGCCACCGGGCTGTTGCCCGTTGATCCCGCTGCCGCGCCCGTACTTTCTCCAGGATGCGCAATGGCATCACGAAATGGCCTCCTCTTGGCTCTCCTTTCCCGCCCATGTCCGGCACCGGCCAGTTCGAGAGATCATCGCGTTGATGACTGATCTACCACACAGCAGGGGCCCGCGTGCACATTCCAGATCCGGGCGCAGGTATACCGGGTGAAAGAGGACTACGCCGCTCACATCGGCTTCCCGGGCAGGGGTCGTCACCCTGGATGCGACCTGGCGGACCGGCGGCCAGAACCCGATCGTACGAAGCTTCCATGGTCTCTTTCCCTGGGCTCTCCGTTTGAGCCGGGCATCGCGTTGACGAAGATCTCCGGTGGCAGAATCTCCGGGATGACGATCTCTGACTCTGTCGGTCAGTTATGGCGTACTAGTGTCCTGTTGCAGAGTGCCCGGTAGACGGGACAGCACCTGGCACGCCTGGCGGGGCCCGCTCTCATCGCGTCGTTACCGCCGGCCGTCGTGGTGGGTGGCCTGGTCAGCGGGTAGTTCGCGCTGATGTCCGCGCTCCCTGGGCCGTTGGTGGGCTGGACGGTCGCGATGGTGGCCGTCTCGATGCTCGCGCATGCCGTGGTGCTGCCCGCGACGGTGCTGATGGCGGCGGGGTTGATACTCGGCCGCTCCGTGTCGCCGTCCGTCGCGCTGCGGACCGCGCTGCGGCGCGCGCCTGCCGTGCTGGCGGCCGGTGCGATCATGCTGCTCGGGTGGGCGGTGATCGTGGCGGCCGGGCTCGGCGTGGCGTGGGTGACCGCTCAGTTGTGGTTGTCGATCCTCGTCATGGCGGGGTTCGTGGTGTTGGCGGCGCCGTTCCTGCTGGCTGTGCCGGCCGTGATCCTGGAAGGGCGGTCGGGATGGCGGGCGTTCGGCCGCGGCTATCGCCTGGCCGATGAGCGACTGATGTACGCCGGGGTCACGCTGCTCGTGGGCGTGCTGGGGGTGCCCGCGCTGGCCTGGCCGGGGCTGGACCGGCTCATGCCGCTGTTGCCCGACTCGATCGCGACAGCCGTCACGGGTGTGGGGTACGGCGTGGTGGGCGTGCCGGCCGTTGTCTTCCAGGCGGTCGTGCTGGCCAGGATGTTCCTGTTCCTGCCGCACGAGAGCGAGCGGGAAAGGGTGTCCGAGGAGGTCTTGCGCCTGCTCCCCGAGGGTCCGCCCGTCAACTGCCTGCCGCACGGCAGCAGGCAGGCGTCTGATCGAGAATTGCGCGATGGACGTCAAGTGGGCCGAGCTGGGCCAGGTGTTCGCCGCCAGCCTGACGGTCGGCGTCGTGGGCGTCTTCTCCCTTGGCGCGAGGGCGCTCTCGGCCCGCCGGAACGTGGGCCACGCCTGCTCCAGAGGGGCCAGGCCGGCGCTGGTGAGGGTGGCGTTCCCGCCGCGTCCGTCCTGGTCGCACCTGGTGCGCTCGACCCACCACGAGCCGGACGATCGTATGCGGGTCGAGCGTCTGCCCTGCTGGGAACGGCTGGGTGGGCCGACCCGGTGCCGGGTGCCGACACGATCTACGACGATTCCATATAGCGGGAAATGTCTTGTATCAGGTGTTTGATTATTGCGGAAGAAATGACATCCGTTTGTCATCGCCCGACACATATCCAGGTAGCTGGATTTCGCATAATTGATAGCTTTGGGTGCGCAACATCCGCGATGTAGTGGCTGGTCCGCAGCGAGGTTCTGTGCGAACAACGCTCCAGACCTTCCGTCTTGCGTTCTTCCGGCCATGCAAGCGAGGCGTACGGGCGTGCGCCCGGTTCCGCCTCCCCGGCTCGCCCAGAACAACCCTGACCAAAGTTCTGCGATCTTGCCTCCTGGAGATGTGTTCATGGGAGTTCCCAGGTTTTCGGCACTGCCGGTGGTCTGCCTCACCCTTGCGGCCATGGCCCCGCTCGCGCAGCCGGCCGCCGCTCAGCCCGTCGGCGTACCGCTGGTGGACGAGACGTTCACCGGGGCCGAGGCGATCGCGGGGTTCGAGGCGTTCGGGCCCGCCTGCCTGACCGGCGCGCCCCAGGCTCCGGCAACTGGCCCCGGCACCCACCCGCTCACCGGTTGCCCGGCCGGGGCGTCCGGCCCCGTACCGCCGGACGACGCCGCGCCGTACGGTTACCTGCGACTCACCGACGCCTCCAACGACCAGTCCGCCGCCGTGCTCTACAACCATGCCCTCCCTGCGAACCAGGGCCTGGTCGTCACGTTCGACCAGTGGCAGTACGGAGGCACGACGAACCCACCGGCCGACGGCATCTCGTTCTTCCTCATCGACGGCGCCGCGTCGCTGACCGCGCCCGGAGCCTTCGGCGGCAGCCTCGGCTACGCGCAGAAGCAGCCCGACGACAACCCCGACGCCACCTTCCTCCCGGGGGTGAACCGCGGTTACGTGGGTGTCGGCCTGGATGTGCTCGGCAACTACTTCGGCGACTGGGAGCACCGCGGCAACGGCTGCGCCGACCGCTCCCCCGCCGGCACCGTCTTCCGGGTCCCGGCGCCCGGCGCGAACATGGTGACCGTGCGCGGGCCGGGAGACGACATCGACGGCTACTGCTTCCTCGACGCGACCACCAGCAACTTCTCGACGACAGGGCCCTGGCCGTCCACTCTGCCGGGCGAGTTGCACGGGCCGACCACCGAGGTGCCCGCGGACGCCACGCCGCAGGAGGCCGAGGCGCTGCTGGCCCCCTCGCGCCGTACGGTGACCGTCGAGGTCTCCCCGGCGCCCGACCCGCTGCTCACGGTGCTGATCGACTTCCACGACGGCAACGGCGCGCAACAGGTGTTGTCGACTCCCGCGCCCCGACCGGTGCCCAGCACGTACAAGTTCGGTTTCGCCGCGTCGACCGGGTTGTTCACCGACGTCCACCTCATCCGGAACCTCACCGTCCACCCGGCGGCCGCGCTGCCGCAGCTCAACCTGGTCAAGCAGGTCTCCCAGGCTCCGCCGCCACCCACCCCGCTGACTCCGGGCACGCGGGTGCCGTTCGAGTACGTGCTGACCAACACCGGCGGCGTGCCGATGACGAACGTGACCGTGACCGACGACCGGGTCACCGAGATCATCTGCCCGCAGAACACGCTGGCCGTGGGCGAGACGATCACCTGCACCGGCGAGTACGTCGTCACTCAGGCGGACGCCTCGGCCGGTTCGGTCACCAACACCGCCACCGCGACCGGGCAGGCGAACGGTACCCGGGTGGAATCACCGCCTGACAGCGTCACCCTGGAGGTTCAGTCCGGGCCTGGCATCCGGTTGGAGAAGTCGGCGGACGACAACCACGTCTACCGGGCCGGTGACGAGGTCATCTACACCTACACCGTCACCAACACCGGCCCCCGGCAGTTGACGGGCGTCGCCGTCACCGACGACCGCGTGACCGGGGTGACCTGCGAGACGACCACCCTCGCCCCGGCCGGACAGCCCGGCGACAGCACCACCTGCACCGGCAGGTACACCATCACGGACGCCGACGCCTCGGCCGGTTCGGTCACCAACACCGCCACCGCGACCGGGCAGGCGAACGGCACCCGGGTGGAGTCACCGCCCGACGACATCACCCTGCTGGTCAGCTCCGAGTTGGGGCTGCGGCTGGAGAAGTCGGCCGACACCGGCCGCGTGTACGAGGCCGGTGATGAGGTGACCTACACCTACCGGGTCACCAACACCGGCAACGCCGAACTGACGGACATCGCCGTCACCGACGAACTCGTACCGGACGTGACCTGCGAGGCCACGACGCTGGCCCCGGGCGCGTCCACGACCTGCACCGGCAGGTACACCATCACGGACGCCGACGCCGCACGGGGGACGGTCGTCAACCTGGCCGCCGCGAGCGGTCGCTCCGGCGGCACCCGGGTGGAGTCGCCGCCCGACAGCGTCACACTGCGGGCCAGGGCGGAGCGGGGCCTGCGGCTCACGAAGACGGTGGACGGCTCCCGCCGCTACCGGGTGGGCCAGACGGTGACGTACACCTACACCGTCACCAACACCGGCAGCACGGAGCTGACGGACATCGACCTCGCCGACGACCGCGTGACCGGGGTGACCTGCAGGGCGACCACTCTCGCCCCGGCCGGACAGCCGGGCGACAGCATCGTCTGCACCGGCAGGTACCGGATCACGTGGGCCGACGCGAAGCGAGGTGAGGTCGTCAACGTCGCGGTGGCCACGGCCGACGGCGGAGCCGTCCGGTCGAATCAGGCCCGGGCTCGCATCGCCGTCGAGAAGAAGCCGTGCCACGGCAAGCACTGCCCGAAACCGAAACCCAAGCCGTGCAAGGACCCGAAGTCCTGCCACGTGAGGTGACCCGGCATCCGCGTCGGTGACCGGGAGACCGTTCCGGCACCCGCCACCGGCCAGGTGGCGGGTGCATACGGAATCGGACGGTGCCGGCAGCGTCGCCTCGCTCCTGCTCTCACGGCGACGGAGGCGGCAGCCGCCTGCGGTTCCCGCCTCCGTCGGATCATCGCGAGAGGTCTGCCACCCGCCCGGGCGGGAGCGAACGGGTGCTGGGCGCGGACCTCAGCGGCGGCGGCGACCAGTTCGCCACCCGGGACTCGATGTGGCCCCGGGGGTCGCGCCCGCTCCGGAGGGAACCGTTCGGAACGGCCGAGGCATGCGGACCGCGACCGGCGACACTGCCATCGGCGAGCCGGCGCGATCGGCCACGCCGGCACCGGCGCCGCTGCACGGTCCCGGTCCTGCCGGTCGCCATCCACCAGGTACAGGGAGCCGGGTCACCCTTCAGCGGCGTGGTGATATCCAGGCGCCAGGCCAAGGGGAAGCCACGAACCGGCTGCGGCGCTCGCCTGCCAGGCGCGCGGCAGAACGCGGCAGGATCCGGCCGCCCGGTGGCTCCTGCGTCACACGGCCGGACTCGCCGTCGATGCGCGGCCGGCGGTGGGATTATCGGAGAGCGATGATGGAGTCAGCGGCCGGCGGCGAATCGGGCAACCGGAAGCGGGCCGCTTCGACGCACTCGTCGCGCAGGACGAAGCGGGCTACGCCCTGGTCACCTCCCGCCATCCGCTGGATTCGGTCTTCACCGCCCGGTTCGCCATGTTCTTCACGGTCGCCCAGCGATCGGACAACCCCTACGTTCCTGCCCTGGGTGTGGGCGCCTATGAGTGAGATGCCGACGGCGTCGACGTCCCGCGGGACGTCCGAGACGTCCTGACGGACCTCTTCGCGGACCTCTGCGGAGATGCCGACAGTGCCGCCAACGGGGATATCGGCGGCAAGCCGGCCTGGACGCTTGGCACGCCACCCACCCCAAGTCCCCATGCAGGGCCACTCGAGTCCTTCCTGACCTGGGCCATGAACAGCCGCTACTTGTCCCGCCTCGATCTGCCGCCCTGAGATGCTCGGCTACACCCCTCAAGCCACAACACGCCAGGCTGCAGCGACGACACTCACCACCACCGCCGAACGAAGCCTCTGCCGATGACGGCTCGGTTATCTGGGGTGCCGAAAAGGCGTCAGGCATGTCAGGCAAGTGGACTTCCGGGGAACATTCCCTGACAAGTTATCTGGGGTTGTCAGGCACGGAGCACGGCCGCCCTCCGGGTTCTGCGCCCGACTACCCATGACGAGGCAGAGGGTGGGACCAGGATGACCGTCATCGCCCGGCCACCGTTCGCGGGCCGGCTCCTGCCCCTGGCCGCCGGGGGTGCCGGGGCCGCCGCGGTGGCCGCCCTGCTCGGGCTCCGGCTGGCTGGTCACGGCGGCTTTCCCACCGACCCGGTCGGCGTGCTCGCGCTGGCGACGGCAGCCACAGGCGCGGCTGTCGCCGCCACCCGGCTCACCGCGGCGGGCAACCGGCGTTCCGGCACGCTCGCCGCCTGGCTCTGCGTCGCCCTGCTGACCTACCTTGGCGTGGCCGCCTGGGCGGTGTGGGCGGTCGCGACCGGGAACCCGACCGCCGCACTCGCGGTCGCGATCTGGAGTTCGGCCTGGATCCCGCCGCTCGCGCTCATGCAGCTCGCCGCGTCAGCGGCCATCCGGACCGGCGAAAGGGCACCGTGGACGCATCGGGTCCTCGCCTGGGCGATCATCGCAGTGACGCTCGCGAACTCCCTGCTGACGACGCCGAGCGACCCGTTCACCGGCCTGCCGACCATCGCGCCGGAGTCTTGGCGGACAGCGCTCGAGCCGCTCGGCGGCCTGGCCACGCTGCTGGGCGTGCTGGCTCTGCTGCTCATCCCGATCAGCCTGTGGCGTGCCGCGCTCGGCTCGGCGGGGGCCGCCCGCGCACGGATCGGGGTCGCCGCGGCCGGAACGACCGGCGCTCCGCTCACCGTCTGTTTCTGCCTCCTGCTGGCCATCGCCCGCGACCCCGGAGCCGTGGAGCCGTCGCTGGGTTCGGCCGCGTTCCTCGTCACCCTCGCCGGGGCCTCGGCGTTCAGCGCGGCCTGCGCGGTGCTTGCCGCACGGGGCGGCGTTGAGCCCCGGCACGTGGAGATCGTCGTACGAGGCACCGGGCTCGTCGCCGCGTCCCTCGTCGTGATCGGTGTCGGGACGCTCATCGCTTCTCCCGGCGTCCGGCTCGGCGCCACGGCGCTCGCCCTCTCGGTCGCGGCCGTGACGCTCGTCGTCGTCGGAGGCGCCTGGGCCGGGACCGGACGGCTCGCCCGCGTGCTGACCTCCGGCGAGCGGCCGGTTCCGGACGAGGAGGAGGTTCCGGCCCCGCCGGGCGCGATGCCGGTCCCGGGCCTGACACCTCGCGAGGCGGAAGTACTCGCCGTCCTCGCCGAGGGCGCCAGCAATGCCGGAATAGCGGCCCAGCTCGTCGTCTCCGAGCGCACGGTCGACGCCCACCTGCGCGCGATCTTCATCAAGCTCGACCTCAAGCAGGAGGCCGGCACGAACCGCCGCGTGCAGGCCGCGCGCATCTGGCTGGACAACGCCGCCGCGAACCGGCGCCAGGGGCCCTGAACAGGCCGAACGCAAGATAGGTGCTAGCACCGATGCGGTGCGCACGCCCTCTTCTGATGATCGAAGCAGCGCGAACAGCGCCGTCTCACTGATCGATCGAAGGGGAGAGACGACCGTGACCGCACCCGAACTCGCCGGGGCCGCAATACCGCCGTCCGCCCCCGCCGCCGCGTCAGCTCCACGGCGGGTCGCTCTCGTCGGGCTCTTCGTCCTGCTGCTGGTCTCGCTTGCGGCCCGTACCGGCTTCGCGTTCTGGGAACCTCCCTTCGACGGCACGGTCCGGTACGACGACGTGCGAGCGCTCGGCGGCGCGTACTGGCCGATGAACCTGTACCTCGGCGGCCCTGGCCACGCGGTTTCCTGGGTCACCGCGGCGATCTTCATCGCGCTGCTCGCCCATGGCAGGGGCCGCGTGCTGAACCTGCTCGGCGCTGTGCCGATCGGCGTCGGCGGGATCCTGTTCGCGCTGGTGATCACCGCGGAGGCGCTGCCGTTCGCCTACGCGGCCGATCCAGCGGTGCTGCCGGAGCCCGAGGGACGGGAGCTGTTCGACCTCCTGAACGCGCATCTCGACCTGCTCGTTCCGGCGATCATCGGCTCCCAGCTCGCGATCGCGGCCGGCGTGCTGGCCGCACTCATCGGGACGCTGCTGTCGAAGGCGATGCCGCGGTGGCTGTCGATCGCGGGCGTCGTGTTCGTCGTCGTGTTCGTCGCGCTGCCGACCGGGACGTCCAGCCCCGTGGCCGCCGCGATCGGATACCTGCTGCAGGTTGCGCTTGTGGCCGCCATCGGCTGGTTCGGGCTTCGCGCCGCGCTCGGTAGGCGCTGACCCCGCGCGGATGAGAGTCCGCCTCGAAGATTCACTCCGACCGGCAGAAAGGAAACGTTTCATGACCCCCGTACGCAGGACAGCGGGCACGCTCGTGGCCCTGGCCGCCCTCGCCATCGGCCTGGCGCTTCCGGCCACGGAGACGGCGAACGCCGCCTCCCTCGATCAGAAGACGTTCACCTGGAACCGTTCCATGACGACGGGCGACTGCAGCATCGTCCCCGGCGCCAAGTGGACGCTGTACTCGGACGGCACGGCGCGGCTCGACGCCACCGCCTTCAGCGCGGACGGCGACGACGCCTGGCTGATGTGGGCGCGGTTGCTCGATGAGGATCGCGCCGTGCTGGGCGAGCTGCGGGTGTCCGGGAGCAGCAGCACCAAGTTCGTCAAGAACCTGCCCGTCCCGTTCCGGAGATACCGCTGGATCGCCGGCGGCCGGTTCGACCCGGATCTGTTCGACCTGGTCGAGCACATGTCGCTGAGCAAGCATTGCTGAGTCGCGATCACTCTGCGCACCACCGTCCACCTAGGAGAAGATGATGAAGTCCGTCACCGCCGCCATGGCCGCGCTGGCCGCCGCCGCTGTGATCGCCGCTCCCTGCGCCGCCGCTGCCGCATTGACCGAGCCGGGCTCGGACACCTGCCTGGCCGGCTTCGTCTGGCGGGAGGCGCGGCCCGCCGACCACGTCTGCGTGACCCCGAAGGTCCGTGAGCGGACCGCGGTGGAGAACC